>LGFT01000074.1 GCA_001509375.1 Methanothrix harundinacea | reverse complement strand
TCTTTACCGAGATTATGATCCAGGGATACCGATAACTTGTCGAATGGAACCCCAGAAAGCCGATAGCTCAATCGATATTACCACTATCTCGTTTAGTGATCTCAAATATTACTTTCAATGTCCCTACGGATTTAAGATGAGAAACATCTATGGATTTAATGTCGGCTTCAATGAACGGCTTGGCTATGGTAAGTCTATCCACAGTGCTCTTGCTGAGGTGCACCGGAGCATCAAGGATCAAGAAACCATAACAGAGGAGATGGTTCGAGACCTCTCGGAAACTCACTTGCATTTCCCTTATGCTTACGACGAGAACCTCAGGAGGGATATGGGAGCCAAAGCGAAGAAGATGCTCAGTACGTATATAGAGGCAAAAAAAGATTTAAAGGACGTTGAATATGTAGAGATGGATGTTGCGATCAAGTTCTCTGATGAGATATTGGTCTTGGGACGCATCGACTTGGTGAGGAAAAGCGATACAGGTGAGATCGTTATTGTCGACTTCAAAACTAATGAGGATGCACAAGAGGAGGAAATATCTCAGGACCAGCTACTTCTCTATGCTTTAGGATATACGTACACTACTGGCAAGATGGCAGACTTTATAGAGATATACAACCTTGATAGCGGAGTCGAAGATCGGAGAGCCATACGATTAGATCTCCTGATAGACCTAGAAAAGAGAGTTATTGAGGCGGGACGCAATATCAGAAAGGGCACCGTGGGATTTACCGATAACTGTGCCAAGTGTGATTTCAGGGGCATATGTCCCAAGCCTGCCAACGCCGATCTAAAACTGACCGATCATGACGACCATAGCTAATGACAAGATCAATGTGACTAGCATCAGAGGCTGTGTGGATATTTTTTCTTATGTTCATGTATAAAGTGCGAAAACAACGTACACTACATACACAACCGTCACTGCATATCGATAATCCGGTGTACGTTGTGACTTTCTGATGTATTTAAGTGCATGTCAGGATCATAGTAGTCTTCTGCATATAAGTCGAGATCGGAAACGTACATGCATTCTTACCAACGTGCACCAACATACACTAAGAAATCAGCATCTAGTGACGGTCGTGTACGTTGTGTACGTTGTTTTCGTACTTTATACCTCTCAAAGGAAAAATATTTTTCTGTGGTCTAAAGCTCGGATACCTGCTCTATTTGAAATCGGTACATCATCGTATCAGGTACGTCCTGCTGATGGTTGCTATCAGAAGTGCAACGAACACTGACCCCAGGAGTCGTTCGATGATAACCAAACGGGTGTGCTTTTCTGCTTCGTACTCGATTGCTGGGTAAAGGAAGGACGTCAAACCAGATGTAAAAGTCATCAGGCTGAAGAGGAACGGGTCTTTGAAGTCGATCTCTCCTCTCCTAAGGGTGGTCTTCAGCTCGACCGACCCGGACTTATCGCTGGAAGTAGATTCGTCTTCGAGGAGGACCTCGCTCTTCTCACGGATGTACTTCTTAATGCTCCCGCTGTTCCTGAAAATCAGACCAAACATAAAAACAAGCCCGACGATCCAACCAAGTGTTCGACGCGGCTTCACGCCGTATCCGTAAAGAGCCCATTCGACTGTGTCTGTGACCTTATCGGTACACATCGGTTCATTTGCACGTCGCTTGTTCCTGAACTCGTAGTAGCAGGAGTTCGCAACGAGTTCGATAAGTTGTGGTCAGAATGTGGTACGTGAAGACTTTCTCACCATCATCAAATCGCCGTTAACCGCAAACTACTAGTATCTATAACGATTATATAGGAGGTTTGCCGCGTTTCGTACCGTGAGAACGAGGACAAGTATACCGGCAAGCTCTTAAGGCTAGACCTGAGAGGTGCTGTCTTCTGAGGCAGTATCCGGGAAGCAATGGGAAGCTGAGAACCGATAAGGTCTGATATATGCACGTCGTAATGGGCGTAGTATATGCCCAAAACTCAGCTAAACCCGAGAGTCCTCGCCATGAGCGAGATGCGGCACAAAGCTGTGGCAGAGCAAGTAACGGACCGGCATCTGGAGGTGCTTTCGGGTTCTCGTAAAAAAGATGCTGTGCAAAAGTACAGTGCCGTGCTTGCATTCTGACCAAGCTTTGAGTCGGGCTCGGGGCGGAACAGAACATCAACAAATTGATCGGTCCCTTAAGGGAGGGCGCCGTGGTCGGTGCTGGTCTGCCCTGCGACTCGATTCTGATATTCAGGTATCATCCTCCCTCTTCTGGTCGTGCCTTTCGGTGGGATCTTTCCGAAGCATTGTTTCGTTCGCCTACAATCCCACCTCCGGAGGTCGATCTCCTACCTCCTCGAACCGGCTGAGGAAGATTATGGGCAGATCCAAAAGCTGCAAGAATGTGAAGCGTCTCATCTTGTTCAGTATTTCCTATTTATACTGTTAAGTTAAATTTAGCTTTAAAGGTCCAGATCGCTCTTGCGGAAGAATAGCATGTGCATATTGCCTTCTGTTATGAGCTTGCTGGAAGCGAGGAAAAACCTATGGACAAGATGCAGATCGGAAACAACTTTTTCATCCCGATGCCGGTGGTTCTCGTAGGGACGCAGGTATCCGGGAAAGCCAACTTCCTGACCATGCCCGACAACCGCTACTGGACGCTCGGGAAATACGCCGGTGATGCATGGAATGCCGGAAAGAATCTGAAACAGTCACAGGGTGGTATTTGATGGAGACAATACTCGTAGATAAGGATCTCTGCACCCGTTGCGGGATATGTTCGGTCGTCTGCCCGATGGCTATCATTGATCCAGCGGATGAGAGCACCCTTCCCAGGGTTGCAGATGAAAAAGCTGGCATGTGCATCCGGTGCGGGCACTGCGAGGCGTTCTGCCCGTCCGAGGCGCTCCTCTTAAACCTCCGCCCAGAGGAGAGACAGCCCCTGCCGGAAGGCGCTGGCATCATCTCTCCGGAGGATATGGCGTTCTATCTCAAAAAACGTCGGTCTGTGCGATACTTCAAGGAAGATCCTGTGCCAAAGGAGAAGATAGAGCAGGTGCTTGACATTGCCCGATATGCAGCATCAGGAACAAACAGCCAGCCGGTGCAATGGATCGTTGTTCATGACCCAGTGAATGTGAAAAAGATAGCTTGTCTGACCATCGAATGGATGAAGACTCTCGTGAATTCCGCCCATCCTATGAGCGGCTATGTACCGGGGCTGATTGCTGCGTGGGAAGGGGGATACGACGTCATCTGTCGGGGTGCCCCACACTTGCTCTTTGCACATATTCCTGAAGGGAATCCGATCGCGCCTGTCGATGCCATCATTGCTCTCACGCATTTCGATGTCGCTGCACCAGCATTCGATATTGGTACCTGCTGGGCGGGGTTCGTCGCTGGGGCAGTCATGTCCTACGAACCGCTGCAGAAGGAAATCGGACTGCTCGCAGGTCGTAAATGTGCCTACGCCATGATGTTCGGTCACCCAAAGTACAAAGTTTATGGTATCCCCCGCAGAAAACCACTTGAGGTTACTTGGCAGTGAGGTAATTCAAATTGCCAGGACTAAGCCGCCATTCTCGTAGGTTAGCAGAGTCATTGGATCTACAATCCGATTGAGTGATAAACGAGAGTTAGGAGGGTGCGGGAAATGATTGAAGAGAAGCCGGGACCGGAGAGGTTTGGAGAAGCTTTGGGGGCAGGTGAAATTCAGCTTTCGCTAACCTTAGATCTGAGATTATGAAAGAGGGTGCTCTACCTACCAAAGATGAGGCACTAATCGCATTGGCGTGCTCTGTGGCAATAAGATGCGATTCCTGCGTCGAATTCCACAAAAAAGTGGCTATATCGACCGGAGCCGCCAGAGAAGAAATGCTCGAAGCTGCCGCAATAGGAGGATTGGTTCGCTTAGGTTCCGGGTTTGAATCTGCTTCGAAGATACTATAAAGTATCATCGATACGCAATGGGGTTGCTCTAAAAGGCAGGGAAAACCTGCACTGGATATTTAAAAGGGTTTGGATGTCGCCTGAAAACTAAGTTCAGGCGGTCATCTTGGACTTGGCTATGTACTTGATCAGGTCGGGCGCAAGTTTTGTCGTCATCTGGACGTGAGCTACGGCATCGTCAATGCTCTCGCCGCTGGTGATGAGGTCACCGATCTGCTCGATCGCACCTTCTTCGACCACGTAGTACTCGTCGATGTCCTTTCTGTGACCCCAGACATCTCCTTCGAGCAGGTCTATGCCCTGCATCTCCAAGAAGAGCCTGATCGCCCTGGACAAGGTCTTGTTGTAGGATGGAGGTACCTGGATCGCTCTCAGCCTGGGGCACGCCTTCACAATGTCCAGCAGGTCGACGTTGGAAGGTCGGAATGCTATGTGGACCATTTGTTCGTTCGGTTTCAGCTCAGGAATCTCATTTCTTGAACTCACAACTCTAATTTGCATGCGTCTCACCTTTACAATTGCTAGAATGTAATTCAAGTATTTATAGATATTTGTGGTAAATACTTATGACCATATCGATATCATACGTCATATTTTAGGCGAAATAAGACCTAATTAGCTGGGAAAGAAGGGTACAAGTATACTGGATATTACGGGGATGTAGCTGAGGTTGAACTTCCAGAATTTGAGGCTCATAACTGATATCAAGGTTTCATGCAATATCGATGAACTAACTCTACCAATTAAGTTGAAGATAAGAAGGGAGGGTCGGGATAGGCAATGAAGGGGGCTCCATGCAGAAATCTCTCCCAACCGTAGCGCAGATCATGGGGAAGGGCTGGGTTCGATGCTATGGTCCAAGCCTTACAGGACATACATTGCACGACATCATAGAAAAGCTGGAAGCTCGTGATGCGAAAGTATTCGTGTTGCCCTCTAGCTGCATCGTCCCTCGATGGACTTGAATACGAACGCAGCTTCATCCCAAGCCTTGACGATCAGCTTTCCGTAATAATCCAGGTCGAACTCGGAGGCGTCCCACTCAGTATCGACATCCCACCGCCCCGCATCTCGCACCACGTATCCCACAGTCATACCCGGAGAGACCTTCACACCCTTCCTCCGAAAGGCGGCGATCGCTGAAGCCTGGACGCATCTCTTCTCATAGTTCAGCTTGCTTATTCTCCAATGGAGATGCGAGAGTACACAGAATCGAAATAATTTCTTAGTCCCTATCGTCCCGCATTCGGATCGGTAAAAGCTCTATTGGGTAATCGATGGATATTCCTATCATTTCATTCGTGAAAGATACCCGGCTTAAGTATTCCTGTGGTGTATTGTGCTCCCATCCCATCAAAAAGAATTTATCTCTCTCGATATCTAAGTTACTCATCACATGCCCGATGCTTTCGTTCCTCGCGATTGGTTCCACTACTATAACACCATCTTCTGCTTTAACCCACACGAACATGTGCATAAATACATCCTTAGTTATAGTGCTAATTCCACAATTTGATACAATAGTAGCATTATATCCGCGTAATCTTAAAATATACCATATTATCTCTGATATATTTGAACAATCCATCGTGCTATTATTTACAAGGACGTATTTTGATAATATCTGCTGTATTTCTTCTTCCATTGATGTGTTGTTAGATAAAGTCGCGTGACTGGTAGCTACACCGTCGTAGTATCTGTATCCGTCAGGACCAGGATTCGATATTAGTTCATCTATATGCTCGATGGCACTAGCTACTGAGATTAAAATGCTTAACACTATTAAAGCCTCAACGATATGAAGCTTGGTGATGTGATTCAACCATTTCTTCACCGACATTTTACATATCCTCACCCAATGGTGTATTTCTAATTGACACAAATTGGTGAACATAACTCGTCGGCGTTATAGTATTCGGTCTTATCTGTTCTGTTACACCCTAATCTTCCCCTCACAGATCTTCACCTCTGAACCTTGGTAATGGAACTTTACGGCTTGGACTCGGTAGGGGAACAAGAGTCGTAAGAGCATTCCCAATTTTCTGAGCTGCCTCTGATCGAGCCCCAAAAATCGACGTTTTAAAGCTGTGCCTGTAGGCGGGTTTGCTTCTCGATCTTAAGGGCAACGTCCCTTCCAGCCCAAATCTCGTATCCATCGAGTGTTCCATAGACGGTATCGAAGTGGCACTCCTCCACCTTGAATCGGCTCTCTAGACCTTCGATCATCTCCCAGTGAGCATGGCGATCTTCGAGATGAAGGTAGAAAGAGGGCGAATACCTGAAGGTGAAGGGTTTGGAAGATCCTCTCGATCGATCCCAAAGCTCTACAGCACCCCTGTGATACGAATCAAAGATCCACATCGTCTCTCTTCTCGACTGCTTTCCGATCGGTCTCCTTCAGAAGCTCTATCAAGACGGAGAAGACCGCTGCCTCCAGGGGATCGTCAAGGGCGTAGAATGCTTCGCTGGAGTGCATCTTGACCATCTCAGCCAGCTTCTGCCTGTATACCTGATCGTCTTTGTTTAGTGCTCGGGAAGCTTTCAGCCACCTTTTGGCAACCTCCTGTGAACCCATACGGACGCTCTTGAAGGTTCTGCCCATCAGAACGCCTCCAGGGTTCGCTGTCCTCTCGGACCTGTCTTGGTCTTCTTAGAAACCCGTTTGTAGACGTACCTGTGCACCTCGTTGAAGACGAATACCCGGTCAGCAAACTTGGAGATCTCCTCAAGGTATCTATCGGTCCAGGGCGAGTACAGAAGCACGGATGAGCCATTCGACACCTCCTTCAGGGCTTGAGCGATGTACTCTGCCATCTCACTGACATCTTCGAAGAGGCTGGGGTCGTGTTCCAGTATGATCAGGGTCTGGTATGCCTCCTTGAGGATTGTGAGAAGCTGGTAGGCAGTGAAGGCTCTGCGGACGTCCAGCTCGGTGAACCGGCGATCGAGTTTGTCGAGGATTCGAGAATAGTTCCCAGAGACGTAGAGCACTTGGAGGCGTTGAAGCTCCTTCAGGTTGTAGTTGAGCGAGTCGACCAGCATCTCCTCTGGTCCTATGAGGACGTTGAAGGAGTTGGGGACGAGGGTGATGGGGGATTGCAGTTCCAGTTCCATGACCAGTTATTATCGCTGCAAAGGAGGTAAGTCTAAAGGACGGAGGGCGAAAGTATTCATCCCACCTTCGCGCAAAGGATTTCGATTCTGGAAGCAGCAACTGCATGCATGGAGACACGCATCTTTGACGTCGCGAAGAACACCTTGCAGCAGATATTTTAGCCTTCGCGAAGGAGGATGAATTCTAGCAAAATTTCTGGCGAGGCTTTAGCCAGAATGTCGCTATACCGGTATTTCGTTCATTGCCGAGTAGGGCTGGGAGCTGCCATAAAAGATGCAGAAGGCCGAGCCTGGAGTCCAGTAGGATACGTCGCCAGCCTCCGCCTGCGGCGAAGGGTTCTCA
>LGFT01000020.1 GCA_001509375.1 Methanothrix harundinacea | reverse complement strand
CTCACGATACGGAAAATTTATCAAGTTAAGGTGTATTTGGGTCATTGGAGGGAACCACTGGGTACTTTGTCCCAACGATTAAAAACTTTTGGGAGAATGTATCCAGCCTCCAACTTAATCACTGGAAAAGTAGACAGTGCCCATCCAAATAAAAAAAACTACGAAAGGCGCCCAAGAATCCCCCTCTGCCCCCAGGACGGACGGGCGCCGCCTGGCGCCCGCCCTCCCGATGGCTCAGCATCCCTCCTTAAAGAGATGATCTTCACTCTTTCTTCAGCCAGGGCATCATCGCCCGAAGCTCTTTGCCCACGATCTCGATGGGGTGCTCGGACTCCTCGCGCTCCAGAGCCCTCTTCACCGGAAGCCCCGCCTGCCCCTCCAGGATCCACTCCCTTGCGAACTTGCCGGTCCGGATGTCGTCCAGGATCTCCGCCATCGCCTCTCTCGACTGCTCGTTGATGATCCGGTCGCCCCGGGTGAGGCCGCCGTACTCGGCGGTGTTGGAGACGTTCTCCCACATCCTCAAGAGGCCGCCCTCGTGGATCAGGTCGACGATCAGCTTCAGCTCGTGACAGGTCTCGAAGTATGCGATCTCGGGCTGGTATCCAGCCATCAACAGCGTCTCAAAGGAGGCCTTGATCAGCTCCGTGACCCCGCCGCAGAGGTCGACCTGCTCGCCGAAGAGGTCGGTCTCCGTCTCTTCCTCGAAGGTCGTCTCCAGGACCCCGGCGCGGGTTCCGCCGATACCCCGAGCGTAGGCCATCGCCTTCTCGAAGGCGATGCCTGAGAAGTCCTGCTGGATGGCGACGAGACAGGGCGTTCCTATCCCCTCCACGTAGGTCCTCCGGACCAGGTCACCGGGACCCTTCGGCGCCACCATGTAGACGTCGACGTTCTCGGGGGGTATGATCTGTGAGAAGTGAATATTGAAGCCATGAGAGAACCCCAGGGCGTTCCCCTCTTCAAGGTAGGGTTCTATGTCTTTTCTGTAGACAATGGGGTGGATCTCGTCGGGCAGGAGGATCTGGATCATGTCCGCCTCCTTCGCAGCCTCCGCCGCGGTGGCCACCCTCACCCCGTCTGCCTCGGCCCTCTTCCAGGCCCTCGATCCCGGGACGTCTGCTGCTACGACGTCGAGCCCCGAGTCCTGCAGGTTCTGGGCCTGGGCGTGCCCCTGGCTCCCGTACCCGATGATAGCGATCGTCTTTCCCTTCAGAACGCCGAGGTCGGCGTCCTCGTCATGGTATATCTTTGCCATTTCCTATTATCCTCCCTCTGAATTGAGATCCTTCTGTGAAACATCACGCATTCGATATAACTTGATCTGCGATTGGCTGATCCTGATCAATCCGGGTCAACCTGGATCAGCCCGAATCGACCTGATCGACCGAATCGACCCGGATCGATTCGAGTCTATTCGATTCGGATCGATTCCGGGCCGTTGATACGATCACGTCCGGGTCGAGCAGATCAGGGTCCCACAATCCTTGATCCCCTGACCATGGAGACCTTCCCCGTCCTAGCCATCTCCTTGATCCCGAACTGGCGGAGGAGGCGGACCATCGCCTCCACCTTGTCCTCGCTTCCGGTCACCTCGACGATCATCGACCTCGGCGATACGTCGATGATCTTCGCCCGGAAGACGCTCACGATCTGCATGATCTCGCTTCTGTCCTCTTTCTTCGCCGCCACCTTGATTATGGCGAGCTCCCGCTCTACCGACTCGGCGGGGTCGAGCTCGCTGACCCGGATGACGTTGATCAGCTTGTTCAGCTGCTTTGTCACCTGCTCGAGGACGACCTCGTCCCCGTCGACGGAGATCGTCATCCGGGCGCGGTCGGGCTTATCGGTGGCGCCGACGGTGAGGCTGTCGATGTTGAACCCGCGCCGGCTGAAGAGGGCCGCTATCCTCACCAGGACCCCGGGCTTGTTCTCGACGATGAGGGCTATGGTATGCTTCATTCTCACCCCTCCAGCTCCAGAATCTCGCTTGCGGCGGACCCCGCATACGACTTTTGGAATTGGCCGGACCCCTCCGCCCTCTCCAGCTCGAGGATCTCGCTCAGGGACGCGCCTGCGGGAACCATGGGAGAGACCTTCTCATCGGGGGATATGATGATATCGACGACGGTAACCACCTCCGAATCGATCGCCTCCTTCAGGACCGGCTCGATCTCCGAGGGCTTCGTCGCCCGTAGGCCCAGAGCCCCGTAGGCCTCGGCTACCTTCACGAAGTCGGGAACCCGATGGAGGGTGGTGCTGGAGAACCTCTTCTCGTAGAAGAGGTCCTGCCACTGCCGGACCATCCCCAGAACGCCGTTATTCAAAATGATCACCTTGACGGGTACCTCGTTGACGACGGCCGTGGCCAGTTCCTGGATGTTCATCTGGAAGCTCCCGTCCCCGGCTATGTCAAAGACCTCTTTATCGGGGCAGCCGAGCTTCGCCCCGATCGCCGCCGGAAACCCGTACCCCATCGTCCCCAGGCCCCCCGAAGATATGAAGTGCTTGGGATCCTTGTGGGTGAAAAACTGAGCGGCCCACATCTGATTCTGGCCGACCTCCGTCACTATGACGGCGTCGGGGCAGAGCTCGCAGATCGTCTCCAGGACCGCTTGGGGCTTTATCGAGTCGCCGTCCCTGGCGTAGCCGAGGGGGTGGTCGCTCTTCCAGCCCGCAACCTTGTCGTTCCAGGGGCTCCAGGGCTTATCCTCGACGACCTTGGCGAGCTCGGCCAGGGCCGACTTCGCGTCCCCGACGACGGGAATGTCGACTCTGACGTTCTTTCCGATCTCAGCGGGGTCGACGTCGACGTGGATGATCTTGGCCTGGGGCGCGAAGCTCGCTATCTTTCCCGTCACACGATCGTCAAACCTGGCTCCCACCGCCAGGATCAGGTCCGACTCCTGGACGGCGTAGTTGGCGTACTTCGTCCCGTGCATCCCCAGCATCCCCAGGGATAGGGGATGGTCCTCGGGGAAGCAACCGATCCCCATCAGGGTCGTCGTCACCGGGGCCTTGATCTTCTCTGCGAGCGTGACAAGCTCCCGATGGCCGTCGGAGTACTTGACGCCCCCACCGACGTAGATGACGGGCCGTTCCGCCTCCATCAACGCCTGAGCCGCCCTCTTAATCTGGAGGCCGTGGACCTTCAGGTTGGGGCTATAGCCCGGCAGGTCGATCTCGGGATACTTGAAGTCCAGCTCGTTGACGGTGACGTCTCTTGGAAGGTCGATCAGAACGGGGCCGGGCCTTCCTGTCCTCGCTATGTAAAAGGCCTCCCTGAAGACGCGGGGGATCTCCTTCGCGTCTCTTACGAGGTAGCTGTGCTTGGTCACGGGCATCGTTATCCCCGTGATGTCGGCCTCCTGGAAGGCGTCCTTTCCGATCAGGTTGGTGGGGACCTGGCCGGTCATCGCCACCAACGGCACAGAGTCCATGTAGGCGGTGGCGATCCCGGTTACCAGGTTGGTGGCGCCGGGCCCGGAGGTCGCGATACATACCCCTACGCGCCCCGTGGCCCTCGCGTAACCGTCTGCAGCGTGCGCTGCCGCCTGTTCATGCCTCACAAGGATGTGCCTGATATCCGAATCGTAAATGGCGTCGTAGAGAGGCAACAGCACCCCGCCCGGAAGCCCGAAGATTATCTCGACCCCTTCGAGCTTCAGGCATTCCAGGATGGCCTCGGCCCCGCTCATCTTACCCATCTATCCGTCCTCCTCAAGTTGCATCAGCCTGTTGATCCCTTCCAAAACGGCCTCCACAGAGGCCATGATGATGTCCGCTCCCGCGCCTCGGGCGGTGATGCTCCGGTCGCCCATCGCCATCGTCACCCAGACCTCCACGAGGGCGTTCGTCCCGCCGGTGATGGCGTCGACGTGGTACTCCTCGAGCCTCACGTCCCTCTCCCCGGAGATCGCCCGCCGAACAGCGTTGACCGCCGCGTCCACGGGACCTACCCCCGTCCCAGCCTCCAGCATCTCCGTCCCGTTGACGGTAATCCTGACGCTGGCGGTGGGGATGGCGTGGTTGCCGCTGACGATGGTGAACTCGTTCAGCCTCACCTTCGGCTCCTTCTGAATAGATAAGACGATCTCCGCGATCGTCTGAAGGTCGGCGTCGGTGACCCTCTTTCCCTTGTCCCCCAGCTCCTTGACCCGGGCTAGGATCTCGGCCAGCTCTTCTTTGCTGCATTCTATCCCCAGCTCTCTCAAGGCCAGCTCGACGGAGCTTCTTCCAGCGTGCTTTCCGAGGACGATCCTCCTCTTCCTCCCCACCGTCTCGGGATGGATCGGCTCGTAGGTGGAGGTGTCGGCGAGGAGGCCGTGAACGTGGATCCCGGCCTCGTGGGTGAAGGCGTTCTCCCCCACGATCGCCTTGTTGGGGGCGACGGGTATTCCTGAAAGCCGACTGACGAGCCGGGAGATGGCATAAAGCTCCGAACAGCGGATCCCCGTTTTTATGCCGTAGAGAGATTCGAGGCTCATCACCACCTCCTCGAGGCAGGTGTTTCCTCCCCGCTCGCCGATCCCGTTGACGGTGACGTGGGCCATGGAGGCCCCGCCCCGGAGGGCAGCGACGGTATTTGCCGTGGCCATGCCGAAGTCGTCGTGACAGTGGACGCTCACCGGGACCGGAAGGTCCGAGAGGCGGGAGAATATCTCGACGGCCTTCTCCGGCACCAGAACCCCGACGGTGTCGCAGTAGCAGAGCCGATCGGCTCCGGCGGCGATCCCAGCTCGGTAGAGGGCCGTGAGATAGCCCTCATCGGCGCGGCTCGCGTCCTCGCCGGAGAGCTCCACCACGAGGCCGTGGTCTTTCGCGTACTCGGTCACCTCCAGCGCCGATCTCAAAACCGAGTCCCGGTCGGACCGGAGCTTGCTTTTGATGTGAAGGTCTGAGACCGGCACCACCAGGTGGAGGGAATCGACATCACAATTAAGAGCAAGGTCCACGTCATCGATTCTCGCGCGAACGTAGCTGGCGATCTCGGCCCGGAGCCCCTCCTCGGCCACGGCCTTCATGGCAGTTCTCTCGCCTTCGGAGGTCACCGCCGAGCCCGCCTCTATCACGTCAACGCCTAGGGCGTCCAGCTGCCGAGCGATCTCGAGCTTCTCGTCCAAGGAGAGAGAGACCCCAGGCGTCTGCTCTCCGTCGCGAAGCGTTGTGTCGAGCAATTGAACTCTACCAAATAAAGCGATCCCACGCATTCATCTTAGATCACCAAATAGATGCCATACAAATCATGGCTGATCTTCAATGGTGGGGTTTTTAATGGTTGATAAAGTTGACGACGGAACCTGCGACCGTTGCTGGGATCTGACGGGATCCAATCCTCCCGAATAAAGGAAAGATTTATCACTCTCTGGGGGTCATTACTCGCCTTCAGCCTAAAGGGCTGCTGAGTGACGAGGTTTCAAAGATGAGGGTCAGGTGCAAAAATGGGGTCAAGCGCAAAGATTGGATCAGATGCTGAGCTGAGGGGTGCGGGGACGTCGGGCGAGCTGGAGGTGGCAGAGCTTCTTTTGACGGCGGAGATCTACAACCGATCCGAGAACCTGACCGAGGACGACCTCCCGCCGAAGATCAGAAAGCACTACTTCGATCCCGCGACGAGGAAGGTGAAGCGTCCCGTTTACGTCACCGAAGGAGACGTCCAGGATATCTACGGCCTTGGGTCCGTCCGCGAGGCGGCGAAGAGCCTCCCCTTCGTCGACCGTGAGGGGTTACGAGACCAGCTGAGGCTCACCGTCTTCGACGTGGGAGCGAAGTGGTTTGTAAAACGCGAGACCCTGGAGAGGATCAGGTCCAATCCCACTCTGGCCTACTTCTACGAGAGCTACGACTCCCTCGACGTCAGCTACACCGAGGCGAAGAAGAGAAACCAGCCCCTTCTCACCGATCGGGAATGGATTCAGTCCAAGGTCCTGGAGATGACCGCAAAGGTGGAAGAGGCCGACGATATCCTGAAGCTCGTCCGGATCAAGGCCCCCGAAGACGTCCGCGATCAGATAGAAGATCTGGTCCTGACGAAGGAACAGGTGACGGAAATCGAGAAGGCCGCAAAGGCCCTGGAGCACCGCGATTACCTGAGAGAGGTGGGACTCTACGACATCGGTAAACTCCTCTTCGTTGGCCCGCCGGGGACCGGCAAGACCTCCACGGCCATGGCCCTCTCGGGAAAGTTCGGCCTCCCCCTCGTCGAGGTGAGGCTCTCGATGGTGACGAGCCAATATCTTGGCGAGACGAGCAAGAACATCGACAAGGTCTTCGACCTCGCAAAAACCCTCAGCCCCTGCATTCTCTTCATCGACGAGTTCGACTTCGTTGCCAAGACCAGAACCTCCGACGAGCACGGCGCCATCAAGAGGGCCGTCAACACCCTTCTCAAGGCGATCGACGACGTGAGCCTCGTTGAGGACGGGGTTTTGCTCATCGCCGCGACGAACCACCCCCAGCTCCTCGACTATGCTGCCTGGAGGCGGTTTGACAAGGTCGTCAGCTTCCCGCTCCCGGACCTTTTGATGAGGCAGAAGATCTTCGAGAAGGTCCTGGCAAAGATCGAGGCGGATGCGGATTGTGAGATCCTGGCCGAAAAGACCGAGGGCTACTCCGGATCCGACATCAGGCTGGTGGTGAGGGAGGCGGTCTTAAACGCCCTTCTGGAGGACAGAAGGTCCATCGACCAGGAGGAGATGCTTCAGGCGATCCAGGAGTTCGACCGGAGGATCACAGATCACCGAGGGAGCACCGCCCCATGAAGGTGACCCTCCTCGGGACCGGAGACGCCATAGGTACGCCGAAGATCGGATGCAGATGCCCCGCCTGCGTCGACGCCCTCTGCGGCGGGAGGAGCAGGAGGCTCAGGTTCTCGATCCTGGTGGAGAACGAGGAGGGAAAGGTCCTGATCGACACTAGCCCCGACCTCCGATGGCAGCTGATCAGGACGGGGATCAGCAGGGTCGACGGAGTGATCTGGACCCACGCCCATTACGACCACTATGCGGGCTTCGGCGACTTTCACCGGGTCCAAAGCAGGGTTCCCACCTACGCCCTGAAGGAGACGATGGACTACATCTTAAACTACCTTTACTTCATGAGGCCCAAGAGAAACGTCGTCGAGGTGGGCAAGCCCTTCGAGATCGCCGGGATGGAGTTCACCCTCATCGAGGTGAACCACCCGCCCATCTGCGAGGCCGCCGGCGTCGTCGTGAGGGAGGGGGGAAAAAAGTTGGCGGTGACGGGAGACACCACCCTCCAGATTCCCGAGGTGAGCCTGGAGCTGATGAGAGACGCCGACCTATTGATCGCTGACGCCATAACCCCGCCGGGATACAACCTCACAAAGCACATGAACTCCGAGGAGGCCCTCAGCCTCGCCCGCGACCTTGCGGCAAAAGACGTGGTATTGACCCATATAAGCCACCTCTTCCCGTCTCACGACGTCGCCGTCAAGAAGTGGCCCCTGGGGCATGACATGATGGCGATTGAGCTTTAATCGAAAGTTGTTTATCTTTTGCATCCCCGCAAGAGGGATATGCGGGGCGGGCGTCCTTGGGAGGGAGTTTTTGTCATTCTCTCTATCATCTCATTCTTGCTCATTGCGGCTCAAGCGGCCGACGATGATTTAGGCTGGGAGATGGACTTCGATGACCCGCTTCATGACCCGTTCCAGACGTTCACTATCCCCGAATTCGGGGCGGAGATGACCCCGCCCGGGAAGATCTTGAACTCCTCTCGAGAGACGAACGCCGGGGCCGAGCCGGCCGGAGGGCAGCTTCTCGTCATCGAGGATCTCTCCTATATGCGACCTGCTTCAAACAGCAGTGAAAAGGAGGAGAGATATCGGTGGGCTAACTTCTCCATCGAGCTTCCTGAAGGCTGGGATCCCGCCCTTGAAGGAGGCCGATATGAAGGGAACCTCACTCTGGAAGGGGCTTGTGCTCTTGTTCGCATAAGCTGGTTTGAGGATTCTGGCATCGACCCGGAGAGCTGCTTGAGGCAGGCGGTCAGGGCCTACAGGAGCGAATATCTCCGGTTTTCCGTCCTGACGGTGGAGGCTGGCGAACCCGTGGCCGTTGGCGGCCAGTGGGCCTCCAGCCTAAACGTATACTATAAGTATGGCGACCAGGAGGCGCAGAAACGGCTCATTGCCTGGTCCTCCCCCGTATCGGGGAGGTTCTTCTACGCCTTCTTCTGGTCCTGTCCCGAGGCCTGGGAGGCGAACCTGGAGAAGTTTGAGCTGCTTTTTGAGAGCTTCAGGGATGAGGGGTTCGAGAGGTATGTGGAGCTTGAGCCCCGACCCAACACCCTCGACGGCTGGGGTCTAGTCCTATCTGAGATCCTCTCGTCGTACCGCTTCGCGGCGGTGCCGACCCAGCCAAACCCCGAGGTGGAGGTTAAGGTCGTCATGAAGAGCCATCGAGAAGGGGGTCGGGTCAACCAGCTCGCCTCCGAGGAGATCGTCTCTCCGACTCGAAAGGGGGCAGTTCCACTGAGGGAGGAGGCCCTCCAAAAGCTCCTTAGGGATAGAGGCTACGGAGTTGCGATCCTTCAGAGGGGTGGAGCCTATTGGGTCGTGGTCCAGGATCCTCTGGGGAGGTGGCAGGCTATATCTTCCGTCGCCAGAGCCGAGAGGGGCCTTGGAACCCTGATCGGCCCCGGGGAGGCGGAGTGGTACCGGGGGCTGGTGGTCGACGGGCCTAAAGAGGCGACCAGTGAAGATGCGAAAGGCTCATCGGACCTGGTCGTCGAGAAGAACTGCGAGCCGCCTCGGGAGGTCCATCTAAAGCCCGCGGCCGAGGTGAACCTCACCTGGATCCTGGGCCTCCGGGACCTTCTGGACCGCTACAGATACAGCCAGGAAGAGTCCGAAAGTGGATCGTTTTTGAGGGCCCAGGTCTTGTGGGCCCTCCTCGAGAGGGAGGGGTACGATGCATGGCTCGTGACTGGCTACCAGGGCCATCCCCTTTACCAAGAGATGTGGGTGGTGCTGAGCCACCCGGGCGGGGGCTATGTGGCCGTGAGGCTCGCGGCCGCCGGAGATGGCGGCGGTCTCGGCGAGATCGTCAGCGATGTCGAACGCTTCGACGGCATCGCCTACGATACGAGCCTCCAGTACTCTTGCCTCCACCCAGATCGGGGCCTTTCCATCGACCCTGGGATGGTCAGGACCCCGGCTCCGGGTTAGAATCGATCCAGCAGATCAGTGAAAGACTTTAAGCTCCGGCATGCACCAAGGTGCTATTGTGACCTCCGACCTCCGCCCCCTCGGCCCCGAGGAGCGAGAGCGGCTCCTCTCAGCCCTGCGATCCGAGGGAGATAGGATAATGCTCCGGCTTCTCCTGGAGACGGGCCGCCCCTTGGACGACCTCCGGGGAGCGAGGGTCTCCGACCTCGACCTTGACTGGGGCCTCCTTCGGCTCCGGAGAGGGGGAAGAGACGTCGAGGAAAGAGAGACTGGAGAGAAAGGCGAGCAGGAGGCCGAGGAGATCTCCCTCTCGCCAGAGCTTTCAGCAGCGATCGGAGATTACGTCTACAGAAACCCGGGCAAAGTTCGCATCTTTGAAGGCAGATGCGGCAGGTCCATGGGGCCGAAGTGGATCCGGTGCACCCTCCTGCCCGCAGCCATTAGGTCAGGCCTTCGGGACCCTCGGGCCGAAAAGGACCAAGAATGACGAGGCAAAAAGGGGGTCAGGCCGATTTTCGGCAGCATACAAAGGCGAGGAGGACTCCGACGACGGCTAGGGCCGCCCCCAGGAGGACCGCCGCCGGCTCCAAGTGGAAGATGAGAAAGATGCAGGTGAGAATCCCGAAGACCGGCGGGACGGGAACCCAACCGAGGCTCATAGGGACCCGGAAGGGCCGGGGCCTTGTTGGATCTATCCGCCTCAGATAGATCAGGCTCGCGTTTATGACGACGAAGGTCGCGAAGAGGATGAAGTCGTTGGCGCTGGCGACGAAAGCTATGTCGCCGGAGAAGACGAACCCCATCGAGAGGAGCATTACGACGAGAATCGCGGCCCAGGGAGTCCTCCTTTTCGGATGGACCTTCGCGAGAAAGTCGGGCAGGGACGACGATTCGGCCATCCCGTAGGCGATCCTCGAACCGGCGAGGAGCATCAGAAGGACGGTGTTGGCGGTGGCGAATAAGGCTATGGCCGAGATGACGACGAAGGCGTCGGCCCCCAGGGCCTCGGCCGCCACCTCAGAGAAGGGGGCGTCGGAGGCGGCGAGAGTCTCCCAGGAGACGACGGAGACGACGCTCACCGCCACCAGCATGTAGAGGACGATGGTGATGGCGAGGGCCAGGATCAGGGCGAGGGGTATGTTTCTCTCGGGCTCTCTCGTCTCCTCCGAGAGCTTCACCATCTCCTCAAAGCCCATGTAGGCGAAGAAGATCAGGGCCGCCGCCTCGAAGACGCCGTTGAAGCCGTGGGGCATCTCGAAGTAGTCGACGCTCCCAAAATGAGGGAGTCCTATATAAATCACTATCAGTAGCCCCGCCGTCTCGATGAGGGTGAATACGATGGCAAACCAGGCCGAGATCTTGATCCCCCAGAGAAGCACCAGAGAGAGAAGGAGGATCAGCACAACGGCCGATGGGAGGACGGGAAGGCCCGTCAGGGCGAGAAAGTAGCCGCCAAAGCCGAGAGCGACGGTGGAGGCGCCGATGACCCCGCTGAAGATGATAAGCCACCCCACGACGAAGGCGAGCTTTCGCCCAAAGGCTCGATTCGTGTACTCGTACTCGGCGCTGGCCCTCGGAAATATCGACGATAGCTCGGCGTAGCTGAGTCCGGTAAAGACGGCGATGAGGGCCGCGATGGCAAAGGAGAGCCAGACGGAGTTTCCTGCCTGCGCCGCCGCCTTCCCGATGAGGGCATAGATCCCGGCCCCCAGGATTATCCCCACACCAGAGAGGGTCACCTCGAAGAGCCCCAGCTCCCGCTTCAGCTCCATCTTTTCTGGTTCTTTCATAATTGTTTAGACCCCGGCGGAAGATCAAGCCCCTGTCAGGTCCCGGCCCATATATATGGACGTTGCTCAACTCTGGAAGGCGTCCGGGTGTCGAAGATTGTTTATCTGCAAAGGTGACAAAGTTGGTTTCGACGATGACGAAAGATGAACCCAAGCCCCCCGAGAGCTTCCAAGAGATCATCCAGTTCTACCTCATCGACTACAGAACGCCCCCGGGCAAAGCGATCGACATCACGATAATCTTTTTGAACCTCCTAGTATGCGCCATATTCGTCATCGACACCTACAACATATCCGAAGCGACGAGGAGCTTCCTCTGGAGGCTGGAGCTCTTCGTCGTCGCGCTATTCGTCGTCGAGTACTTCGCCCGCCTATACGGCGCGCCGAGCAAGAGGGGGCAGCTCTTCGAGGTCCACAGCGTCATCGACCTCTTGGCGATACTTCCGACCCTCTTCGAAGCGGTACTCCCCTTCTTCGGCCTCTCTCTCGAGATCGCCTTCGTCAAGACGATCCGAGTCTTCAAAGCCTTCAGGATCTTTCGGTTCCTCCGGTTCCTCGCGGATCCGGACTTCTTCTTCGGGAGCGTCTCCCTGGAGGTTCTGAAGGTGGCGAGGCTCGTGACGACGATATTGATCATCTTCTTCGTAGGCTCAGGCATCTTCTACTACGTCGAGAGCCCCGCAAACGACGGGGTCAGAAACTTCGGCGACGCCTTCTACTTCACTGTGGTGGCCCTGACCACCGTCGGTTTCGGCGACATCACCCCAATCACAGAGGCCGGAAAGTGGGTCACGGTCCTGATGATCCTCTCGGGGATCATCCTAATACCCTGGCAGGCGAGCCAGATCGTCAAGGAGTGGATCCTCTTATCCAGGAAGATGACCCTCCTTTGCCCTCAGTGCGGCCTCAGCGAGCATGATATCGACGCAGACTACTGCAAGCGGTGCGGCCATTACCTCTACCATGAGGAGATCTCGGAGAAGGAGGAGGGGAATTTATCCCCTTAAGTTGGCCGGGACTTAGGGGTCTGAATGGTGAAACCGATCTCATCGCCCTCTCGCTCAGAGCAGTTATTTCGCGGATGTACTTTCCCTCACCTGGCGAAGAAGACTTCGAGGGTGAGTGGCTGATCTTCCCATATAAGGACGATCTTGGATTTTATCCTTTTAAATTAGAAGATCTATCCATAAAATCCTCTTTTGTCGTGTCACAACCATGAGAAACCAGATTTTCGGTATAATTTTCCGATTATGCCGATAAACAGAAAAATTCGTATTTTGATAAGATAATAGAAGATAATACGGCATTTAAAGAGTCTCAAACCCTCGGATCAACAGGTTTATTTACCTGATATAGATAATGCCGGGTTGGTAGACACATGACCGCGAATAACTTCGCAAACCACCTTGATGGTTATATTTCGAGGATATTATCCGGATTTAAGCCATCAAAGCCAGAAATAGGCAGCTTTAGCCGTGGAAAGGATATATCAGGATCATCAAAAATGATCGAACAGGCTATAACCAAAATTGCACCTCTCTTTAGGAGAGGTGAGGCCAATGTTTGATTCAACCTGCGTCTCCAGCGGCAAGAACGATTTTATAGCCGAATCCTCCGAAGATAAGCCTCCACAACGGGCTGAAACCGTCCATGAGCTCCTGACCCGCCTCGGCGGCGACATGGAGGAGATCGAGCGGGTAAAAAGAGTCTACCCCATGAAGATCAGCAGCCACTTCCTCGCCCTCATCCAGGAGAAGGGTGACCCCATCTGGAGACAGGCGGTCCCGTCCGCCGAGGAGCTCGCAGACTTTCGGAACGTCGCCGACCCCCTATCCGAGGGGAGGGATACGAAGGTTCCAGGGCTGATCCACCGCTACCCCGACAGGGTCCTCCTCTTGGTCAGTTCCAAGTGCGCCATGTACTGCAGGTTCTGTACCCGAAAGCGGTCCGTCGGCAGGGTCGAGCAGACCCCGATGCAGCAGATCTTCAAGGGGATCGATTACATCCGAGGCCACCCCGAGGTGAGAGACGTCCTCCTCAGCGGCGGCGATCCGCTCCTCCGAACCAACAGGGAGCTGGACATAATCCTCAGGGAGCTGAGGAGCATCCCTCACGTCGAGATCATCAGGATAGGTACGAGGGTCCCCTCGGTGATGCCCGAGAGGGTCACACCACGGCTCGTCAAGGTCCTCAAGAAGTATCATCCCCTCTACATGAACCTCCACTTCGAGCACCCGAGGGAGATCAACCCCGAGAGTGAGCGGGCCCTCAAGCTCCTGGCCGACGCCGGTATACCCCTGGGAAGCCAGACGGTCCTCCTCCGGGGCGTCAACGACGACCCCGAGGTGATGAAGGAGCTGATGCAAAAGCTCGTAAAAAACCGGGTCAGGCCCTACTACATCTACCTATGCGACCTGGTGAAGGGCGTCGAGCACTTCAGAACCCCCCTCCAGGCGGGCTTCGACGTCATCCATCACCTCCAGGGCCACACCTCGGGGCTCTGCGTCCCCCACCTGATCATCGACTCGCCGGGCGGAGGCAAGATCCCCATCCTGCCGCCGGACTACCTCCTCGCCTCGGATGAGGAGAGGGCGGTTATATCCAACTTCAAGGGCGAGGTCTACGAGTACCCCAACCCGAGGATCTGAGATGAAGGTCGCCCTCACCTGCAACACCCTCCCCCCAGACTACTCCCGGGAGTCGGGGGACGACACCTTCGCCGAGTTCGACTCTCCATCGACGATCTCAGCGATAAAAAAGGCCCTGCTGACCCATTGCGACTCGGTCGAGGTCGTCGAGGCGGACGAGGAGGCGTACGAGAGGCTCCGGCGCGGGAACTTCGACTTCGCCTTCAACATCGCCGAGGGGGTTCGGGGGGAGGCGAGAGAGGCCCAGATCCCGGCGATGCTGGAGATGCTGGGAATCCCCTACTCCGGTTCCGGGGTCACCACCCTCGCCATAACCCTGGACAAGAGGAGGACAAAGGAGGTCCTCCTGGCCAACGGGATCAGGACCCCGAAGTTCCAGCTTCTGAGCCGATCCGAGGATCTACGGTCGGATCTGAAGTTCCCCCTATTCTTGAAGCCGAACGGCGAGGGGTCGAGCCGGGGGATCACCGCCAGGTCTCTGGTGGGCTCGGAGGAGGAGCTGGAAGAGGTCGCCAGGGAGATGGTTGCAAAATACCGCCAGCCGGTCCTGGTCGAGGAATACCTGACCGGAAGGGAGTTCACTGTGGGGCTACTGGGAAACCCGCCCGAGGTCCTTCCCGTCGTCGAGGTTGGCTTTGAGGGCCTCCCCCCTGGAGCGCCAAAGTTCGACTGCTACGAGGTGAAGTGGATCTACGACTCCCTGGAGGCCAGGTACGACACTACCGTCTGTCCCGCCAGGGTGGACGACGACCTGCGGTCCAGGATCGCAGATACGGCGACGAGGACCTTCGAGGCCCTGGAGGTGAGAGACCTCTGCAGGCTCGACCTCCGCCTCGACGGTGACGGCGAGCCTTCCGTCTTTGACGTCAACGCCCTCCCCGGTCTCATCCCCGACCCCGCGGAGAACTCCCGCTTCCCCAAGGCTGCCTATGCCGCCGGATACTCCTACGAAGAGCTTATAGGCGAAGTCTTCAATGCAGCCCTCAGACGCGAGGGAATTTTGAGATGAAGGTGGCGATCCTCTACAACATCCCCGGCGAGGGCTCCGCAAGGAGCAAGACTGAGATGACGGCGGAGATCGAGGTCCTGGAGACGGTGACGGCCGCAAAACGGAGCCTCGAGGAGAGAGGGATAGAGGCCGTCCCCCTTCAATGCAGCCTGGAGGCGCTCTTCTCCCTGAAGAACTTCGATCTCGTATTCAACCTGGCCGAGGGCTTCGGCGACGACCTCCGGGCCGAGCCGAACGTCGCCGGATTCATCGAGCTTCTCGGCGTCCCGTACACCGGCTCCCCCCCCAGAGCCCTGGAGGTCGCAAGAGACAAGGGCCTCTCGAAGCTGATCCTCGAAAGAGAGGGGATATCCACTCCCCGGTTCCAGCTCTTTCGGACCCCAGACGAGCCGTTCAGCCTCGACTTTCCAGTAATTGTCAAGCCCGCCCTTGAGGATGCGAGCATCGGCATAACCTTCGACTCCATTGCGAGGGACGAGACGAATCTGCGGGCGAAGGTCGCCCGAATTCTTGAAACGTACGATCAACCCGCCCTGGTCGAGGAGTATGTCGAGGGAAGAGAGGTGAACGCCGCCCTCTTCATCGGCCCCTACGGTGCCGAGGTCCTCCCCATCTCCGAGATCGTCTTCAACCTCCCCGATGACGTCCCGAGGATCCTGGGCTTTGAGGCTAAGTGGCTGGAGGAGAGCCCCTTCTTCCAGAACACGATCCCCATCTGCCCCGCCCCCCTGGAGCCCGAGCTTAAAGATAGAATAGAAATCCTAGCAAAGGAGGCCTGCTCCGCCCTGGGGATCGAGAGCTACGCTCGGGTCGACTTTCGGATCAGGGAGGGGGACGATGAGCCTTTCGTCATCGAGGTGAACCCGAACCCCTGCATCAACCCATCGGGGAGCGGCTTTGCTCGGGCCGCTGCCGCCGCCGGCATGGACTACCCGACGCTTATCGAGAGGCTCGCGAGGTCCGCCCTAGACCGATTTCGAAAGGGGCATCTCTGGACCGAGGCAGGGAGCAAGGACGGAAAGGAGGGAATGGAAGGCGATGACGAGGGCTTCTCGGCGGGCGAGCTCGGCTTTCGGCGCGTGAGGGCAAAGGACGCTCCCCTGCTCTTCAGGTGGTTTGAGGACCGGGAATTGACCCGTTACATGGAGCCATCTTCGTCCCTCACCATCGATCAGCTCGAAGTCAGCATCCTCTGCTCCAAGGATGAGGACTTCGTAATTTATTGGGGTGATGCAGCAATCGGTTTTGCCTCCCTCTACGACAGGACCCCCTGCACCTGCGAGATCTCTTACCTGATCGGCGACCCCGATTACAGGGGGAGGGGCCTTGGGAGAAAGATCGTGGATGCGCTCCTGGACCACGGCTTCTCGCGCCTCGGACTCAAATCGATCTTCGCCTCGGCCACCGTCGAGAACCTCTCATCGATAAGGGCCCTGGAGGGGGCGGGCTTCAGAAGGATCGGGACCCGCCGGGACTGCTCCCGGCTGGGAGAGTTCTGTCTCGACGACATCCTCTTCGACATCACGAAGGAGGAGCATCTGGCCCGAAGATCTGGCTGCTATTGATGAGAACAGTGGTTGGAGGGGTGCACCCACCTCATCCTCCTCCGCCGCCCCGACCGGACTATTCAAAAGATGCTCGAGGCCTCCCCCCTACGATCGGAAGGGGCACGGGTCTTCGCCACCGGGAAGCCGATTGTATGGCCGCCTTCCAGGCTATCGGCCTGAAAGATAATTGTGTATCGATGCCGCGGCCGCTCTGCCCTCGCCCAGGGCCTGGATCACGGTTGCACCACCGCTCGTAGAATCGCCGCCTGCAAATACCCCCTCGATGTTTGTCATCAGATTCTCGTCGACCTTTATCGCTCCCCAGCCGGTCGTCTCCAGCTCAGGTGTCCTGCCTAGGAAAAGCCTGTTGGGCACAGTTCCGAGGGCGTTCACCACCGTATCCAGCTCCATGATGAACTCGCTGCCTTCGATCATTACCG
This sequence comes from Methanothrix harundinacea, assembly GCA_001509375.1. Taxonomy (GTDB): domain Archaea; phylum Halobacteriota; class Methanosarcinia; order Methanotrichales; family Methanotrichaceae; genus Methanocrinis; species Methanocrinis harundinacea_D. Next base: position 12,096 of record LGFT01000020.1, on the reverse strand, counting down.
GTCTGGGACGGCCGCTGCTGTCAGGCTCACCTAGCTTCATCCGGGCCAGCTCGATCCCTTTAACCCATCCGTCATCGCCGCCGAGCAACCTGGTGGGGTTGACCAGCTCCACGAATACAACCCCTTCCTCCAGGGCATGCCGTAGCTCCTCCTCCCTTGCTGGAGACTCTCTCTTCGTCCTCCGATAGAGAATATAAACTTCCTCTGCTCCCAGCCGAACTGCACATCGAGCAACGTCCATGGCCACATTGCCGGCGCCCATGACCCCCACCCTGGCCCCGCAGACGATGGGGGTATCGTGCTCCGGGAAGTCATACGCTTTCATCAAATTTACGCGGATGAGAAACTCGTTTGCCGAGTAGATCCCCATCAGCTCTTCGCCTTCAATGTTGAGGAATCGAGGCGCTCCTGCACCAGTTCCGACGAAGATGGCGTCGAACTCCCTACGCAGCTCGTCTAACATCACGTTCTGGCCTACGATGTGGTTGAGCCTGACGTCCACGCCGATCTTCAGGAGATAAGAGAGCTCGCAGTCTACGATATCTTTGGGCAGTCGGAAGGCGGGAATGCCGTATTGGAGAACGCCGCCCGCAACGTGAAGCGCCTCGAACATCGTTACCTGATATCCTAGCTTCCTTAAGTCAACGGCACAGCTGATGCCTGCAGGGCCCGAACCGATCACTGCAACTTTTTTGTCTTTCTCATCGATATGTAGCTCCTCTGTGACTCCATTTCGCATCGCCCAGTCGCCGATGAAAGCCTCAAGCTTCCCGATGTTTATGGCATCGGCCTTCTTTCCCATGGTGCAAACGGCCTCACACTGGCTCTCCTGGGGGCAGACCCTTCCGGAGATTGCTGGGATCGGGTTATCCTCTTTGGCTATCAAATAGGCCTCTTTGAAGTTCCCCTCGGCGATCGTCTCGATCATTGCACTAATTTTCATATTGACGGGACACCTCATCATGCAGGGGCGATCTTTGCACTGGATACAGCGCCGGGCCTCTGCCATCGCCTCCTCTTCAGAGTAGCCAAGGGGGACAGAGTCGAAATTTTTGACGCGATCTTTTACGGGTTGTTCTCGCATGGGAACTCGAATCCTATCCGCTTCCTTCATCATCTGGCTCCCGTCTTGCTTTTGTAGTATTCCATAGCCTCAACTTCTTTCTTCTTGAACATCGACAGCCTGTTTATGATGTCCTTGAAGTCGAGCTTGTGAGCATCAAACATCGGCCCATCGATACAGGTGAGCTTCATCTCTCCGTCTATAAAAACGCGGCATGAACCGCACATGCCCGTGGCGTCGATCATGATCTGTCGGACGGTGACGATCGTGGGTATGTCGTACGGCTCTGTGAGCTTTGACAGATCGCGCAGTGCTGGGATATCGCCTCCTGCAAATATGATGTCCACCTTCTCCTGGTAGAGAAGATCTCTTAGAAGATCGTTATAGTGGCCTTTGATGCCTCTTGAACCGTCCAGCGTAGTGAGGTAATACTCATCGCAAACTGCCTCGGACAGCTCTTCGGTGGGATAGACGTCGTCCTTGGTGGGAAAGGTCTGAATGGAGATCACATGGTTTCCGTCGATCTTCTGCAGCGCCTTACATAGGGCGTAGTTCTCGGCATGACCACAGACCAGATCGGAGGCGAAGACGACTTTGCCGTATCTCTTGATCTCAGGCGGATTTCCCAAAGGCCCTATGACCGATTCAAGGGAGTCGCCCACCTCAAAGCCGTCCAGCTCGATGGAGGTCTTCCCCAACCTCTTGATGAACATCGTTATTTTGCCGTCCTCCGCCTTCTGTATGGACATGGGAATCCTTTCACCCTGGGGAACGGTGATCAAGACGGTGAAGTTTCCTGGCCGGAATCTCTCAGCCACCATGGGCGCCTCGACTTCAATGAGGTAATCCATGGTATTGAGGTCCTCTTTCCGTGTTATCCTGTGCGGCATCTCTTTTCTCACCTTATATACAAGTTATAGCAGCACTGACCTGGTCATTTGCAATAATAATAACTGGGGATAAATTAGCTCGTTATGCGCTCATATCCCAAGCGCTCTTCGCTTCTCCTCGATTACCTCAATGATCTTCTCGGCTGATTTGTACGGATCGGCTTCGACGTAGAACTTCCCGCCAAAGATCTTTTCGACATCTTCGGTAAGCCACTTGACCGCCCTTTCACTTGCGGCCACGTTTGGCTGATCTCCGATATGTGTGAAGACTCCCAACGCCACCGTCCAGAACCCTATGGGAACCGCCTTTTCTGCGATATATTCTGGGGCAGACCCAGCTACAGGAAGCTGATCGATCCGCACGCCAAGATAACTTGCAGTTGCGTTCAGGACCTCTTCCAGCCTTGAGTTATCGACACATGCGCCCATGAAGATACATGGCGGAACCGCCTCAACTCCGTTGGCCTTGGCAATAGCGTTCATCACCGCCGCTAAATTCCTGCCGACACCGGGATAAGTGGGGTCGGGCTTCAGAAGGTCCCAGTAGGAGGCGATGGTCGCAACACATCCTGTAAGAAGGACCAAAACGTCGTTTTTGATCAGCTCCTTGATCAGGGTCACAGTCCTATATCCATAGTCGTCTCGGGGAGTAACACACCCGATTACTGCAGCAACTCCACGTATGTTACCGTTCTTTATGTTGTCCACGAGAGCGCCCAGGGGGTCTCCGGGCTTTGCTTTGTCGAGACAGGCTACCAGCTGTCGGGTAGAAAACCCGGCCAGCATTTCGCTCGGCTCGTAGTCGGGGATGTAAACTTTGCTCTGATCTCTGTTGGCGCGGTTCTCAACCGCCATTTTCACTAACTGTCTGCCGATCTCCTCCGCCCTCTCCGGCATGAACTCGATGTAAGTCGTCCCTTCCATCTTGGCCATAGGATCTGTGGTAACGATTTTCGTATGGAAGTGGGCTGCAGCATCAACAATTGCGGGTTGGGTGCACTGAATCTCTACGACTGCAAGCTCGACCGCTCCTGTCGCTATGACGAGTTCTTGTTGGAGGATGTCTCCTGCAAAGTTGATGCCTTTTCGCATCAGGACTTCCATGCCGGTGCAGCACATCCCAACTAAGTTGATCTTTGGTTCATTCTTCGGGTCAGAGTTGTATTCTTCGACGGCCGTTATGACCGCATCAGACAAGAATGGCTTATGGCCATGTAAAACTATATTGATCCTGTCAGCATTTAAGACGGTGATATTTGTTTTGACCTTTGTAATCGCGGGAACGCCAAGGAGGATGTCTTGAATGAGTGTTGCAGGATGCATTCCACAGTAGGCGTCAACGAGCCCCAATCGGCATGCTCCCAAGAGAAGGTTCTCCATATCGTGATCCATTCCCATGGCTATCCTGTTCATGGCCTCCATTATCTCGGTGCAACCTCCGTCGATGAGGATCCCTTTTTCTTCCCAGAGCTTCTTTCGCTCCTCTAAAGATCTGAACTGCAACATCTTGGGAGCGCCGTTTAGCTTTGATATGTCGTCCTGGATAGTTTCTGCGATCTCAACCAGCTTTTCGTTGTCCGATTTTGCGCCATCTAACCCCAGTCCATCGTATACTTCGTTCAGTCTCTCGGTATCTTTGACGGAATATCCCTTTATGGACCCTTCACCGACGCCTTTCATGATGGCGGTAACTCGCCTTGCATGTCCTACATGGGCTGCAGCTCCGATGGTGGTCTCTGAAACCAGGTTCTTTGCTATGATGACATCTCTGCTCATGCCGCACACGCCGGTCCGACGCACATCGACACATGGACCCTGCTGGCAGGTCGTACATGTAGCTTGGAACGGAGCATCCTTTGAACGAGCATGATTCTCTTTATACCTATGCCAAACGGTTCTTATTCCTAGCTCTTTGGCCCTCTTCCGCATTTCCATCGTCGCAGGATCTGCAACAAAACCTTCCTTTCCCATTTTTGTTACCTCCTCATTATAGATAGCGACACCTAGTTCGAGTTGTCACTAATAAAGATTTCGAAAGATTTTATCATATTCTAATATTATAGCAACTTATCTTATACATATGATGTATCAATTAAGGCTGTATGTTTTAATTGTAATTTTTAAATTATCCAATTTGACATCGTACATATAGCCGATATCTCTCTGAATGATGCTATTCTGAGGTCAAAATCCAAAATTCGGATATAGGATCAACCTCTTATTTCGTATCGGATGACGAGCTTAAACGATAGGATCGAGGTCGCCCTCGGCGACATCACGAAAATGGAGGTCGACGCCATCGTCAACGCCGCAAACCCCTCTCTCCTGGGTGGCAAAGGCGTCGACGGCGCGATACACCGGGCGGCGGGCCCCGGCCTTCTGGAAGAGTGCCGAGGCCTCGACGGCTGCCCTCCCGGCGAGGCGCGGATCACGAGAGGGTACCGCCTTCCCGCTAAATATGTGATCCACACCGTGGGGCCGATCTGGCGGGGCGGTGGCTCTGGCGAGGACGAGCTTCTGGCAATGGCCTACCGGAGCACTCTCCTGATCGCCGAGGAAAACGGGATAAGGACTATCGCCTTTCCGGCCATCAGCACCGGAGCCTACGGGTTTCCGGTGGAGAGGGCATCACCGATCGCCGTCGCCGAGATCAGAGGATTTTTGGAGGAGAACGGCTCGATCGAGAAGGTGGTGTTGGTCTGCTTCAGCGAGAGGGCGAAAGAGTGCTATCTCGATGCGCTTTCGACATGTGAATAGGAGGGGTCTGGCAGATGGCGGAGTGCATCAACGAAACTCCAGCTCAGCTTCGATCTCTTCCTCGGTGTAACATCTGCCACCTTTCAGGTCCTCTAGCGCCTCTTCGATCCTCGTGAAGGTCTATTCGCTGAGGGGCTCATCATCCGTTGCCATGGTGACAAGCCGATCGACGACATCGCTGTAACTTTCCCGCGGGTGGCACTTCAGCTCGTCGAGGCGCGCCTTAGTCTCCTGGCGGATCACGATCGTAGTGGTCTCAGACATATATCTGGCTATATGGAGATATAATATATTAAAGCTGGCAAGACCAAAATTGCAATAGTATTCTTTTTCACTGTTCTCCCTGACCCTAGACCAATGTGAAATACCCAAAAAGATCATGCCTCTGAGCGCAAGAGTGATGTAGGCACAACGTCAACCCGTCTCCAGGCATAAACTAGCGAGGTATTCTCCATGGAACTTGATGAGATGGCAAAGACGCTGGTCGAGACACTCCACCTGGAAACTAACCCTGTGGGCGTGAAATTGATCAAAAGGGAAGAAGATATCCCCAAGGATATGAAGCTGATCGCCGAGCCGCTGCGCTACTGTGAGATGGTCCAGGCGGCGAGGCTCCGAGGCGAGACGACCCTCGCCAAGGTCGATATGCACTCCTGCAAGGGCGGAGCTTCGGGGTTGGGGTTAATGGAGTTTCCCGAGAACATTGCGTCGGGCAACCTCTACTTCTCGAAGCTTAACAAGGTCGTCACAAAGGAGGCGGGCTCGAAGATCGTCTCCTCATTCCCAGCCCAGAAGGCGGGGAGCACCGTGGCGACTCTGGTTGCGCCCCTCGATAAGATGTTGGTGAAGCCGGACGTCGTCATCTTCGTCGGAAAGCCCCTCCAAGCGAGAAGGGTCGTCCAGGCAGCCCTCTTCCATGAGGGGGGAAGGGTGGACTTCAACACCGCCGGCATCCAGTCCTTCTGCGTCGACGCCACATCTTCGCCGATTCTGAAGGGGGACGTGAACGTCTCCATGGGCTGCGACGGCGCCGCGAAGAATGCCGGATTGGAGGACGACTTCGTCGTTGTGGGGATCCCCTTCGATATGGCCGAGAAGATCGCGCCGATCCTCGCCGAGAGGGGCAAGATCTGGGACGACTGGATGAGGTCCTGATACCGGGGCCGACGTATACAGAAATTATCAGGGGAGGACCCTCCACCGGAGGAGGACTCCTCCGTCGATGAGATCGGCCGATATCAGCTCGAGCCGAGGAAAATCGCCACAGAAGCCGGGGCCGTCCACCAGGGTGGGCGCCCCCTCCCCGCCGATGATGAGGGGGCCGACGTAGACCGAGATCTCATCGACGAGCCCCGCCTCGACGAGGGACCAGTTCAATGTGGCGCCCCCCTCCACCATAATCCGGTCCACCCCCCTTCTCTTCAAAATTGACATGAGTTCCGCAAGGTCGACCTTTTCGTCTCCTGCGACGACGATCTCGCACCTTTTCCTCAAGGGGGCGACTCGCTCCTCGGAAGCCGCCTTCGAGACGGCGAGGATGCAGCCCTCCCCCAGGACCTCGGCATCGAGGGGGGTTCTCGCCCGGCTGTCCACGACCACCCGGAGGGGATCTTCGGGAAGCCCCCGGTCAGACCTCATCTTCTTCAGCTCCTGCGACTTGACCCGGAGGCCCGGATCGTCGGCCAAAACCGTCCCCACACCCACCATGATCGCGTCGCTTCTGGCCCGCAGTAGCCCGACCCTGTCCAAATCCTCGTGCCCCGATATCCTCACCTGCCGGCGCTCGAAGGAGCTGATCTTCCCGTCGGCGCTCATGGCGCTGTTGATGATGATGACGTTGGGCCTATCCATGATTATCTTCAGACCGGAGAGGAAAGCTAAATATTTTACCTGACCCGATCTTTCTCCTGATGGTGAAGACGGACGAGGTCGTCCTCTCGGGTACGATCCTCCTCGGCGAGGAGTTTGAGCCCTTCGAGGGGCACCTCATTCTTCGAGAAGGGGTTGTGGCAGAGTTGGGTTCCGAGAGGATCGAACCGGACTTCGAGGGGATAATCTCTCCGGCCCTCGTCAACGCCCACGTCCACCTGGGCGACTCCATATTCAAGGATCCTCCGTACATCCCCCTCAACGATCTGGTGGGGCCCGGGGGTCTCAAACAACAGGCTCTCGCCTCAGCCTCCCGCCAAGACTTGGTCGAGGGTATGAAAAGGTCGCTATCGGATATGGCCCGCTCAGGAACCTGTGCCTTCGCCGATTTCCGGGAGGGTGGCATCGAGGGGGTCGAGATGCTCCTCGAGGCGATGGAACAGGTTGAGAGGACCGATGGGGTGGATATGATCGGGAGGGTTCTAGGAAGGCCTGATCCCGGATCTGCGCGGGTCCATCAAAAATGCTGGGGGATCGGGATCAGCAGCACAAGAGATCATCCCCCTTCCTGGGTTGAGGAGGTGGTGGAGGCTGCGAGGGCCGAGGGGAAGAAGGTCGCCCTCCACGCTGGCGAGGCTGGAAGGGATGATATCGAGGACGCTCTGAGCCTTGAGCCCGATCTCCTCGTCCACCTGACGAAGGCCGAGCCCCGAGACCTGGCGAGGGTGGCGGAGGCTGAGGTTCCCGTCGTCGTCTGCCCTCGCTCCAACCTCGTCACGGGGGTGGGACTCCCCAACGTCTCCCGAATGCTGGAGATGGGAATTGTGGTGGGCCTCGGGACCGACAACGTCATGCTCAACAGTCCAAATCTCTTCACTGAGATGGAATTTTTGTCCAAGGCGCTGCTGCATAACGATAGACAGGTATTTATGATGTGCACGCTAAACGGCGCTCGTATCTTGGGCGCGGACGATGAGGCCGGACCTATCCGCGTGGGCAAGAAGTGCAGGATAATGGTCATCGACAGACGGTCGGAGAACATGGTGGGGGCGAAAGATCCCCTCGCAAGCCTGGTCAGGAGGGCGAGGCCCTCTGACGTTCTGGCCGTCCTCTAGAGGTTTTTACCATGTTTGAGAGGATAATGATAGCAACCGACGGCTCAAAACATAGCGAGCGGGCGGCAGAGGTGGGAATAGAGCTCGCCAGGCTTTCTGGAGGCGCCATCACCGTCGTCTACGTAGCCGATACGGGACGGCTGAGCCACCTTCCCGAGGACATGGCACTTGTGAGCATCAGAGATCTCTTGGTCAAAGAGGGGGAGGAGGCCACGGGCTTCATCGAGGAGATGGCCAAGAGGGCGGGCGTCACCTCTGCCAAGAAGGTCATTGAGGGCAACCCCGGCGAGGAGCTGGTCCGGTTTGCGGACGAAGCCGGTGTCGACGCCATCGTGATAGGAAGCTGCGGACGCTCTGGCCTTGAGAAGTTCCTCCTCGGAAGCGTGGCCGAGAAGGTGGTTCGCACCTCCACAGTTCCTGTCATCACGGTTCCGGGGGAGAAGGTTTGTGATTGATGTTCGAGCGAAAGATGTGATGGTGAAGGACGTCGCCTTCGTCTCGATCCCCGGGTATCGAGACCAGGTCCTGAAGACCCTGAAGGAGAGACGCGTCTCGGGGGTGCCGGTGGTAAAGGGCGGCGAGCTGGTGGGGATGGTGACCAGAACCGACCTCCTCAGAAACCCCGAGGAGGACCAGACCGCCCTCATCATGACCCGCGACCCCCTCTTGGTCCACCCCGAAGACAGCGTCGTCGAGGCGGCGAGGCTCCTGGCGGAGAATGATATCAGGCGTCTTCCCGTCGTCGAGGATGGGTCCCTCGTCGGGATCGTCAGCGTCGCCGATATAATCCGGGTGATCGCAGACCTGGAGATAAAAAGATCGATAGAGAGGTACTTTGAAAAGGCAACCGTCGCCCTCTGGGACGAGATGCCCCTGCCGGTGGCCGGAGCAGTGATGGAGTACGCCGACGTCCAGGCATCTCCGGTCCTCAACTCCGATCTGAACCTGGTGGGGATAATCTCCGACCGGGACCTGATAAACGCGAGCATAATCGAGGATTCCGTCGAGATGGCGAACATGTCCGCCGCCTCCGACGAGGACGAGTGGACCTGGGAGAGCACCCGGGACACCCTGAACTTCTACTATGGCGTCTCGCGGATAGCGCTGCGGAAGATCCCCGTGAAGCAGGCGATGGTCCCCGCCGTCACCGCCATCAAGAGCAACGAGGTGAGCGAATGCGCGAGGTTGATGATGAGGAGCAAGATCGACCAGCTCCCGGTGGTGACGGCCCATCAGAAGTTGGCGGGGATGCTGAAGGACTCCGACCTCCTCTGGGCGCTGATCGAGCACTCCCTCGAGGCCGGGAATTGAAATGGGCCAATAGGCCTGCAACTCCCACACACTCTTCAGAGACGAAGAGAGAGGAGATGGAACCAGACCTCACCCCGCCCCGCCCCTCTCGGCCTGGGATTTTATCAGGGCGCCGTAGGCCTCTCCCGCCTCTGTCAGGGTTATCGCCCCGTCGGTGACCTCGATCAGCCCCGCCAGCTCCAGCCGATGGAGGTGGTAGTCGAGCATCTTTGGACCTACAGCCTCGGCTATCCCTTCGACCGATCGACATCCCTCCACCATCATGATGATCATCCTTCTTCTGATCGGATTTTCGAGGGCGTGATGGACTAGGGCCATCTCCTCGGGGGACTCGGGCTTAGGCTTTCGTCCGACCTTCATGGAGATAGAATGGGTGGGGATCGAGTATCTCCCTTTCGGTTGCAGATTGAAGAGGGGGACGGAATTTTGGCAATCCTCAGCTCGGAAGTATCTTCTCGCGCTCCAGCTCCTTGGCCGGGATCGGGGCCTTCTCTTCGTCAGGATATCCAAAGGCGATCATCGACTCGACCCTGATACTTTCGGGAAGGCCGAGGACCGCCCGGATGTGCTCCTCAGAGGTCTGTGAATCGTCGTGCATCCTCAGCCTTATCTGGATCCAGCAGGAGCCGAGCCCCAGGCTCTCGCCCACAAGCTGCAGGATGATCGATGCGATGGAGCAGTCCTCAATCCAGACGTCCGATTCGTCCTCGTCGGCGCAGACGACGACCCCCAGACGCGCTCCTGCGAGGAAGGACGAGCCGCTCGGCTTCGCTTTCGATAGGGCCTCGAGCTTTCCTCGGTTCTCTACGAAGACGAACCTCCAGGGACGGAAGTTCCGGGAGGTGGGCGATCGGAGGGCCGCCTCCTTCAAGAGCTCCACGATCTCGGGCTCGATGTCCTTGTCTCTGTACTTTCTTATGCTCCTTCTTTTCCGAAGTATCTCTATCATTAATCCTCCTCCGGTTTTCTCATAGATTCCTCGTTGAAAGATAAATTCAATCTGAATCTCTATTAAAAAATGGGCCGGGGATCGTCCCGGCCACTGATTCGTTCCTACTGCTCGTAGATCCCGGCCCCGAGCCACCAGGTCTCGTCCACCTTCATCACGTAGCTGACCTTCGGCTCGGTCTGGTTTGTGAGGGGATTTCGCCACACGTACTCATAGAAGGCGCTGCCGTCGTTCAGGGCGATGGAGCGCATCTCGCGGTTGATATAAGCTCCCCGCTCGTCCTGGATGTCCAGCCGATAGGTTCCCACCTCGGGAGGAAGGTAGGGGAGAGCGAGGGCGGTGCCATTGAATTCGTGGGCGAAGATGTAGACATCGCCCCTGACCCAGGGGCCTTCGAGGTCCATGAAATCGGCCAAAGCCTTCTCTTTTCCCACCACCAGGGCGTGGCTTGTCGCCTCTTCGACGAAGCTTTTCAGCTCCACCCTGCTCTCTGGCTTCTTCTCGGAGATGCCTTCAGCCGAGGCCCGGGAGCCGTAGATCCCGGCCCCCAAAAACCAGGTCTCGTCCACCTTCGCCACACGGCTGAGCTTCAGCTCCAAAGTCATATTCTCTTTCGGGTTTGGGTAGAGGTAGTAGGACTCACCGCTGCCCCCTCTGGCAAGATTGAGGAAATCTCGGAGGAAAGCGACCCCGTTGGCATCTTCGATACCTATTCGGTTTTGGCCGACGATCTCGGGCTGGAAGGGGAGGGCGAGGACGGTGCCGTTGAAGTCGTAGGCGAAGATGTAAAGGTCACCCCGGACGAACTCTCCGGCGGGATCGTTGAAGGCCTCCAGAGCCTTATCCCTGCCGTTCTCGAGGGAATAGTTCAGGGCCTCGTTCACGAAAGCCTTCAGAGCCTCCCGAGCCTGGGGGCTGAAGCGGGGCGGCTGGGCTGATAGGTAGATCCCCGAGCCTATCCAGAGGTCGTCATCCACATTGAGGACAGAGACGAGCTTCAGCTCCTCGACGTTCTTCGCGGCGGGGTTGGGATAGACGTTGTAGAGGAAGCCTCCACCCAGCTCTGCCACCTCCATCAAGTTTTTGATCATGAGAACGCCGTTCGCGTCCACCAGGTCCAGGTTATTTCTGCCCACGATCTCAGGCAGGTAGGGGTGGGCGAGAAGGGTCCCGTTGAAGTCGTAGGCGAAGACGTAGAGGTCGCCTCTGACAAACTCCCCTTCAGGGTCGCCGAAGGTCCCGAGGGCCTCTTCTCTGCCGTTCTCCAGAACGTAATCTTTCGCCGCCTCCAAGAGGGAGACCAGCTCCTCCTTGGAGCTATCGCTGGCGATCGGCGTCAAATAGGGGCTTTGAGCCTCAGAGGGGGCCACCGACGCCCCTGCGTTGCCGAAGAGGCAAGCAGTCAAAAAAATTGAGAAAATGATCTTGATGTATGTCATTGACATAATCCTATTCTCGTCATGTTAATCCGTTATATCGGTTTTGGCGCCTGAGGCCTTCCGCGATAGTTGATCCACTGCGTCCGGACATTGATTTCTTCGGCTAAGAAGCTGATGATGCAATCGGAAATGTAACAGGAGATACAATCAAAAAATGCCAAAAACGGCTGTCACCGATTCTGATGCAGCTGAGCTTTCAAACTTGACCCCTCCCTCGCAATCTGCGCTGATGTACCGATTCAGCCTTTTAATGGCGTCGTACTTCTCCCTTCTATCCAGCTTCGCGTTCTCCAAGGCCTCTTTCAGGGTCGATATCGAATGGTCGAAGGTCTCCCTGTCGACGGGATATGGATAGCCGTCTTTGCCGCCGTGGGCGAAGCTGTACTTTGCCGGGTCCTTCCAGCAGGTCTCGGCCCCGTAGATCAGCTCGGAGATGAGGGCAAGTGCCCGGATTCTCTTGGGTCCCATCCCTTTGAGGGCGATCCAGTCCTCGTAGTTCTCGGGCTGGATCTCGCAGGCCATCTCAAGTGCCTTGATACCCGCCAAAAATATAAGCAGTTTATCTCTCATTTCTCCTCCATGCATTTCTCTATATAAGGCACACTGTATGTGTTTAGCACCTACAAAAATGATGCGAATTGACGAGAATCCACCTCGACCAGAAGAGATATATAATTCATCATTAATATCTTCTTATTGGGAG
>LGFT01000073.1 GCA_001509375.1 Methanothrix harundinacea | reverse complement strand
CCTGGACCTCCTCTTCCCGCCTGAGAAGAACCTCCCTCTGGGGCTAGGGCTCGAGCCGTTCTGCCGAATCTGCTTGATGGGAACGATGAACGGCTCCTCGGATTGGGACCTCACCGCCACCTCCACATTGTATATCGCCTCGATGTTCTCGGGTGTGAGGACCGATGCCGGATCTCCGGCGGCCATGATCCTCCCCTTCTTCATCATGATGATCCCGTCAGAGTACTTCGAGGCGAGGTTCAGGTCGTGGAGGGCCATAAGGGCCGTCATCCTCCTTTTCTTCACCAGATCGCGTACGATGTTCATAACGTCGAGCTGGTGCCAGATGTCCAGGTTGCTGGTGGGCTCGTCGAGGAGCATCGCCTTCGTCTCCTGGACGAGGGCTCTCGCGATCAGGACCTTCTGCTGCTGCCCCCCGCTCAACTCGCCGAAACCGCTCATGGCCAGATCCTCTATCCCGAGAAGCCTCAAGACCTCCCAGACCCTCTCTTCGTCGTCGGAGCTAGAAAGCCAGCCGATGTGGGGCCTCCTCCCCATCAGGACGGTGTCGAAGACGTTCGACGAGAAGGTACGGGCCGAGCTCTGGGGGACGTAGGAGAGGTTCCTCGCGATCTCCATCCGGTCCATCTTAGTCACATCCCTCCGATCGATCAGGACGCTCCCCCTCTCCGGCGCCAGGATCCGGTCGATGCACTTGATCAGGGTCGACTTGCCGGAGCCGTTGGGCCCCACTATCGTCACCAGACGCGACGGCCCGATCTCAAAGCTGACGTCTTTGAGGATCGGCGAGCTGTTGTAGCCAAATACTATCCCTTTTGCCTGAAGTTGGATCATCATGCCCAAAACTCCCTCCTTCTTCCTTTCAACATCAGATACATGAAGAACGGAACCCCGATCACGCTGGTCATGATCCCCGTCGGTATCACCGTCGGAGCGATGATGTTCATGGCGACACCGTCGGCTGCGACCAGGACCACCGCCCCAAGAATTCCCGAGGCGGGGATCAGAAATCTGTGATCTCCGCCAAGGATCATCCGGGCCATGTGGGGCGCTACAAGCCCGATGAACCCGATAGTGCCGGTGAAGCAGACGACCGTCGCCACCACCAGGCTTGAGACGAGCATTATGTATATCCTGACCCGATTTGCGTCCACCCCGATGCTCTTGGCGGTCTCGTCACCTGAGGTCATGATGTTCAGATCCCAGGCCTTGAGCATCAGAAGAGGTATGCAGACCCCGAAGACGACCAGGATGAGGGGGATCTTAGCCCAGGAAAAGGCTGCGAGGTCCCCCATCCCCCAGGATGTCATGAGCCGGAGCTGCTCGTCGTCGGCGAAGTACTTGAATAGCTGGCTCATGGCAGAAAAGAAGTAGTTGACGGCGATCCCCGCAAGGATCAGGGTCTCTGAGGTCGCCCCCTTAATGGCTGAAAGCCCTATGATGAAGACTGAACATAGGATGGCGAAGAAGAAGGCGTTGCCTACGAGGAGGTAGGGACCGCCGAACAACGATATGCCCAGGACGGCAGCGATGGATATGCCGAACTGGGCTCCTGACGATATCCCGAGGGTGAAGGGGCTGGCGAGGGGGTTCTTCAGAACCGCCTGCATGACGCATCCACACACCCCAAGGCCGAACCCGGCCAGGATCCCGCCCACGATCCTCGGAAACCTTATGTTCCAGACGACTCGGGAGGTGAGGGGGTCCACATCGAAGTATCCCGGATAGAACCTGGCGATGAGGGCCCGGTAGGCGTCGGCTACAGTGATGTCCAGGGGCCCCAGGGTTATGATCACCCCCGTCAGGATGATGATAGAGGCGACGATCACCGCCATGAAGAGGTACCTTGCGAATACGAAGGAGTCGTGGGCCTCCTGCATCTCGCTTCTCTTACCGGCCCGACTTGTGGTTCGCCTCACCGTCTTCGCCATATATGCCTCTGGTTTTACCTCTCGACAGCGGCCTTCGCGAGGCCCACCGTCGCTGAGATCTCCCCGGCCGAGGGCCTTGTGGCGTCAGAGCCGGTCGATACCACGATGAGGTTCTTCTCCTTCGCGATCTCGGTGAGGGTCTGAAACTCCCTCAGCTTCATGGCAGAGGGCTTCTCCTCGTATAGGGTGGCGGCGTCGTTCATCCTCTGGGACGCCTGGAACTCGCCCTCGGCGAGGATGATCCTCGCCCTCTTCTCCCGCTCCGCCTCCGCCTGCCTTGCTATCGCCCGGAGCATATTCTCGGGGAGGGCAACGTCCCTCAGGGTGGCGGTGACCACCCTGATCCCCCAGGGGTCGGTCATCTCGTCCAAAATCGTCTTGACTTCCTTGTTCAGCTCGTCTCTGTTGGAGAGGATCGTGTCCAGCTCGTTCTGGCCTAGGACGTCCCTCAAGGTCGTCTGGGCGAGAAGAGCGGTAGCAGCTTCGTAGTCCTCCACCTCCACAATCGCCTTCGTCGAGCTCGTCACCTTGTAGTAGATGACGGCGTCCACCTCGACGCTGACGTTGTCGCTGGAGATCACCGTCTGTCTCGGAACGTCCAGCTCCCGGATCCTCAGGTCCACCTTGACGATCCTGTCGACGATCGGTATTATCAAAAACAGGCCCGGGCCCTTCTCGCCCAGGAGCTTTCCGAACCGAAAGACGACGGCTCGCTCGTACTGCCTTGTGATCTTCAAAGATGATAAGAGTATCAGGCCGATGGCCAATAAGCCTGCCAAGAGCCAGATGTCAAATGCCACGTTTTCGTCCTCCCTGAATTTAGTATCGCTTGATATCAAGTAAATTTCAACGCATCACGAGCTTTCCGACTTGGACCACCATATCATGGCGCTCTTCGTCCTCCGCCTGAAGGTCAGACCTCCGCCGTTTTCGTTTTCGAGATTTTTGGAGAGATACTCCCTCAAAAGGGGTTCGTTCTCCTCAGGGATCTCCCTCCTCTCTCTCTCCACCGCTCTACGGCCTCATCGAGGCTTTCGTACCGCTGGACGTGTTCTGCGTCCCTGATCTCGACGTTGGCATAGATCCCCATGTCGTGAAGGATGTTGTAGAGGAGCATGTAATCGGATCGGAAACCTCCGCCTCGCCTCGGGGGCCGATCGTAAACCCGCTCCCAGAGTTCCTCCTCGAAGTCGTCGAAGAACCACTTGCCAGCGGCGGTGAAGACGTAAACGCGTCTATTCGCTGCCGCATCCATCTTCGCCAAGGCCTCCCGAAGGTCGAACATTCCGAGGGAATGGGAGGCGATGACGACGTCGTGAGGCTCGATGTCGACCCCCAGCTCGACGTCCTCCCACCTCTGTTGAATGCATCGATAGTTGGAGAGCCCCTCCTCGGCCATATTTTCCTCGAGATAATTGAGCATCCCTCTCGACTGATCGACCGCCGTCACCTGCTTCACAATCTTGGCGATGGGGACAGAGAGACGGCCGGTGCCCGCGCCGACGTCCAGGACGGTGCAGTCCGGATCGAGCCCGAGGCTTGCCACCTGCCGATCTGTCCGCTCGCTCCTCCCTCTCGTCGACCTGTTGAACTCCTCTGCCCTCTTATCCCACATCTCTCCGGGGTTTTCACGGCCTCTTCTCTTTCGCCCCTCAGAGATCATCGCCTTTCGAAGCTTGTTCCAGTTTATAATGCCGGTCAATCTTTTTCCTCCATTATCTCTGTATAAATGGTGAAAGAAGGGAGGAACCATCGTCTATCCCTCCCCAAATCCCCAAAATCTACTGCGAGTTCAGCCACTCCCTCGGCCAGACCAGGTAGTCTGCGTACTCGGTGAAGACGCCGTCAACCCCCAGGAAGGCCTTGAAGATCTCGTTCCCCTCTTTCTCCAGATCCAGGTCCTCGAACTTCTCGGGGTGGAGGAGCTTGGCCATGTAGACCATGTTGATGAGGCTTCTATCGGCGGGCCTCCCCCTGCAGTGGGGATAAAGGCAGTTGTAGACGTTTCCGTTCTGGACGGCGGCTATCGACTGCAGGTCAGGAGATTCCACGATCCATTCGATCACCTCAGCGTCCTCCGGAGTGCTGCATGCGATGAAGATGTAGTCAGGGTTCCAGGCGATGATCTGCTCAACAGCGACGTTGATCTCGTACCCTTCAGCCCCCTCGGCGACGTTCTTGCCGCCGGCTATCTTCAGAGGGTCGTACTCTGTAAATGTCCTGGTGAAGTCCCGCCCCTCCTTGGGATCGTAGAAGCCGAGCTTCGCGCCCCGTGGGGCGAAGTAGACCTTCGGCTTTTCGTCCTCGTCCAGGGTCTCGGTGACGGAGCTTATCATGTCGATCTCCGACTCGACGAACCCGATCAGCTCTTCGGCCTCTTCCTCCCTCTCCAGGACGTCGCCGATGACCTCGATCATGCCGTAGAGACCGTCCTCCCGGCTGTAGATCCAGCCGTCACCTCCGGCGACGACGACAGGACAGCCGATTTTGCTCTCGAAGTCCTGGACGTTGGTGGTCCCTGAGGTGATTATGACGTCGGGGGCAAAGGAGGCGATCAGCTCGTAGTAGATGTCGTACCGGGTGCTCGTCTCGGGAAGGTCGGGCATCCGCCCGTCGAGGATCGAATAATAGCATTCGAGACATCCCTCTTCGAAGGTGCCGAAGGTGGTGGGGCAGAGGCAGGACTTGACCGCCTGTTCGGAGGCGACGACCTTATCACCCTCGCCGAGGGCGACGACTATCCGGCAGGTGTCAGGCTCCCGGGTGATGATCCGCTCCACGGGCTTGTAGAAGGTCACCTCTCGGCCTGCAGTGTCGGTTATCGTCCTCGGATAGTTCTCGTTTATCTGCTCAATCTTAGCCAGCTCCTCTGCGGTTATCTTCCCGGCGTCGTAAGAGCTCTGGGCCGCCTCCAGCTCCTCGTCCGATACGATCAGGTCGCTGTCCAGGTCGCCAGGGACCACCAGATCGTAGGCGCCGGCTGGCAGGGCGGTGAGGGAGATCGAAACCACCAAAAGCAGGATAAGGGGCGGTCTTGTTATTCTGACAGTTTTTTTGTGTATTTTCATCAAGTTAATACCACCTAATTTCAGATTAAATCCTACGCAAATAAGATTAATTGGCCATATTTATCATTATCGGTGATAACAATATGATAAAAATGATTAGAGAAGAGCAATAGTATTCGTCAAATACCGAGATCCTCAGAATTGCCGAGATCCTCAGAATTTCGGAATATCTGGGATGTGACCAAAAAGCGGTAACTATGCCAGTCTTTTTTCCTAAGGCATTTTTGAATCCAGCAAAACTAAGGGGAGAGGGCAGCTCTTCGTCCCCCCAAAATTAGCAAAATTTTAGTTTAAGTTAAGCCACTCCCTCGGCCAGACCAGGTAATCGGCGTACTCGGTGAAGACACCGTCGACCCCCAGGAAAGCCTCGAAGATCTCGTTGCACTCCTTTTCCATGTCCAGATCTTCGAACTTCTCGGGGTGGAGGAGCTTGGCCATGTAGATCATGTTGAAGAGGCTTCTGTCTGGGGGGCTACCTCTACAGTAGGGGTAGAAGCAGTTGTAGACGTTCCCGTTCTGGACGGCGTTTATGGATTGGAGGTCGGGGGAATTCTTGATCCAGTCTACCGCATCTACGTCCTCAGGAGTGTTGCAGGCCACCAATATGTAATCTGGGTCCCAGGCGATGATCTGCTCGATTCCGACGTTGATGCTGCTGCCTTCGCACTCTCCGGCAACATTGATGCCGCCCGCTATCTCCAAGGGAGCGTAGTCTGTAACCGTCCTGGTGAAGTCGCGCCCCTCCTTGGGGTCGTAGAAGCCCAGCTTGGCACCTCGGGGCGCAAAGTAGACCTTCGGCTTTTCGTCCTCATCCAGGCTGTCTGATACGGATCTTACCATCTCGACCTTCGACTCGATGAAGCCGATGAGCTCTTCTGCCTCCACCTCCCTCTCCAGGAGTTCGCCCACGACCTCGATCTGGCCGTATAGGCCGCCTTCGCGGTCGTAGCTGCTGCCGCTACCGCCAGCGACGATGCAGGGGCAGCCCACCTTGCTCTCGAAGTCTTGGACGTTTGTTTCGCTGGAGGTGATGATGACGTCAGGAGTGAGAGAGGCCATCAGCTCGTAGTAGATGTCATATCTTGTGCTTGTCTCGGGAAGGTCCGGCATCCTCCCATCGAGGATCGTCTGATAGCACTCAAGACATCCCTGGTCGAAGACGCCGAAGGTGGTGGGACAGAGGCAGGACTTGACCGACTGTTCGGAGGCGACGACTTTATCGCCCTCGCCGAGGGCGACGACTATCCGGCAGGTGTCAGGCTCCCGGGTGATGATCCTCTCAATGGGCTTGTAGATGGTTACATCTCGGCCCGCGGTATCGGTTATCGTCCTCGGATAGTTCTCGTGGATCTGCTCAATCTTCTCCAGCTCCTCGTCGGTGATCTTTCCGGCGTCGTAGGACTCATCGGCAGCTTCCAGCTCCTCGTCCGATATGATCAGGTCGCCGTCCAGGTCGCCGGGGACCACCAGGTCGTAGGCGACAGCGGGCAGAGCGACGAGGAAGATCGAAATCGCGAGAAGCAGCGTAAGGGGCGATCTAGCTATTTCCCCCTCGGTTCTGCATATTTTTCCCGTTTTTATACCTCCTATTTTATGACTAAATTCTACGTAATTAAGAATAATTAGCTCTATTTATCATTTTTGATGAAAATGATGTGAAAGAAGCTCGGTGAAGGTGAATGACCCTCTTTAAAGACCGATATCGTGCGCTGGCATCTGTGCAGCGACCGGATAAATGAGGCCGGGCGAGAGGAGGCCGGAGCTATTTTCGGCGAGAATATCCGGCTTCTATCTTCGCCCGTAAGCGATACGTTTATCGCTCAGTCCGATCTCTTGTGATCAGATCACGATGTCGCAGAGCCCCGTCTTCAGGAACAACCACAACCTCTTCTCCAACTACTACCTGGACGAAAGGGTGAAGCAGAACGATGAGTGGCGCGAGGATGAGGGGCTCGGCGAGGCCTTCAGGGAGATAAAGAAGCTCTTCCAAAAGAGGATCAAGATATTCCAGAACTGCAGCGAGGCGATGCTGGAGGACTCCCTGATAAGACCGATATTCAGAATTTTAGATCACCATTTCGGAATACAGGAATCGGTATATAAGGGAGCATACAGGCCAGATTACAGCTTCTTTGCCGATCTCGACAGCCTGGCTGAGGCCTACGATCGCAGGGAGAGCGACGATTTTTATCTCAGGGCGGTGGCCATCGGCGACGCCAAAGCCTGGAACGTATCTCTCGATAAGACCCAGAAGAGGGTCGGCGGCTTCAACATCCAGAACCCGAGCTACCAGATAGACATCTACCTGCGCAACACCCCGCCGGAGTGGGCGATCCTGACCAACGGGGGGCGCTGGAGGCTCTATCACCAGGATACGAGCTACCGGCTCGACAGCTACTACGAGATCGACCTCTTAAACCTGATCGAGAGGGGGTCACCGGAGGAGTTCAAGTATTTTTACCTCTTCTTCCGGCGGGAGGCCTTCCTTCCGGGAAGGGACGGAAGGTCCTTTCTGGACCGGGTGAAGGAGGGGAGCGTAGC
>LGFT01000019.1 GCA_001509375.1 Methanothrix harundinacea | reverse complement strand
CTTGCATTCGGGTCTGCTTCTCGATCTTCAGGGCGACATCCTTTGGTGCCCAGATCTCGTAGCCATCGAGAGGTCCGTAAACGGTATCGAAGCTGCACTCCTCCACCTTGAACCGGCTTTCCAGCCCCTCTATCATCTCCCAGTGAGCGTGGGGATCTTCAAGGTACAGGTAGAAAGAGGGTGAGTACCTGAAGGTGAAGGGCTTGGGAGGTCCTCTCGATCGATCCCAGAGCTCCACAGCGCCTCGGTGATAGGAGTCAAAGATCCACATCGTCCTTCTCGACCGCTTTCCGATCGGTCTCCTTCAACAGCTCTATCAGAACAGAGAATATCGCAGCTTCAAGGGGGTCATCGAGAGCGTAGAATGCCTCGCTGGAATGCATCTTGACCATCTCGGCAAGCCTCTGGCCGTATATCTGGTCATCTTTATTCAGCGCCCGAGATGCTTTGAGCCATCTTTGGGCAACCTCCTGAGATCCCATTCGGACACTTTTGAAGGTTCGACCCATGTCAGAACGCCTCCAGAGTTCTCTGGCCCCTCGGACCTGGCGTGGTCTTCTTCGAAGCACGCTTGTAGACATACTTGTGCACCTCATTGAAGACGAATACCCGATCGGCGAACTTGGATACTTCCTCAAGGTGGCGATCGGTCCAAGGTGAGTACAGGAGCACGGATGAGCCGTTCGACACCTCCTTCAGGGCTTGACCAACGTACTCTGCCATCTCGGTTGCATCTTCGAAGAGGGTGGGGTCGTACTCGAATATGATCTGGGTCTGGTATGCCTCTTTTAAGATGGTCATTAGTTGGTAGGCGGTGAAGGCTCTCCGGACGTCCAGCTCTGTGAAACGGCGGTCGAGCTTGTCGAGGATTCGCGAATAGTTTCCGGAGATGTAGAGGACCTGGAGGCGCTGAAGCTTCTTCAGGCTGCAGTTGAGCGAATCTATTAGCATCTCCTCAGGACCTATGAGGACGATGAAGGCGTTCGGGACGAGGGTGAAAGGGGATTGAAGTTCGAGTTCCATGACCAGTTATTATTGCCCCAAGGGAGGTAAGGCTAAAGGATGGGCGGAGCGAAAGTAATCAAACAGCCTTCGCGCAAAAATTACACCGGCAAATGCGTGCTGAATCCCTCCCTCGCACCAATTTACCTTTTCTTAACTTTATATCGAATCCACTGTGCCCAACCCAAAAAGGTGTTCACTACAGGCCTTCAGTGCAGTATCGCTTTTTATCGCCATAAGCAGTATCCTTGCTCGAGTTAAGCTTCTCGAGAGAGTATGGATCTTAAGCCCCGCTCACCTCTCCCAGGCCTCCATCACCATCCCGCCGTAGTATTCGATTCTCTGAGGAACGAACTTGACCACCACGTAATCCGGGTTCTCGGGAGTCTGAAAGTACTGCTCCAGATTGGGATTCCAAAAGAGCTTTTTCATATTCATATCCTCGTACACTTCGGTCATGCTCTCCATCACGACGTAGGGGTCCGAGTAGTTCTTACCGGACCATATCGATATGGCCACGACGGGTTTCTCTCTTATCTGTTGCACCTTCCGGGAGCTTTTCATCGTCGCCCCCGTCAGGCTCAGGTCGTCATTTCCTACCAGGGCCATAAATCTCACCTTCGGCTCGCCTTCAGAGACGGTGGCCACTGCAGCCACGTGCTCTCCACCGATGACCTCAAGGATTTTATCTTTCAGTTCCAAGAGTTTTCCCCTCCTCATCCGCGCAATTTGTATGCAGATAATTTAATATAATGTCATTAAATTATGTACAATAAATGTAGAATAGATCATTTGACATAGTAAAAATAAGATAAATTATATTTACATTAAATCAGATTTCTAATTCAGATCATATGTTTTAATTTTGGGCCAATAACCTAGGTTGAAATCTGTAAAGTCGCTTGCCCCTTTGAAGATTGTCAGACTCAAACATATTCTTATATGATATGTGTTTAGACATGAGTGCAGCAAAATTAACTCTATTTTGGGAGTTCACATATTCCAAACACTATGTGAATTTACTCCCCTCGTCGCGTACCATGGTGATTATTGGGCCGAAATGTGTCCTTAAAGCTAAATTAAGAATATGGTAGGGTTTATTCCTATAACCAATAAGAATTGTGCATCTCAAATCTTAAAAGCCCGATATTTTTATAAAATAGTATTAGGCATTCAAACTCTATATTTACAGCTTGCAATTATAATTTATAAAATTGTAATTAATAAATTAATTTAATCATGTATCTATTATGATAAATAAACTAGAATATAAATTAATCTATAATTAAATTTTATTAATAAATATAGTATTTGTTTTTTCTAATTTAAATTATATATCTGTCTGGATAGATATGTTAAAACATAAAATAAATCATGAGCATGTATAAAGATTATATAATAATAAAACTAATAAAAATCTAACATTATATATTATATGTTAACTATTTAACAATAAAATTTGGAATATATAGAAGAGAATACTTCTCAAAGGTCGACCAAAAAGTGAGACTTCGGCCAGTATAGACGATAACCTGAATTGCCTTCGGGACTCGGTGTGCAATCTCCGCGATAACATACATGGAGAGGCGAAGAAGCTCAAAAGGAAGGTTCTCATCCGACGACGCCGTGCCAATTAACCCCTTTAGGCCCTTTTTCTTGAAGGTCCTGGCTAGCGGCCTACACCGTCAGCTCTGGCGGAAGTAGCGGCGGCTTTTTTTTCGCCCACCCTCTACTTACTAAGATCCATGTTTTGAATCGATCTTCGGAATTCTGGCCATCAGGCCGGTTCAAAGAGGTTGACAGGATACGAACGTGAGATAGAACCGCTGAGTTAAGGGTTTATATTGAGATGAACATCCATAAGCTGTCTTGGATCGGGATCGAAAAGTCGAGGAAGGCTTCATTGAGAGATTCTCTAAAACGTATAACTGGGCCTACATCGACTTTCTGGCGATACTCATCGGCGTGGCGGGAGGAGCTGGCGCTATAGCATTTCGAAATGTCATCGAGCTCATCCATGACATATTCTTCTCCGGGATATACCATCAAGGCGGTATACCGACCTATTCCGTAGTCCTCTTCCCGATCATCGGCGGTCTGATCGTAGGGCCGATCGTATGCATCCTGGCCCCCGAGGCGAAGGGCCACGGCGTCCCCCAGATAATCGAGAGCCTGCAGGTAAGCGGTGGCCAGATCAGAAAAAGGGTGGGCTTTCTTCTCATCCTCTCCTCTGCCGTGATCATAGGCAGTGGCGGAAGCGCTGGAAGGGAAGGTCCCATCGCCCAGATAGGAGCCTCCTTCGGCTCTCTGATAGGCCAGATCTTCAAGCTCGGATCTCGCGATCTTAAGCTTCTGACGGTCTGTGGCGTCGCCGCCGGCATCGCCGGGACCTTCAACGCCCCCATGGGAGGGGCCATATTCAGCATGGAGGTGGTGGCCAGGAGATTCTCTCCCTTTGATTCGGTTCCGATCCTGATGTCAGCGGTCGTCGGCGCGGCAGTGGCGGCCGCCCTCACTGCCCCAGCTCCGGCATTCTTCAATCCCGAGTTCGTCTTTAGCAACACAGACCTCGCCCTCTGCTTTATACTGGGCCCGATCTTCGGAGCCATCGCCTTCTCCTGGGTGAGGGTCTTCTACCTCATCGAGGACTCCTTTGAGGCCCTCCGAATCCCTAAGATGGCGAAGCCCGCCCTGGGAGGGACCGTGGCTGGGATAAGCGGTTACTACCTCTTCGGTTATGGGATCATGGGCGTCGGCTACGACGGCATCACCCGGATCTTCGAGATGCCGTTCGATACGTCGAGCTTTCCTAGTTCATTCGATGTTATGATATTTCTCATCGCTCTGGGCCTAGTCAAGATCCTGGCCACCGCCTTCACTGTGGGATCCGGCGGAAGCGGCGGAATATTCGCCCCCTCCCTATATATCGGGTTCATGTTCGGGGTGGCCTTTGGCCTATTCGTAGCAACAGTCCTCCCAGAACTGGATATTGCAAACCCAACGGTCTATGGCCTTCTGGGGATGGCGGCCCTCTTCGCCGGGGCTGCACGGGCTCCTCTCACCTGCATCGTGATGATCCCCGAGATGGCCAGCAGCTACAGCAGGCTTCCGCCCATCATCATCGCCTGCGTTCTCAGCTACGCAACGGCCCAGATCCTGATGAAGGGGATGTCCATCTACTCTCTCAAGCTGATGAGGAAGGGGATCTTCATCGACCAGCCCCAGCCGGTCTTGAGGGGGATCGCTGTCGGAGAGGCGATGCACAGGGACATAGCCACTGTTGCGCCTGACATGACCCTTCGCGAGCTTCGAGACTTGATGTTCCTGCGAAATCATACCGGATTTCCCGTGGTTGAAGATGGTCGTCTGGTGGGGATCATCACCTTCGACGACCTCCGAAAGGTGCCGATCGCAGAGCAGGATAAAACCCTGGTGGGCGATCTGGCCGTCAAAGAGGTGATCACCATCCGCCCTGACCAGTCCACAAAGTACGCCATGGACCTGATGTACCAGAACAAGATAGGTAGGCTTCCGGTGGTGAGCGGCGCCGATCCGAAGAAACTCCTCGGGATAATAACTCGAACCGACGTAATAGGGGCCTATGAGACGACCGAGCAGCGTTGAAAATTATCGAAGATTTAGCCTCCTTCAGGGGCTGGTGATCAAGGATCATTCACCGATCGCGACGTCGCTCCATTTTTATACCTTCATACCCAGATATGCTCGCGATGTACCGTATACTGGTTACCAACGACGATGGAGTCCACTCCGCAGGAATCAGGGCGGCAGTCAGAGGCGTTTTGGGCCTCGGCGAACTATTGGTCGCCGCCCCCTCAGGCCAGAGAAGCGGCGTCGGGAGGTCTATTTCTGTCTTCGAACCTCTCAGGTACAACAAGGTCGATCTTGACGGCGTCGAGGCCTACGAGGTCTCTGGGACCCCCACCGACTCGGTGATCATGGGGATATTTTGGCTTATGAAAGGGGAGCTTCCAGACCTCGCAGTATCGGGGATAAACATCGGTGAGAACATCAGCACCGATACGGTCACCACCAGCGGGACCATCGGCGCGGCCCTCGAGGCTGCAAGCTACGGCGTCCCGGCGATCACAGCTTCAGTCCAAGTCGTCGACCAGGGGGACAAGTTCGACAGCAAAAATGATCACGCCTACCAGTTCGGCGTCGCGGCTAACCTCGTCAGAAAGGTGGCGAAGAACGTCCTGGAGAAGGGACTCCCGACGGGGGTGGACATCCTGAACATCAACGTTCCCGTCGACGCCACCGAGGAAACAGAAGTGGTGGTCACAAAGCTCGCCCGGAAGATCTTCAAGACCGCTGTCCAGGAGCGATCGGACCCCCGAGGGAGGCCCTACTACTGGATCGACGGCGACCTGGTCTGCACCGAACGGGAGGGAACCGACGTCCGGGCCATCTACCAGGAGGGGAAGATCTCGGTCACCCCTCTTACCATCGACAACACCGCAAGGATCGACTTTTCGGAGATCTCCGAACTGGTACAGTGAACGCGGATCTGGTGATGATTTTGAACGAGATGCGAATTGAAAATTTCGAAAAGATGAGCCGAGAAGACCAAGTCCTCTACCTGACAGAGAACCTGAGAGATATAAAAGACGATCTGGTAGAGCCGGGGATAGAGATATTGATCGGCTCCGGCGAGACTGAGCTCGCCATCTCTCTGGCGAGAGACTCGGGCCGAATAGATAGAGCGGTAGAGATCGCCGTAGCCGATGGTGACTATCTCTGGGCTGCCCTCATCGCTAAGAAAGCCGGAAGGGAAGAGGAGTCTGTGAGGCTCTATCGAGAAGGGCTGGAGTACTACGTCTCAGAAGAGAAGTATGGCCGGGCCGTCAGCGCCGCTCAGGCTCTGGGCCTTCCCTATGACGAGATCGACCACCTCTTCGAGGCCGGTGTTAGGTATGAGAGGAGGATGATAGATATGGACCGGGTCGGCTACGCCTTGGAGAGCCTGGCTCACTCCCTCAATAACGCCCTCGTGGGGAGGGACGACGAGATGGCAGAGGGCCTGAGAAAGGCGATGGCTGAGGAGAGAGAGAGGATCGCCAGGCAGGCAGCTGAGGATCTGGACGAGTAAGGGAACGAGACCAGCCAAAATCTTCCGTCCGTCAGCGGGCTCTTAGCTTTACCTCGATCTTCATGAGGTCCTCTGCCACCAGAACCTCATGAAAGTGGCGACGAGCGTCGGCGAGGAGGGGGCCGACGTCGTCGGAGTAACGAGAGCTGATGTGGGTTAAAACCAGCCTTCGCGCCCCAGCCCGCTTGGCGAGCTCCGCCGCCTCGCCAGCGGTGCTGTGCATTGTCTCCACGGCCCAGGCGCCCATCTCGTCGCCCAGGGACCCGTCGTGGATGAGAAGGTCCGCGCCTCTGCTCGCCTCCTCGATCTCCAGGGTCGGCCTCGAGTCGCCGGTGTAGACCACCTTTCTTCCGGGCCTTGAAGGCCCCATCACATCCTCGGGCTGTACCACTCTTCCCTCCACCTCCACTGCATCGCCCCGCTGTAGTCTTCCAAAAAGGGGTCCAGGGGGGACGCCAAGCTCCATCGCCCTTTCGCGGTTGAACCGCCCTGGCCTCGGATCTTCCCGGAGACAATAACCGATGCTTGGGACGCTGTGGACGGTCCTGATCGCCTCCACCTCGCAACCATCCATCCTCACCGTGTCGCCAGCTTCCAGCTCAAGAGCCCGAACCGGAAACTTCCGGGAGTAGTAGCAGAGCCGGTCGAAGAGGTCCACCACCTCGGCGGTCCTGACGGGCCCCACTATGGTGAGGGGTTCCTTTCTCCCCTGGAAGGCCATAGTCTCGAGGAGCCCCGGAATTCCCAGGATGTGGTCGGCGTGATGATGGGTTATGAAGATGTAGTCGAGCCTCATCATCCCGGTCTTCGCCCGCATCATCTGCCGCTGCGTCCCCTCGCCGCAGTCGAAGAGGATCAGCTCGCCCTCACGGTTGATCAGGACCGCAGATGGGCTCCTCTCGGGCGTGGGAAGAGAGCCCGCAGTTCCTAGAAAGGTCACAGTGAGCATCTTCACATCATCTCCAGCTCCAGCTCAGGACCGATCCTCTTAGGAGGGTGACTATAAAAAGGTGTGTGGGCGAAGAGCCCAGCCCGTCAAAATATTTGAGATCGGAGGAGAAACAAATTTAGCGGGGGGTCAAGAGAAGAAGGGCGGGCGGTCGATATAGAAAAGATGGCCCGTCGTTTCAATCCTCTAAGATCCTATTATGGGGGTGGGTATCGTGATCTTAACCGTTATCGTCGAGGATTCGGCGTCGTTCCCCGTCGTTTCGAACTCTGGAGCTTTCGGATCGTCGTCGACGTTTGCCCCTCCGGAGATCCTGTAGCTCTCCACCCCTTCTTCGAGGTCGTCGTAGACGTTATTCTCCCAATGATTTGCGCCGGCGTCAACGGCGTTCTCGTTGGCGTTGTTCGAAAACTCGTTCTGGGTTATTCTATTGCCGTCGGACTCGGCATCAATCCAGATGCCGTACTTGTTTTTGCAGACGACGTTCCCGGATATGACGTTTTCGTCCGAGTCTGAAAGAGATATGCCGTACCACTTGTTCCCGGTGACGAGATTATTTCTGATTCGATTCTTGTTGGACTTAATCTCGATTCCGGCCTTCCCAAACCCGGCGTTTTTGACGACGAACCCCTCGAGAGTAATCTCGTCTGCAACGAGTGTTAAGGTGCTACCAACGCCTTTGCCGTCCAAAACGGGCTTTTCGGAACAAGAATCCTTCCCCCGCAGGACGACGCTTTTGTCCACCACCACATTCTCTCTATACGTTCCGCTCAGAACGTTGATCGTATCCCCCGGATTCGCATCCTCGACGGCCTCCTGGATGCTGACGTAGTCGCAGCCCTCCGGCCCGACAGTGATGATGGCTGCCTGAGCTGCGGCGATGGTTATCGCAGCCAAGATCAAAGCCGAAAGGAACTTCCACCTCATCCACCTCATCCCCATATCACTTCACACCCCAAAACCCAGATCCCATATCCTGGAACTCGAAATTCATATCCTCAAATGTCTCGAAGTTCAGGTCCATATCCTCTATGGAGAGATCAAACTCGAAATCCGCGCCTTCTACGGGTCCTTTTGCGCCGCCCTTCCAGATCGGTCCGTCCGGTATTTCTGAAGCGATGGTCTGGAAGGCACCGAGACCGTCCGTCCCGGATATGCTGGCA
Organism: Methanothrix harundinacea; assembly: GCA_001509375.1. Classification (GTDB taxonomy): domain Archaea; phylum Halobacteriota; class Methanosarcinia; order Methanotrichales; family Methanotrichaceae; genus Methanocrinis; species Methanocrinis harundinacea_D. Next base: position 36,748 of record LGFT01000019.1, on the reverse strand, counting down.
GGCGGTTCATTGGACTTGGTCAGCTCCGACAAGACCCGCCCCATTATCTCATCTCTATCCGAGGAGCTATTTATCGCCTCAAACCCGAAGGCAAAGTAGACCACCTTGTAAATCTCTGTGTCAACCCTAACCGCAGCACATCCGTCGTCTTTGTACTTGAAAATCTCTTTGGCGTAAGAGGTGATGGGACGAATCTCGCTCGGCCAGTACTGGTTGTCCGCCCCGTCACCCTCCGAGATCCCAAAGGTGATCCCATCGGATATGGGGTCACCGGGAACGCCCTCGAGAAGGCAAACGCCGGTGCTGTCCTTCACATACTCGACCTGCAGATAATCCTGATAAAAGTCGGTGTCCTGGATGTTGTAGCCGATATCCTGGCCGGACAGAAAGAGGCTCCCGCCAGCGTCGAGATAAGCGGCCAGGTTCGCCTGGTCCTCGGCGGTGAGGGTGGTGGTAAAATCCCTGCCTGTGACCCATACCACGCAGTCGAAGGATAACAGCTCGCTTCTGCTCGGGGAGCCATCGACCTTGACGTAATCGCATCCGCTGGCGGTCAGCGCCCGTTCGTAATAAGTCTCATAGTCTGCTTCCTCATCGTCGTCCACCAGAAGAATCATGCTCCGACTATCAAAGACCTCGATCCATCTCTCTTGGCGGTTGTCGTCGGTGATATCCTCGCCCTCGATCGGTAGTGCGCGCGCCTCCAAGGCGCGCCTTCCCTCTTCGGCATTAGACCAGTAGAGGCTCACCTCAACAGAATCTCCGCTGGGAAGGTCGAGGATAGACTCCGAGTCCTTGACGGCTCCCCCATCGAGAAGCTGGACGACCACGTTCTTCTCGTCCTTGAGCCCCTTGTTCTTGACGACCACCTTCACCTCCACAGACCTCCCGGGCTTTGAATAGCTTGGAAGCTCCATCTCGACTATCTCGACATCGTGATCTGCAGTAAAGGGAAGATGGAAACTGATCTCGGGATCGCCGAAGAGGTTGATCTCGTAGTAGCAGAACCTCATCACGTTGCCATCGCTGGTCCCGTCGATGGATCCCAAGTTATCCTCCTTGGCATCCTGGAGGGCCCGACCGATCTCTTTGATCCCCTCTCCGAATACGGCGTCCCAGAACTGTCGATGGTATCTCTGAGACGGGCCGTCGGTGGTAGACTTTCGGCCCCAGCCGTACCTTGAGTTTCCTATGAAGGCAAAGGCCCCATGGGGTTCGGTGATGAAGTTCTCAAGGACGCAGTCGTCGGGGAAATAGATGCTGTCAGGATCCCGATTGTCGAAGGAGCCGGCGTAGCAGCCCTGGCTGTATCCGAAGAAGTATCTGTCGTTTTTGAGGCTGCCGACGTCGTCGACCTTCATCTTCATGACATTCCCGACGTTGGCATGTCCCAGGTGGTTTATGGCATGGACGTTGCCATTGATAATCTCAGCGAGCTCCGTTTTGTCCCATTCCCGATCCCTATCGTAGAGACAGGACTTGGCGTAATCGTCGGGAAATCCGGCGGTGTTGTAGCCGCTGGCGCCAGAGCTGTCTTTGATCTCGTCGAGGGAGTTTCCGCCCCAGTCGCTGACGCCCCCGAAGCCCAGATACTCGCCCACCATCCAGACCTCCTTGAGGTATGGGTCGACGGTGGTAGACTCATAGGCGATGGTCTTTCTCACGAAATTGGATAGCTCAGCGTAAGAGTCGACGGGAGCCCTCCCGACGTAGACCTCGGCCATCAAATCAACCTCCCCGCCCCGGGGTCCATCCCCTGGCTCGCCGTAGATGCCGTTGCCATTGTAGTCGTAGTTTCCGTCGAGACAGGCGTAGTAGAGGTCCGAGGGAATATTCGGCGGGCTCGCCTCGTAGTCCCAGGCCCAAAGGCCTCTCGCGGGAACAATGTTGTTCCAGCCTTCGCCGCCGGATCTGCCGCCGTCAGCATCTCCTCCCAGGAGGACGTAGGTAAGTCCGTTGTTGAGATAGGCGTCCTTTATGAAGCTCCTGATCTTCTCCTGATCGTCAGCTCCAGGATATATGGCGAGGATATCCTCAACGGTGACTATGGTGGCGGCTAAGCCCTTTGACCTCTTCCAGTCCACGAGGGCTGTGAAGTTGTAGGGCCCTGGCGCGTTCTTAAGGGCGCGGTTCGTTATTATGAGGTAATCGTAATTCCCATCCAGGAGGGGGGATGATCCCGTCGGCGCGATATCCATCGAGTAGGCGGCTATCTCGCCGGGGTTGTCTACCATCCTTTCTATCTGCTCTCTGTCTTCAGCCAATCCCCTGAAGAGGCCCCGATCCAGAGTCTTTGTGGGGGCGGTCTTCACCTCCAGGTCGAAGGTGCCGAAGTAGTATGTGTCCTTCGTCTTGGGGATGTACATGATAGGATACAAATTTAAATATAATATTTTATAACCATTCTTATTCTGGACTCCCACCACAGAGTAGATGTCTTTGGGGTAAGGTTCCATCGATCCGTAGGTCGTCTCATTGAGGGGCGTTATGGTGTAGTTTCCAGAAAAGCTTATGGGCAGGGGGTCTTGGCCTGGCTCGATCAGAATTTTTCCGAGGTTCTTCTTCTCACCAGGAAGCACCTTTATATCCTCTATCTCTTCCCCGAAGGGGATCAATATCCTGGCGGTCCGAAAAGGAATTACCGGCTCCCCCGGAATGATCCTATTTTCCAGCCCCGGGATCCTGATCGACTTCGTGGCGTTCTGAGCGCCCATGGGAAGGATCTCGCCCCCGAAGCCGACCTGGATTATCGGCTCTTCTGGGCGGTATTGCCACCGTATGACGCTCCCTTGGCCGTAGCCCTGGGCGGATGAAAAGGATAAAACTAAGCTCAAGCTAAAGACCAGCAACAAGCAGGTCAAACAGAAGGCAGGATGACTCCTCATGGTATTACCTCAAATATGGCCGTACAAATCCCTCCCTTATCTTCGGCAAGATGTACCCCCCTCGCACAAGATCTGCGATATTCATCTTCGCCAGTATTTCGAGGTCAGTTATTCTTCTCTTCGTATGGTATTAAACGTTTTCCCAACTTTTTATTTGAGAATGATGGACTGAAATTCATGAACCGTTAAACAAAAGACGATCTCATCTGCGAGAGGTTAAAGGTAGTTCTCGATCCCCTTCAGGTCGTCCAGGTCCTTCCTATCCATGGAAGATTCCACAGCGACCCTCTCCTGGATGGTGATGGGCGCTCCAGAGCGGAGGGCGAGAGCCATGCCGTCGCTGGGCCTTGCATCTACCTCCCTCTCCACAGAGTCGATGGATACTGAGAGGCGAGCGTAGTATACTCCGCCATCCAGGTCGTCGATGAGCACCCCGGAGACCCGGGCCCCCAGGCTCTCCAAGGTGGATACGAAGAGGTCGTGGGTGGTGGGGCGGGGAGATACCTGCCCAGAGAGAGCCTGGTGTATGGAGATCGCCTCAGCAAGGCCGACGAAGACGGGGACGAGCCTCGAGGCCTCATCCTCCAGAAGAACCACGGGAGCGACCATGTCGCCACCGGCGTGGACGGCGTAGACGCCCTTCACCTCGACCTTCAGGGGAGGCGGAGAAACTTCCTCTTCCATGCTACCACCTCTGACACTCACCTTATATATTTATTGTCCGCGAGAGATGCCTATCGTCATCGACACATCCTCTACGGACCAGTCCTTTACGAGGGACCCTTCGAGATTCTCTAGCCAGCTAATGATATCCAGAGTTGGTCCCATATCGAGGTGCTTCGCCCTCACCTCGCTAGCGATGTGCTCTTTCATCGTCGCTACGAGCTTTAAGACCTTCTCGTCCTCCACTCTGATGGAGGCCTCGATCTTCTCCTCTACCCGGAGGTCCAGCTCCTTCCTCATGTCCTGGACCCTTCGGATGATCTCCCTCGCGTACCCTTCGGCTTTCAGCTCCTCGGTGAGGGTGACGTCAACGTAGACCCACCCGCTGGGGAACTCGGCTGCTACCAGGTTCTCGGGGATCTTCTCGAGGAACTCGACCATATCGGGGGAGATGGCATAACCTCCCACAACGCAATCGCCTGCACTGATCCCCGCTCTGACCATGGCGGAGTCTGCCTCTTTGAGGACTTCAATCACCTTCTGGGCCTCGCCCTTGAAGACGGGACCGATCTTCTTGGGGACGGGGTTTATGGCGATCTCCATGGGCGGTTTTTCACCGACGTTCATGACCGTCACCCTCTTGCAGTTGGTCTGGCTCTTGAGAACGCCCAGGAGGTCCTCGAGGTCAGGGATCTCCTTCGAGGGGGAGATGACAACATCTGAGACCGGCCACCTCAGCTTTCGTCCTCCCTTCTGGCGGGCGTTGGAGACCGCCTCCACCACCACCCTCACCAGGTCCATCTCCTTTTCGAGGGCCTCGTCGATGAAGTCGTCCCGCGGCCTGTGCCAGTCGCAGAGGTGGACCGATTCAGGAGCATTGGAATCGGTGCTCCTCACCAGGTTCTGGTAGATCGTCTCGGCGGTGAAGGGGGCAAAGGGCGCGAGAAGCTTTGCCAGGGTGACCATCACCTCGTATATGGTGGCGTAGGCGGCGAGCTTGTCGGGGTCGTCGGTCTCGATCCAGGTCCGGGGCCGGACGAGCTGGATATACCACCTAGAGAGGTCCTCCAGGACGAAGTCGGCGAGGGCCCTGGTCGCCCTGTGGAGCTGGTAGGAATCCATGCCTGCCTGGATTTCAGCTGCCAGGGTGTTGGCCCGCGAGAGGATCCACCGGTCCTCGGGCCTGAGGTTCTCAAGACACTTCTCCATGGTCGTCCTCGTCGGATCGAACCTGTCCAGGATCATGTAGGGCAACGGGAATCGGTAGGCGTTCCAGAGGATGTTCAGCATCCGATTGGTGTTTGCCATCTCCTCCCAGCTGAAGTGGATGTCCTCCCAGGGGGCGTTGGAGGATAGGACGTAGAACCGCAGGGTATCGGCTCCGAACTTGCTGACGACCTCCTCGGGGGAGACGACGTTTCCTATGCTCTTGCTCATCTTCTTCCCCTTGTCGTCCAGGGTGAAGCCGTGCATCAGGACGCTCTTATAGGGGGCGACGCCGAAAGAGACCATGCTGGCGCCGAGCTGGGAGTAAAACCACCCCCTGGTCTGGTCGTGCCCCTCAGTGATGAAGTCGGCGGGCCACCATTCTTTGATCTGTTCCTGATCTCTTGGGTAGTTGAGGGTCGCCCATGAGGCGACGGCGCTGTCAAACCAGACGTCGAAGACGTCGGGAACCCTCCGCATCTCGCCTCCGCATGGGCACTTGAGGGTCACGAGATCGACCGCGGGCCGATGGAGCTCTTCGACGACCGTGCCGCTTCTGGCGTTCAGCTCCTCCATCGAGCCGATCACCTCCATCTCGCCGCATTTCCCACAGATCCAGATGGGAAGCGGTATCCCCCAGTACCTCTGGCGGGAGATGCACCAGTCCCGGGCGCCGCTGATCCAGTCCCTGAACCTTGCAGAGCCCGCCCAGTCTGGATACCACTTGACCCGCGCGATCTCCTCAAGCATATCGTTCCGAAGGTCTGAGATCTTGAGGAACCATTGGGGGGTGGCGATGTAGATTATGGGGGTCTTGCACCGCCAGCAGTGGCCGTACCTGTGGACGAGATCCCCCTCAGCCAAAAGAAGCCCCCGTTCGGCCAGGTCCGAGTTTACCTCCTCGTTGGCGGACCTGACGTATTTACCGACATATTTCTCCCCGGCCTCGGCGGTGTAGCGGCCGTCCTCGCCGACGGGGCAGAATATGGGCATATCCTCGGCGACCCCCAGCTCGAAGTCCTCTAAACCGTGGCCTGGAGCGATGTGGACTGATCCCGTGTTCTCGGCGGTGACGAAGTCTGCCAAGTATATCTTGTGGGCGATATCCCTCTGGGCGGGGATCAGGTCGACGAGGGGGTGCTCGTAACGGAGCCCCTCAAGCTCCGTTCCTCCAAACCGGTCCAGGATCTCGTAGTCCCTGTACCTCCCCTCCCGCAGGACGCTCTCGACGAGGGGCGTTGCGATGATCAGGATCTCGGCCTTCTCGGGGTCGTCCTTCCATGCCCGGACCCGCGAGTACTCGAACTGTGGGTGGACCGCGACGCCGACGTTGGCGGGTATCGTCCACGGCGTCGTCGTCCAGATCATCATGAAGGTATTCTCCTGCCCCACCACCGGGAACTTGACGTATATCGAGGGGTCCGTCTCCTCCCAGTACTCCACCTCAGCGTCGGCGATGGCGGTCTCGCAGCGGGGACACCAGTTGACGACCCGGAATCCCCGCTCCAGGAGGTTCCTCTCGTTCGCCCTCTTGAGGGTCCACCAGGCGGCCTCCAGGTACTCGTCCTTGAGGGTCATGTAGGGGTCCTCCCAGTTGAGCCAGGCCCCCAGGGTCCTGAACTGCTCTGTCATCTGGTCCTTCTGGCTGAGGGCGAACTCCTTGCATTTGTCGATGAACCGGTCCACGCCGTAGGTCTCGATATCCTTCTTGCTCTTGAAGCCCAAGTGCTCCTCCACCTTCACCTCGATGGGGAGGCCGTGCATGTCCCAGCCCGCCCGGTCCTTGATGACGAAGTCGTTCATCGACTTGAAGCGGAGGATGGAGTCTTTGATGATCTTGTTCCAGGCGGTCCCGAGATGGATCCTCCCCGTGGTGTAGGGCGGCCCGTCGACGAAGAAGAACTTTCTGCCGCCGGATCTCATTGTCCTGGTCTTGATGTAGATTCCGTTATCGTCCCAGAACTTCCTGACCTTTCCCTCTACCTCTTTCGCGTTGTATTGTCCTGCCACCTCAGAGATCATCCTAGTCCTCCAACAACGGGAAAGGCATAAACAACGTCCTATTTAGGCTTTGTCGGTTCGATAAGCTGGGAACCTGAGAGCTATTTAGGCCGACCTCTAGTTGCATCGATTAACCCGGCAAAGTAACTCCAGCAGAGGGTCAAAGAGGCCATCCGGGCCTCTCCGCTCATCTCCCAGGCCCGGTTACCCAAACGCCACATCCAGGACCATCATCACCGCGAAGCCGATCATCGCCCCTGCCGTGGCCAAGCTCGCATTCCCGCCCCGCTGGCACTCGGGGATCAACTCCTCGACCACGACGAAGATCATCGCCCCCGCGGCGAAGCCCAAAGCGTAGGGGAGGAGGGGCTCTGCGAGGATGACAGCTCCCGCCCCGATGACGGCGGCGATCGGTTCGACGATTGCTGATAATTGGCCGTACCAGAAGCACCTCGGCCGGGACATCCCCTCGCGCCGGAGGGGCATGGAGACGGCGACCCCCTCGGGGAAGTTCTGAATCCCGATGCCGATGGCGAGAGTGGTGGCTCCCATCAAGGTGGCATAAGGATATCCGGCGGCCAGAGCCCCGAAGGCGACCCCCACGGCCAAACCCTCAGGGATGTTGTGCAGAGTGATGGCAAGGATGAGAAGGGTGACCCGATGCCAGCCGGTCTTGATCTCACCGGCTTTTTCTGAACCTGAAAAACCCGAGATGCAGCAGTGGATGCGCGGGAGCATATTGTCGACCGCCCTCAGGAAGAGGCCACCGAGGAGGAATCCCGTCGCCGCCGGAAACCAGGCGGGAAGATCGCTCGCCTCCGCCATCTCGATCGCCGGGGCGAGGAGCGACCAGAAGCTGGCGGCGATCATCACCCCAGCGGCAAATCCCAGCATCCCGTCGAGGACTCTGCCGCTCACCTCTTTGAAGGTGAATACGCTGGCGGCGCCGAGAGCGGTCACTCCCCAGGTAAAACAGGTCGCAAGAAACGCCTGCATCACAGGGTGAAGTCCTGCTAAAAACTCGATCATGGCTCATAGTCCCGGCCGACAGTAGTCCCGACCGACAGGATCGACAAGTCATTCGGATTCAGTAGCCTGCTCTAAATTTGTGGCCTTTTATGACCAACTCTTCTATTTTCTATCGCAGCTCTCGCATATGCCACTCAAATTCAGACACGATCCGATTATGGTGAAATTTTCTTCATCGGAGACCTTAGATATCAGGCTCGGTATGATCGGATCCTTCCAATCGCTGATCTTTCCACATCTCAGACAGAGCAGATGAGCATGAGGCTCAGTGTTCGGATCAAATCTCGTTTCGCCTTGATGCAGGTTCAATTCTAGAATTAGGCCTGTTTCTTTTAAAATTTTTATTGTGTTGTAGATCGTTGCCAGGCTAACTGTTGGATGCGTCTTCTTGACTTCGAGATAGGCTTCCTGGGCTGTGGGATGTTCATGATTGCTGAGGATATATTTGCTGATGGCTATCCTCTGCGGAGTAGCTCTATACCCGCTGTTGCGGAACGTCTTGATGATTGTTGACTCCAGATCCTCTAAATTTAACATATCAATTACTAAGTAATAATTAATCTTAAATAAACCTTTGCCCAAAGAAGATCGACGGCTTTAAAACCGGATCATGGCTGTGAAGAAGTGTACATGTCCAAAAAGTATAAATTGGAATCCACAGATATGAAAAAAGAGGTGATTCTTAAATGACACATCATACAGAAGAAGAAGCAAGACAGGGAATTCCCCTCCTGGGGGATAAGGTTCCAGAAATGGAGGTTCAGACCACCCACGGCAGGATGAGGATCCCAAGCGATCTCTCAGGAAAGTGGTTCGTCCTCTTTAGCCATCCCGGAGACTTCACGCCGGTCTGCACCACCGAGTTTATAGCCTTCCAGAAGATGAAGAAAGATTTCGACAGCCTTAACTGCGCCCTCGTCGGATTGTCGGTGGACCAGGTCCACTCCCACATGAAGTGGACCGAGTGGATCAAAGAAAAGATGGATGTGGAGATCACCTTTCCGATCATCGCCGACACCGGCGCCGTCGCCACAAAGCTCGGGATGGTCCATCCCGGAAAGGGAACGAACACCGTCAGGGCCGTATTCGTGGTGGACCCCAACGGCGTCATGAGGCTGATGCTCTACTACCCCCAGGAGATCGGCAGGAACATGGACGAGGTTCTGAGAGCCGTCAAAGCCCTCCAAATCTCGGACGAGAATAAGGTGGCACTGCCCGCCAACTGGCCGAATAACGAACTCTTCGGCGACGAGGTCATAATACCACCACCCTCCGACGAGAAGACCGCGGCCACCAGAAAGACTGGCGGCGGCGTGGTCTGTGAAGACTGGTGGTTCTGCCACAAGAAGCTCTGAATCCCATCTCCGGGCGATCGAACCCCCATAGCCGACAACGACAAATCGTTGATGTCGGAAACGGGGTTCTCTCCCTCCTGGAGCATCCCGAGGATCATAGCGATGATGATATTCGATCCACACTATGAATGGAGAGAACGTTATTTATGAACGAGGATAGAAAGCAGCCGGCGATGGGCGGGGCTCACCAGCGCATGACCGGGAGAGGCACGTCGAACCGGGACTGGTGGCCGAACCAGTTGAACCTCAGGATTCTACACCAGCACTCTGCCAAGAGCAACCCGATGGGCGAGGCGTTCAACTACGCTGAGGAATTCGAGAAGCTCGACCTGGCGGCCCTGAAGAAGGACCTCTATGCGCTGATGACCGACTCGCAGGACTGGTGGCCGGCCGACTACGGTCACTACGGGCCCCTATTCATCCGGATGGCGTGGCACAGCGCAGGCACCTACCGCATGGGCGACGGCCGCGGGGGGGCGGGGTCTGGCTCTCAGCGCCTGGCACCCCTCAACAGCTGGCCCGACAACGTGAACCTCGATAAGGCTCGCCGTCTGCTCTGGCCCATCAAGCAGAAATACGGCTGCAAGATCTCCTGGGCCGACCTGATGATCCTCGCCGGCAACTGCGCCCTGGAATCGATGGGATTCAAGACCTTCGGCTTCGCAGGCGGCCGCGAGGACGTCTGGGAGCCGGAAGAGGACATCTACTGGGGTTCCGAAGAGGAATGGCTGGCTACGAGCGACAAGCCCAAGAGCCGTTACACCGGCGACCGGGATCTGGAAAACCCCCTGGCGGCCGTGCAGATGGGCCTGATCTACGTGAACCCTGAAGGCCCGGACGGCAACCCGGATTCCGTCGCCTCCGGCCTTGACGTTCGAGAAACCTTCGCGCGCATGGCGATGAACGACGAAGAGACCGTCGCCCTCGTCGCCGGCGGCCACACCTTCGGCAAATGCCATGGCGCCGGACCTGCGACCCATGTGGGGCCTGAGCCCGAGGCCGCCCCCATCGAAGAGCAGGGTCTCGGCTGGAAGAGCAGCTTCGGGAACGGCAAAGGAGGCGACGCGATCGGAAGCGGCCTGGAAGGTGCCTGGAAGCCGAACCCGACCAAATGGGACATGGGCTATCTGAAGGTGCTCTTCAAATACGAGTGGGAGCTGGTCAAGAGCCCGGCCGGCGCAAATCAGTGGCTGGCAAAGGACGTGGCCGAAGAGGATATGGTGGTCGACGCCCACGACCCCTCGAAAAAGCACCGGCCGATGATGACCACAGCAGATCTCTCCCTCCGCCACGACCCGATATACGAGCCTATCGCGCGACATTACCTGCAGAACCCCGAAAAATTCGCGGACGCCTTCGCCCGGGCGTGGTTCAAGCTGACCCACCGCGACATGGGACCTCGCTCTCGGTATCTAGGTCCGGAGGTCCCGACAGAGGAGCTGATCTGGCAGGACCCGGTGCCTGAAGTTGATCACGAGCTGATCGACAAGCAGGACATCGCAGACCTCAAGGGCAAGATTCTCGCGTCGGGCCTATCGATTTCGGAATTGGTCTCGACCGCCTGGGCGTCTGCATCTACGTTCCGTGGATCCGACAAACGCGGCGGTGCGAATGGGGCGAGGATCCGTCTTGCACCGCAAAAGGATTGGGAGGTCAACCAGCCGGCCCAACTGAAGATTGTGCTGCAGACCCTAGAAGCAATCCAAAAGGAGTTCAACAGTGCACAGTCAGGTGGGAAGATGGTTTCCCTCGCCGACGTGATAGTCCTGGGGGGTTGCGCCGCTGTCGAGAAAGGGGCGAAGAATGCCGGTTATGATGTGACCGTTCCCTTCACGCCGGGACGAACGGATGCATCGCAGGAGCAGACCGACGTGGAGTCATTCGCCGTCCTCGAACCGGCTGCAGACGGATTCAGAAACTACCTCAAAACCAAACATGCCATATCAGCAGAGGAACTGCTGGTGGATCGTGCGCAACTGCTGACGCTGACCGCTCCTGAAATGACGGTTCTCGTGGGCGGCATGCGCGTGTTGGGCGCCAACCTCGGAGGGTCCCAGCACGGCGTCTTCACCGAGCGGCCGGAGGCGCTCACCAATGACTTTTTCGTGAATCTGCTGGACATGAGGACGGCGTGGAAGCCAACCGCAGAAGACAATGGGGTCTTCGAGGGTCGTGATCGCGCTACGGGCGAGCTGAAGTGGACCGGCACCCGGGTCGACCTGATCTTCGGTTCGAACTCCCAACTCCGGGCTTTGGCGGAAGTCTACGCATGTGAGGACTCCTCGGATAAGTTCGTCCATGACTTTGTGGCGGTTTGGAACAAAATCATGAACCTCGACCGATTTGACCTCTCCTGATCGCGGCATAAACGTCTTCGCGGGCTTCTCGCGGTACGGCAAAAACGGTCAGCCGACAAACGGTTTTGCGGACGCGATACGCCGTCCGCAAAACCGCTATGTCCGCGCGATTATCCATCGCGCCAGTCGGGGGCGATAGAATAAATCCCGGGCGAGGCCTGGATCTTCGCCGGCCTTAACCGCCCATCATGATCGAAAATTGTTAAAACAAACCCAAGGTGATATTCCCATGGTTGAAAAGAGATTTTATTTCCTGCCGGACCTGCCCTACGACTACAAGGCCCTAGAGCCTCACATCTCCGAGGCTCAGCTTCGACTGCACTACGAAAAGCACCATGCGGCCTACGTGAACGGGGCCAACGCCATTCTGGAGCGGTTGGACGAGGCCCGCGATGTGGGAAAGGACGTAGACATGAAGGCCACGCTGAAGGAGCTCTCCTTCCAGGCGGGCGGACACCTGCTTCACAGCCTCTTCTGGTCAAACCTCTCTCATGCTGCCAAGACAAAAGGAGAGCCCAGCGGCGCCCTCGCGGAAGCCCTGAAGAAAGAGTTCGGATCCTTCGAACGGTTCAAAAAGGAGTTCACCGCAGCGGCCGCAAGCACAGAAGGCTCGGGCTGGGCGGCCCTCGCCTGGTGTGGCATGACGAAAAGGCCGGTCATCATGCAGATAGAGAAGCATAACGTCAATGTCTTCCCCATGTTTCGGATCCTCATGGTCCTGGACGTATGGGAGCACGCCTACTACCTCGACTATAAGAACGAAAGGGCCAGGTTTGTGGAGGCCTTCTGGAAGATCGTGAACTGGGATGAAGTGAGCCTGAGATTCGATGCGGTGATGAAATAAAAGCCACTATCGAATTCAAACTTGATGTTCCCATCATCGGCGAAAAACCAGTTTGCTCTCGAACCTCGTAGAGGAGGCCGACGTCCGGAGGTAGCTGGGAGGGGAGAGGCATTCCTCTTCGGCCTGACTAAAAATGGCGGAGAAATCTGGAATGGGGGCTAAGGCAGCCCTTAGCCCCACCCCTTCGTCTACTCGACAGTTTTGCAACCTCCCTGCCCGCAGTAAGCGCCTACTACGATCTCCGTCCCTATGGAAGTCTTGATCCGCCACTGGGGCTCCTCGACCTCAGGGGTCAGGGGCCAGCTGAGGGTCAATTCAACGAAGGTATCGCCACAGTCCATCATCTGCATGACGGCGATCGCATCGTCATAGTCCACTATGTACCTGTCGAAGGCCTGGACTCCCAGAGGACACTGGACCACCACGGGCTCGGTCATTCCCACTAGGGGGGCCTGGGCCACGTAGTAGGAATAGCATTTTTCGTCCTCGCCCCTATAAGTGACGTCCCATCCCAGAACGTCCGCAGCGGTTTTGCCTTCAGAGTTGTTGATCCTGGCCACCTTTGAGATCAGTCCCTCAAACTCGACGGGCGGCTTGCATCCATCGGCTAGGGTCCAGGAGCTGCAGTTGGAGGGCTCGCAGTCGCCGTCAAAGTACTCCTGCTCGTCGCATTCAGAGCAGTCGTCGAAGACGCAGACCGCATACTCTGCAGTCCAGTTTCCCATATCTTCTATCCTATTCTCGATCTTGTAGCCCTGCTGCTCGCAGAAAGAAAAGCTCTGACCACACTTGCCCCGGTAGAAGTCCCAGGCCGGGCAGGAGGTGCCGTCGGGGAAGATGCAGTTGCCGTCCTCACATTTGTATCCCAGATTCTCACAGTAGACGCAAGAAGGATCTGCAATGGCCGCGGTATCGCCTCCATCCTCCTCCGCCAACGCCGGCGCCGCGAGAATCGCCAACGCCAAAAAGACGATCTTTGAGATGTCCATAAAAGTCACCTTTGGTCATAGTGGATATGTAATACTATTTAAATCATTCTCAAAAGTCTTGGATATTTTCATATAAACTATAATTTATTTTTGATATCATCAATCGGGTATCTGGAAATCCTGCCCGTTACTTTTTGATACCATTATCAACATTCAAGAAGACAACAGTTCTTGCTAAATTTTTGTTAAATTTATTTAATATAGCTGATTATAATTTTAATTTATCCCTCTCTTAATCTCTTCTGGATGATCGCTCTTTCTCAGAATTCCCTGGCGATAAGGGAAATTTGATATAGAGATAAGGGGCAGATCGTTTGGAGGAGGGTCTAGGATAAAAGAGGAGATCTGGATCGAGAAGTACAGGCCGACGAGCCTAGAGGACGTGGTAGGCCAAGAGGAGATAGTGAGGCGGCTAAAGTCCTACGTCAGGAGCAGGAACGTCCCCCACCTTCTCTTCTCAGGGCCGCCGGGGGTGGGGAAGACCGCGGCGGCCATCAGCATGGTGAGGGAGCTCTTCGGCGAAGACTGGAGGGCTAACTTCATAGAGCTGAACGCCAGCGACGAGCGGGGGATCGACGTGGTGAGGCACAAGGTGAAGGACTTCGCCAGGACAGCGCCCCTCGGCGATGCCGAGTTCAAGGTGATCTTCCTCGACGAGGCCGACGCCCTCACCAACGACGCTCAGAGCGCCCTGCGGAGGACGATGGAGAGGTACAGCTCCATCTGCAGATTCATCCTCTCGTGCAACTACTCCTCCAAGATCATTGAGCCGATCCAGTCGAGGTGCGCAGTCTATCGTTTCCGGTCCCTCTCCGACGAAGCCGTCACCGAGAGGATGAAGAAGATCGCAAAAGACGAAAAAGTCAATGTGACAGATGAGGGGATGAGTGCGATAGTCTACGTCGCTCGAGGCGACATGAGAAAGGCGATCAACGCCCTCCAGGCTGCATCTCTGATGGAGGATTCGGTGACCGGGGAGACAATCTACCAGATAACCGCCACCGCCAGGCCAGAACAGATCAAGGAGCTGATCGATGCCGCCATCGGAGGCAAGTTCACCGCGGCACGGAGCCTCCTCGACGAGCTTCTCCTGGTCCAGGGGCTCTCAGGAGAGGACGTCGTACTCCAGATCCACCGGCATATGCTCAGCCTGATGGACTCCGACGACCTTCCCGCCTCCACCGTGGTGAGGCTGATGGATAGGATAGGAGAGATCGATTTTCGGATGACAGAAGGCGCCAACGAGCGGATACAGCTGGAGGCGCTCCTCGCCTACTTCGCCCTCGTCGGATCTGTCGGATAGTGATGTGAAGGAGGTCGATGGACCCGATCCCCATTTTTTGGGCAGCTGCGACCCTCGCGATAGTTACCTCTTGCGCAGCTCTGGCGACGAGATACGGGGTAGAGATCGCAGTCGGGGTCTTCACAGCCCTGACGGTTCTCGCAAATCTCATCGCAGCGAAGACGATCGCCTTGGGCCCGTTCATCGCGCCGGCGGCGGTTTTAGTCTACGCCTCCACCTTCCTCATGACCGACATCTTGAGCGAGCTCTTCGGAAAGGAGAAGGCGAGGCTGGCGGTATGGACCGGCTTTCTCGCAAACCTGGTGATGCTCGTATCAATTCTTATTGCAGTCCGGTGGTCGGCGTCACCGGTGATGGACCCGGAGCTTGCCGCCTCCTTCGATGCCATATTCGGCTTCGCCCCTCGAGTGATCGCGGCCTCGATGTTCGCATATCTCGTGAGCCAGCATCACGACGTCTGGGCCTACGGGTTCTGGAGGGATAAGACCGATGGAAGGCACCTTTGGCTTCGGAACAACGCCTCGACGATGGCCTCCCAGGCGATCGACACCGTCATCTTCATCAGCCTCGCCTTTTACGCCGTCCTCCCAAACTCCGTTCTGGTCCAGATGATGGTAGGCCAGTACGTCATCAAGCTTTTAATTGCGGCCCTGGACACGCCCTTTATGTACCTGGCTGTGGCTGCAGCCCGGAAGGCGAGATGAAGACGTCCCTCATACCGAGACCCAACAAATCAATTTTTGATAAGACCGAAACCCTTATCGCCGACGTGAACCTGATAGTGTAGAAGAGAATCTACGAGGTTCTTGGAGGAAGAAGTATATGCCCGAGTTTGCAAACCCCTTTGCAGGTCTTGCCAGCGACCGGAAGCTAACCCAAGAGGAGCTGATCCGAGCCATCAGATACATGATCGCCGCCGAGTACGAGGCGGTCCAGCTCTACATGCAGCTGGCAGAGTCGACCGACGACGAGCTGGCAAAAGAGGTCCTTGTGGACATCGCCGACGAGGAGAGGGTCCACGCCGGAGAGTTTCTGAGGCTTTTGAAGGAGCTGGCCCCCGACGAGGAGGAGTTCTACCAGGAGGGGTATGAAGAGGTCGAGGAGATGATCGAGGAGCTGAGAGGTTAGGTGAGATCGGTGGCGAATCCCTCGGATCTGCCGGGGGAGGCGTATCCCCCCCATATATCCCGAGGCAGCGCCTAATTCAGGGCTACGATGAAGACGGGCAGATCTGATCGACGGCAGAAGAAGAGCAGTTCAGTTAGCCGTATATGGAAGGCGGATGGATGAAAATCCCATCGGCGTTGAAGATATCATTTGTTCTGGCGGCCCTTTTGGCCGGGGCGGGATGTCTGGACGGAGGGCCTCTTGAAGAGATCATCCCCAAAAGAGACGGGCAGGAAGCCCCCACGACGGAGGTCTCGGGAGTGGTAACGAAGGTCGTCGACGGCGACACCTTCGACGTCGATGGGTTCGGGAGGGTGAGGTTAGCCGACGTCGACTGTCCCGAGATGGACACCCCCGGAGGGAAGGCCGCCAAATTCTTCGCCGAGACGATGCTCCTCGACGAGACGGTCCACCTCGACGTCGACGACCACCGAGGGAAGGATCGATACGGCCGGTGGGTCGCCGTCGCCTATATCGAAGATCCCGATACCAGCTCCTTGGTCAACTTCAACAGCATGCTGGCAGCATCGGGACATGCAGAGGTGAAGGACTTCAAGGATAACGAGTTTGATCCGGAAGAGTGGTTCTCGACCTCCGAAAGCCGGCGACCCCCTCACTTTGGACCATTTTTCGATAGTGAGTCCAGGTTCTCCTGGGCCCTCTGGGTGTAGTGGTGGCCGGGCCCCAGGAACTGCTCGAATATACGAAATGCCCGCTGGTAGCTTTCTTTCGCGCCCTCCATCTCGCCCATCTCCTGGAGGACCTCTCCCAGATTGTTGAGTCGGATCGCGGTCTTAAGATGATTGGGGCCGTAGGCGTCCCGATCGATGGCAAGAGCCCTCTCAAATGCGGCGAGGGCGCCCTCGAGATCGCCTAATGACCTCAAGACCGTGCCGAGGTTGTTCGCCCTGATGGCGATCTTCAGCCGGTCCGGGACCTCTTGCGCCTCCTCGATGGCGAGGGCCCTCTCAAAGCAACTCTTCGCACCAGAGAGGTCTCCGAGAACCCGGAGGACCGATCCCAGGTTGTTCAAGTCAGTTGCGACCTCCGGATGGCCTGGTCCATAGAACCTCTCGTCGAGGACTATCAGCCTCTCAAGAACGCCCCTAGCTCCGGCGATGTCGCCCCTCCGGTGGAGGTAGAGCCCCACCTGGTTTAAGAGGAGGGAGGCGGGCTCCGACCCCATCCCGAGGTCCTCGACCCTCTCAGATGAAGCGAGAGCGTGGGGAAGGAGGCGGGCGCATTCCGGCCAGGTGGAGAGATCCTCGAGGTAAGAGCTGAAGGCGCCCCCTATGGACCTCACCGTCTCGTCGGCCCAGATCTTTCTCCTCTCGTCGTCTATGCGGTCGAAGGCGAGGGCCTGGATTAGGGGGTGGACCGATAGGGCTTCTTCATCTCGCCTCACAAGCCCCCTCCGATCGAGGGCTAAAAGCCCCATCTCCACTGAATCGGGAAGGAGAGCCGAGGTTTTTACGAGAAGGTCGACGGGAAGGTCTTCGGAGGCGAGAAACGCCGAAAGGCTCAGAAGATCGATCCCCTCTTGAGAGACTGCCCCGATCTGCTCAGTCGAGATCTCCACGATGGCGGCCAGGGATTCGGAGCAGCCCGGAGGCGTTCGGCCCGATATTTCGCGGAGCCGTTTTTTGTAAGCGTCGAGGTAACGAGAGAGGGATATCCCCGTCCATCTGATGTAGGCTCCAGCCAACTCCAAGGCGAGGGGGTTTCCTTCTAGGAGTTCAGCCAGCTTCTCTGAGGATCCTCTGTCATCCTGACCGGTCCGGCTCTGAAGAAATGCCGCAACTTCAGCGGTTTCGAGGGGTTCGACCTCGATGGTGGTGAAAGTATCCTCCCAGCCCGGGCTCTTGGAGGTGATGATCACATCGCCCCCTCCGCCTTCAGCCCGTGGGAGATACTTCTCCAGGGCCTCGGCCGAGGGAGCGTCGTCGAAGACGAGAAGCCATCTGCCGTTCTCCTCAAGCCAGGTCCGGACAGACCCGGCGAGATCCCGAAGGTCCGAGTCCTCCTGGTGGGGGATTCCAATGGGTTCTGCTAGCCCAGCGTAGTCTGAGGCGAGGACGGTCCCGTCCCAGGCTCTGACCCAGAACCTGAAGTCGTAATCGGTGACGTGGATCCGGCCGTACTCTTCGGCGATGGCGCTCTTTCCCATGCCGTCGGGGCCGAGAAGGACGGCAGCGGCGCCATGGGCGATTGCGTCTTTTAGATCCCTCATGATCGAGCTTCGATCGATGAAGTGGGGTTTTCGCCGATGTGTGAGGAAGAAGTCTATCATCCCTTTCTATTATCGATCAACATCTATTAAACTCTGTCCCGTACCCTTGCCATCAACCTTTAAACGATCGATCTGCTCGAAGCTTCGGAGCTTCATGATTTCTGAACTCAAGAATTCGAGAAGGTGGTTTAATATCACCTGCCCTTATCGCCCCGGATCACAACGAAAGATCCTCGGCCATATCCCGGCTGCGGGGTCTCGACGGCCTTCATATCCTCCGGCTCGCAATATAGCGTCTGGACGAAGGCTAGGTCCCGGAATCCAGCCTCTTCGAGAAGGGCGACCATCTCCACCGGGGCGAGAAGACGTACTCCGGAATAAAAACCGCTTTTGTGTTTTTTCTCCGTCGCTTCCTCGCTTTCCCCCTCTCCCTCCCCCTGATACCTTCTGCCGATCGGGCTATCTCTGTCGATGAAGCCCACCACTATAGACCCGCCCGGCTTCAAGACTCTCCCTGCCTCCCGGAAGGCGGTGGCTCGGTCTTCGAGGAGGAAGACGACGGTCACCATCAGGACCAAATCGAACTTTTCGTCCCCGAAGGGGAGTCTTTCCGCAACGCCCCTGACCACAAGAACTCCCCTCTCCCTGGCGACCTTGATCATGGCCCCCGAGGGGTCCACGCCGACGGAGACGCCCAGAGGAGCGGAGAACCTTCCCGTCCCGACCCCCACCCCGAGGCCCCTCTGGAATCGGGGCATCAGAGACTCGACCGCCCGAAGCTCTGATAGGTAGGCGGCGCGGTTCCTCTCAAACCATCGGTCGTACCGTTCCACCTGGTGCTCGTAAGGGTCAGGTCTGGATCTGTGGTGGGTTCTGGCTCTGGATTCGGGTTCGGTTGCGGGTTGGGGAATGGTCGATCACCGACCTTGCACCCTGATGCACATCCAGCTTCGATCGTACTCGGCGTCGAGGGCCTCTTCGAGAGAGGAACGCCACTCTCCCCCTCCGTTGAGCCTGAACTCTTTATCACTGGCCCGGGGGCCAGAGCCGCTCTCTCTGACCTGGACCGATATCTCCACAACGCCGCCAGACGTCAGGTCCACCTCTGCCCTACGCTCTGAAATCTTCTCCACAGCCCCCGATGCAGCGAAAGCGGGCTCTTCGACGGGCTCGCATTCGGCCGCCCTCTCCGGCCCTGGCTTGGCGGGGGTCTCTGCTGCCGGTTCCTGTGCCGTCCCCCTTTCTAGCTCGGTCTTCTGCTCTGACTCGACCTTTGGTTCTGTCTTTGATTCAAGTCCCGATTCGGGTCTCGACTCAGGCGCCGTCATCGGTTCGGCCTCGTGCGGGCTATCGTCGATCCGGGAGATGCTGGGGTTGTTTCCCTTCAGCCGCTTCATCTCGCCCTCTCCGGTCTCAAACTCTATCATCTGCGCCATCGCCCTGGTGACGACGCAGTCGTGATCGCACCCCTCAGGAGACGTCCACCTCAGCCCATCCCCCACCTTCCAGCCGAACTTGTTCTCCTTCATCTTGCCTCACACTCCCTTTTCATTCCAATTCTGCGGATGCACCATAGGCTCTGATCAAGATCCCAAAATAGGTTTCGCATCGCAGCGGGCCAAACTGGCCTAAACCGATACTTCAAAACTATTTGAACTATGGTGAGAATTTAAAGATCTGATGAGACCATCCTCGGTCCTGGCTCTGGCTTTGCTGACTCCGCTTCTCTCAAGCCCTGCCCTAGGAAGGGCTGGATCTGCCCTGAAAGGCCCGTGGCCGGAAGTCCCGACCTCATTGAAACCCTAAATATAAGGCGGTAAACATCTTTACAGCAGCGAATTTCATATCGCCGCATCCACTATCGGATGAAAGCCGCGGGAACTTTGACGGGTTCGTGCCTCAGATGACCGACTTCGCCATGATCCTCACCGCCGGCCAGATAGTCAAGGCCATCCCCCTCATCCAGGAGATCGAGAGCAATACCCGAGAGACGGCCGAAAGCCTCTGAGAAGACAGGCTCCTCCGGATGGAGCAGGATATTCGGGCGATAAAAGCGATGCTGGGGATGACGTAGACCGACAGCTTTTGATGAGAATATACTAAATATAGTATATATAATAATCAAGAGGTTTTTATGGACCGTTTCGCAGAGCTTGAAGAGAAGATAGTGCCGCTGCTTCGTCCCTACGTGAAGAGGATCGCGATCTATGGCTCCTATGCGAGGGCGAAGAGACCGACGATAGCGACATCGATATCCTCGTGGATCTCCTCCCTCCCGACGAGAGGCCTCCCCTGGGCCTGAAGTGGTTCCGTCTCGAAGAGGAGCTGGAACGGATTCTGGGGCGCAAGGTGGAGCTGGTCAGCGAGAGGGCCGTGAGCCCCTTCGTCCGCCCTTACGCCGAGCGAGATATGGTGCTCCTCTATGAAGAAGGGCGGCTTGACGGTTAAAACTATAAATTGTTCCTAATATTAGTAATTATATCCTTTGCCCGAGCCAAGAACTTATCAGCATCGTTGAGAATGGCTGCCGCCTCCTCGTCGGATATCTGGCGGATAATGGAGTAGTCGGCCTCAGACCTCAGCTCTTCGGCTATCCTGAGAATCCGGCCGAAATGCGCTTCTATTAGCCCCGTCTCCACGAACTCCCGGCCGAATCTGGCCACCAGGCCTCGATGAGTCTTCACCCTGATGCCTCTCGCAAGAAACATGGCGGTGGCGGCAAAGTACATGCTGTAGTAAGCCCTGCTTACGGCGTCATCGTAAAATCCGGTCTCCTGCAACTGACGGGCTGCCTTCAGCCTCAACTCCGCCTGAACGAGCTGAAGATCGATCTCATCTTCAGGCAAGCTTCGCCCCCTCTGCAAGGACGTTCCTCAAAAATGAATGGGATTTATGAGCCTGGAAATCTCGGTAGGAAAGGACCTTCACCGAGAGGTCGCCGCCCGTCTCCAGCAGGATATCGAAGGAGAGGCCGACGAGCTTTCTCCTCAGCCGGAAATCTTCTTCGTCTATCACGACAAGGAGGTCGATGTCGGAGTCTTTGGCGGCGTTCCCTCTTGCTACAGATCCAAAAAGGGTGATGCTTCTTATCTGGTCCCCGTACTCCCGGGTGGCCCTCCTCACAAACTCCTCGATGGCCTTGTGCCTACTTTCGTCGGTCAGGGAGATCTCCGAGCCGGTGACGGTCATGATGCTTCTCCTGAGATGATGATCTATCTCAACGGGGATATATCTTTGCCTGAAATCGTTTGCCGGGGAGATCCTATGAGAGAAAGGTTTTCGATTGCAAAACAATTTTATCTAGTTTATAAAGTTAATGGTTCGATGAGGCTGCTCGGTTTTTTCAGCTATAGAGCCACGACTTTTCAGCCATGGATATAGCCTCCCGGAGCTAAAGAGCCTTTTTGTGGTCCAGCAGGGCATGTCCTCGTCGAGGCGGACTACTCTGCCATCGAGATGAGAATCCCCACCGCACTCTCTGGTGATGAGACTTGATTGATATATTCAAGAGGGGATTTGATCCGCATAACGAGACGGCCCAGACGATCTTCGAAAGGTCGAAGATCACCGATGAAGAGAGGCAGATCGCCAAGACCCTCAATTATGGGACCATTTACGGAGGCGGCGCCAATATGGTGATGAGCCAGCTTCCGAATCTGACGGAGAAAGACGCCCAGGAGTTCTTGAATAGGTTTTACAGGTCCTATCCGGGACTTAAAAGCTGGCAGCAGAAGGTCACTCACGGAGCACCAACCTTGACTGAGGGGGAGGGAGGAGCTACAAGGTCTCCCGATCGGCCCTCGGACGGTTGAGGTACATTGATCCGGATCACAGAAACGCCATGATCAACACCCCCGTCCAGGCTACAGGCGCAGACCTTCAGAAGATCGCCCTCGACAGCCTCTACAGGGAGCTGCCGAAGCAGGAGTACGACGACTTCAACCTGGTGAACGCGGTTCACGACAGCATACTTCTGGAGGTGCCAGATCGACGGACCGGCGTGGGTGTGAGGCTCATCCAGAGTGTGATGGAGGAGGCCGGAGACGAGATTCTGAAGTTGATACCCTGTCTCACTGATGCGAAGGTTTGGAAGAACTGGTCCTTTCCGAAGGAGAAACGGGGATTTGGAGCCCTTTTCAGGAGGGTTGCATCTCTTGCAATTCAGATCCCCTCCTCAAGCCCGATCCTGATGTGCTTCTCCTCCATGTACTCGTAAAGGGCAGCCCGTGAACGTTCGCGTCCGAGGCCGCTCTCCTTCCACCCGCCGAAGGGGGCCTGGGGGACGATGACGTTGTTGAGGTTTATCCCGACGGACCCGGCCTCCAGCCTCTCGGCGAACCAGAATGCAGTAGTCATGTCTTCTGTGAAGACGTAGGCCGCAAGGCCGTACCGCGAGTCGTTTGCAAGCCTCAAGGCCTCTTCGTTTGCGGAAAAACTCATCATCGGCGCCACAGGCCCGAAGGTCTCCTCCCTCATCATCCTCATGGAAGGGTCCATCCTGTCCAGGACCGTCGGGAGAAAGAAGAAGCCCCGGCAAAATTCATCCCCTTCGGGCCTCCTCCCGCCACATAGGACAGTTGCCCCTTTATCGAGAGCATCGGCTATGTGATCCTCCGTCTTTTTGCGCTGAGCCTCGCTGAACATGGGGCCCAAGTCGACCTCGGGATAGAGGCCGTCACCGATTTTGAGCCCTTTGGTCTTCTTCACGAGCGCATCGGCGAACTCCTCAGCGACACTATCGTGGACATAGATTCTGTTGACGCTGATGCAGATCTGCCCCATATTCGAGAAGGCCCTGTACATGCAAGACTCCACCTCCCCGCCAGTCCCGTGGACGAGGTTCATGACCCCCGGAGGGAGGCCCGCCTCGGTTACCGCCATGACAAACTCGGTGGCCGCGAGGGGCGCCTTGCTTGAGGGCTTGGCGACGACGGTGCAGCCCGCAGCTAGAGCCGGGGCCAGCTTCCAGGCGAGAAGGTCGACGGGATAGTTCCAGGGGGAGATGACGGCGGCTACGCCCAGAGGCTGCCTTATGACCATGCTTCTGCTCCTCGAACTCGACTGAGGGACGACCTCGCCGAAGTTCCTCTTCCCCTCCTCAGCGTAGAGGTCGAGGGCCTCCGCAGAGCCTACTACCTCTCTTCTCGCATATCTCAGGGGCTTTCCCTGCTCCATCGTCAGCAGAAGGGCTATCTCCTCGGACCTCTCCCGGACCAGGCCAGCGGCCCGATGAAGGAGGGCTCCCCTCTCCTCGGGATCGGTTTTGGCCCATCCGGAAAAAGCCCTCTTTGCGGCTCCGAGGGCCAGGGCCGCATCCTCTCGCCCCCCCAGGGAAACTGTGGCCACAGGCTCCTGGTTTGCAGGGTTTTTTATCACGGCCACCTTTCCGGCCTTCGATTCTATGGCAACCCCGTCAATCAGCATCTTGAAAAGCTTCATCAGATCCCTCCTCGACGACCTTAATTTTAATATCAATCTATTCGGACGTATCAATCTATTCGGAAGTTCCCGAAAATTCAATTGGCAGGATCACCAAATTTAAGTTGGCGCTTGTGAAAACCTTATTAAACCTTCTGCCTCCAAATAAAGGGCTTGGAGAGTCCTTTGCAGGTGGACTTTCGAAACCGCCTCTCGTCCGGAGGCTCGCCTCTCAGGAGATGAGAGGCTCTGCCCGGAAGTTAGCGCTTAAGGATCGAGCTGAGAGACCGAGCTGAACTATTGATTTGACGGGGATTTGATGAGAGAGGTATTGCTGGAGCTTAGGGAGGATAAGTCGCACTTGTATTTTCCCGATAAATGTATAGGGTGTGCGACCTGCGTTGCAGCCTGCCCCAAAGGAGAGCTTGTTATAGGCTCGGTGGGTGCCGTGGCAAGAGGGCTGATAGACAAGGATTTCATCGAGAAGCGGTGCCAAGCCTGCGTCTTCTGCGGGATGTGTGCCAAGGCCTGCCCCACGGGAGCCCTGGCCATTCGAAAGGTGGAGGAAAAAGAGGGGGCAAAGGAGGGTTCGGAAGAGGACGGCGAATCTTATCTTCACAGAGCGATTTCGCCCACCGTCGTCGACGATAAATGCGTCCACTGCGGCCTCTGCGCCGACGTCTGCCCCCAGGGCTGCATAACCGTCACCGACCGAGAGCTCGCCCAGGACGGTTCTCTCAGGGTCGAGGGGAAGACGGTCATCGACCAGGAACTTTGCGTCCACTGCGGCTGGTGCGAGGCCGTCTGCCCCGCGAATGCCATCACCGTGTCCAAACCCTTTTCAGGCACCTTCTTTCGGGACGAGAACGTTTGCCAAGCCTGCAGGACGTGCGTAGACACCTGCCCCTGCAACGCCCTTTTCAACCGAGACTGGGGTCCCGGCGAGATCGTGGAGAAGGTGACCCATAGCCTCACCTCGGTCTTGAAGACCGATAGGAAAGCCTGCCTAGGCTGCGGAAACTGCGTCATCGTCTGTCCCGTCAACGCCCTCTCCGACCCGTATCTCGCGGCAGGCCACCTCAACGAGCTGGACAATAAGCCCCTCCTGGAGGTGGAGAATGGAGCGATCGTGGTGGTGGACCAGGAGCTGTGCGGATCCTGTGCCACCTGCAGCCTGATCTGTCCCGCAGAGGCGATATGGCTTGAGAGAAGGGAGGTGGTCTGATGCCGACGATGGTCATAAAGAACGGGTCCGTCTTCGACCCCCTGAACGGGATCGACGGCGAGGTGATAGACGTCTTCATAAAGGACGGAAAGGTCGCAAAGGACCTCTCTAGCGCCGATCTCGCGAGGGCAGAGGTGATCGATGCCAGGGGAAAGACGGTGATGCCGGGGGGCGTCGACTCCCACGCCCACGTCGCCGGAGCGAAGGTGAACGCCGGCCGGCTGATGCGCCCCGAGGACCATATCGGCTCCGTGCGGCAGAGGACCGGGATTTCCCACTCCGGCTCCGGCTATACCGTTCCCAGCGTCTACAAGCAGGGGTACGACTACTCGACTATGGGCTACACCACCGTTTTCGAGGCGGCGATGCCCCCTCTGGAGGCCCGGCATACCCACGAGGAGATGAGGTCAACCCCTATGCTCGACATGGGGGCCTATCTCGTCCTCGGAAACAACTGGTTTTTGATGCGCTATCTCCATGAGGGCGAGATCGATAAGGCCGCGGCCTACGTCGCCTGGATGATGAAGACCCACAAGGCCTACGGGATCAAGTGTGTCAACCCCGCCGGGGTCGAGAACTGGGGCTGGGGCAAGAACGTCCACTCCCTGGACGAGCCGAACATCCACTTCGAGGTGACGGCAAGAGAGGTGATCCGCGGCCTCGCCGAGGTGAATGAGAGGCTGGGAATGCCGATCTCGCTCCACCTGCACGCAAACAACCTCGGCCACCCTGGAAACGCGGAGATCACAAAAGAGTCTTTGGCCGTGACGGCGGGGGTCAGCCCCTATCAGAAGATGGGGGTCGAGTGGGCCGAAACGAGGATGGACCCCCATCGAGCCCAGAGCGTTTACCTCGCCCACGCCCAGTTCAACGCCTTCGGCGGGACGAGCTGGAGGGATTTCGAGTCGGGGGCCGAGGTCCTCGCCAAGTATGTCAATCGGGCAGACCACGTGGTGATCGACAACGGTGCCGTACCCTTCGGCCCTGCCACCTGCATGACCGGAGACGGCCCTTCGATCCACGACCTCTACGTCCTCGCCGGGATCGGAGGCCAGAAATGGTCGAATACCGACGTCGAGCTGGAGTGCGGCTCAGGGGTGATACCCTTCACATACCTGAAGGGAAATCCCATCAGCGCAATCCAGTGGGCGATCGGCCTGGAAATGCTCCTTCTGGTGGACGACCCCTGGAAGACGATCATGACCACAGACCACCCCAACGGCGGGGTCTTTACCCAGTACCCCCAGGTTATAGCCTGGCTTATGTCGAGGCGGGCGAGGGACGCGACCGCCGCCGAGTGCCACAAGTGGGGGTACGATCGCTCCACCCTCGGCGGGGTCGAGAGGGAGATGAGCCTCTTTGAGATAGCGATTCTCACCAGGGCGAACACCTCCAGGACGATCGGGATGGCTCATCGGAAGGGCCACCTCGGGGCAGGAGCCGACGGCGACGTCGCCATCTACAACATCGATCCCGAGAGGTTCAATCCCGACGATTATGCCGAGATCGTCAGGGCCTTCGGAAAGGCCGATTTCACCATAAAGGACGGTATGATCGTCGCCCGGCAGGGCGAGGTGGTCGCCGTCCCCGATGGCAGGAGGTACTACTGCGAGCCGAAGGTCGACGAGGGGCTGGCGAGAGATATGATGGTCGACGTAAAGGAGTGGTTCAAGTACTACACCATCGGGTTTGCGAACTACCCCGTACCTGACAAATATCTCAGAAACCCAGTGCCCATCGTCGTTAATGGGCCCGCCGAGGCCCAGGAGGGGAGGTGATAGTCTTGATCAGAAAAATCAGGCTCACCCCCAAGGGGGAGATCGATATCATGGTTGAGGCGGAGATTATATCACCCGACTCATTCGCCGGAAAGTCGGAGGCGGAGCTCTGCGAACTATCGGTCTGGCAGGGGCCACGCCAGGTTCCCCTCGGCGAGTTCTTCGAGGTCGAAGCCTGGGATGAGGAGACGACAGGTGATGGAGATGGAACCGTCGATATCCTGATCGACGGCGACGCGTCCCGGATCAAGAGGATAGGCCAGAGGATGACCTCCGGCAGGATCGAGATCCTGGGCTCGGCTGGGATGCACCTCGGCTCTGAGATGGCCGGAGGCGAGATCCTGGTGAGGAGGGACGCAGGCCCCTGGGCGGGGATGAACATGAGCGGAGGCCTCCTTGAGGTATTTGGAGACGTCGGAGACCACGCTGGATCCGCCTACCGGGGGAGCTGGCGCGGGATGTCGGGCGGAAATATTCTGGTCCGTGGGAACGCGAGAAGCCAGGTTGGCGGAGGCATGAGCGGGGGCGAGATCCTGGTCCAGGGCTCCGTCGAGAACTTCTGCGGGATTCGGCAGAGCGGCGGCCTGATCGTGGTTGAAGGAGATGCCGTCCGGGGGGTCGGAGCCGAGATGATCGGGGGATCGATCGCCGTCTTGGGCGAAATCCACCAGTTCACTCCCGGCTTTGTCGCTGCTGGAACCGAGCGCGACCCCGCTCTCGGCGAGGGGAAGGTCGAGGGCGAGTTCGCCAAGTTCCTCGGAGATTACGCCATAAGCAAGAACCCGAAGGGGGTTCTCTTCGTCAAGGAGGCGGTGGTATGAGCCTTGTCGTCCAGTTGAACACCGGCAGCACCATAAACGAGGGGAGGCTCGCCAAGGGCGGAGACAAGCTCACTGAAGATTACAAGATGGAGTGCGCCGTCTGCACCATAAGCCCGGAGGACTTCGAGGCCCTGGGACGACCCGAAAAGGTGTGGGTGGCTACGAAGGACGGAAAGCGCCGGGTTTCGGTCCGCGCACGGGAGGATGATTCAGTCCCACCGGGGCAGGTCTTCATGCCGAGGGCGATCTGGGCGAACGTCGTCGTCGACCCCGAGACCTTCTCTACGGGCTCGCCCCTTTACAAGGGAAGCCCGGTCATCATCGAGCCCTCCGAGGATGAGGTGTTGAGCGCTGTAGAGATCACGAAGATGATGCAGAGGAGGGGGTGAAAGTGGTCAGTAAAAACATCATCTGTCCCGTCTGCGGCGCCTCCTGCGACGACATCCAGGTCGAGCTGGATGGCGAAAGGCTGACGGTTAAAAACGCCTGCAAGATGGGAAACGCCAAGTTCCAGGAGCTGGTGAGCGCCCACAGAATTCGTGAGCCGCTGATGACTGTGGAAGGCGAGCAGAGGGGCGTCCCCTGGAAGAAGGCGATCGATAGGGCGGCCGAGATCCTGGCCGAATCGAAGCGTCCCCTTCTATTCATGGGAAGCGAGACCAGCTGCGAGGTGATGGAGGTGGGCCTCCACCTGGGCGAATATTTGGGGGCCGCCGTCGACTCCAACTCTACAGTATGCCACGGCCCCACGGCCATGGGCATTCAGGAGGCGGGAAGGGTCGGGGCGACTGCAGGAAGTAGCAAGATCAGGGGCGACCTCGCCGTCTACTGGGGGTCAAACCCCCTGGAGTCGATGCCAAGGCACATGTCCCGGTATGCGATATACCCGAGGGGGCACTGGACCCGACGGGGGAGGTTCGATCGTACCGTGATCACCGTCGACCCCCGAAGGTCGCCGACGGCCAAAAACTCTGACCTTCACGTCCAGCTGAAGCCCAACTCCGACTACGAGCTTCTATCAGCCCTTCTCACCCTCCTTCACGGACGAAAGCCTCATCATTCCGTCGAGGAGGTGACGGGAGTTCCCATCCCCGTGATGGAGGAGATGCTCGATATGATGAAGAGCTGCAACTTCGGGACGATCTACGTCGGCCTGGGGATCGCCTCGTCTTATGGGAAGCAGAGGAACGCAGAGCTCGCCTTCAACCTGGTCAAGGAGCTGAACGGGCACACCAAGTTCGTTATCGGGGCTCTGCGAGGCCACTGCAACGTCGCCGGATTCAACCAGGTGGCGTCCTACCTCTACGGCTACCCCTTCGGCCTCGACTTCTCCCGGAGCTACCCCCGGTATAACCCCGGGGAGTACACGGCCGTCGACCTCCTGCGGGAGAGGGACATAGACGCTGCCCTCGTCGTCTCCGGAGACCTCGTCTCCCACATTCCGGCGCCTTGTGCTGAATATCTCGCCGAGATACCGACGGTCACCATCGACATCGCCCCGTGTCCCATGACCCTCGCATCGGAGGTGGTCCTTCCGGGGGTCATCGACGCCATGGAGTGCGACGGGACCTTCTATAGGCTTGACGACGTCCCCATCTACTTCAGGCCTTTTACATCCTCTCCCTTCTCCTTCACTGAGAGCAATGAGGATACCCTCCGACAGATATTCGAGCGGGTGAGAGAGCTGAGATGAGATAGCTGCAGTGAGAGAGGCGGTTATCGGATGACAGGAAGAATGGTGGCTTCAATCTGCCCATACTGCGCCGTAGGATGCGGGTATTACATCGAGGTAGAAGATGATCGGGCCGTTGGCATAAAGTACATGCCAAACCACCCAACGAACGAGGGAGCCCTCTGCCCCAAGGGGAACGCAATCCTGGACGTCTTGAAAAGCAAAGATCGGCTCCGCTATCCCATGAAGCGGGCCAAAGACGACTGGGAGAGGATATCTTGGGATGAGGCCCTGAACCTTGTGGCGGAGGGCCTTAAAAAGAGCCTGAAGGAACATGGTCCCGCTTCTCTCGGCTTTCTCGCCTCGTCGAGGTGCAACAACGAGGAGAACTACCTCTTCCAGAAGATGGCTCGGCTCCTGGGCTCCCCCAACATAGACAACTGCGCCCGCCTCTGCCACGCCCCCAGCGTCGTGGGCCTGGGCGGATCCCTGGGGACGAGTGCCATGACCAACAACATCGCCGACCTTGCAAACTCCAAGTGCATCTTCGCCATCGGCACGAACTTCGCCGAGACCCAGCCCTTGGCGTCGAGATGGGTTCTGAGGGCGAAGGAGAGGGGGGCGAAGGTCGTAGTCGCAGACCCCAGAATCACATCCACCTCCTGGATGGCCGACCTCCACCTCACGATCAGGCCTGGTACGGATATGGCCCTTCTGAGGGGGATGATGAGGGCCGCCATAGAAGAGGGTCTAGTCGCTCAAGATTTCATCGAGAGAAGGACGATGGGGTTTGACGATTTATCGAGAAGCCTCGAGGGCTTCTCCGTCGAGGAGGCGGCAGAGGCCTGCGAAGTCCCGGTCTCCGATATCAGAAAAGCCACCAGGCTCTATGCAAGGTCGCCGGCCTCGGCCCTCCTCTACTCGATGGGGATCACTCAGCACGTCTGCGGCACCGAGAACGTCAGGGCCTGCACCGATCTCGCCCTCCTATGCGGCCAGGTCGGGAGAGCCGGGACCGGAATCATGCCCATGCGGGGACAGAATAACGTCCAGGGAGCGTGCGACATGGGTGCCATGGCCGAGTTCTATCCCGGATACCGGAGGTCTTCTGACCCCGAGTCCATTGAGCTCTTCAAGGTCACCTGGAACGCCCCCAATCTGCCCCTCGGGCCGGGGCTCACGTCGATGGAGATGATGGAGGCCGCAGTCGGGGGATCGCTAAAGGCGATGTACATCATTGGCGAGGACCCGGTCGTATGCGACCCGAACACAAGGAAGACGCGGAAGGCTCTCGAGAGTCTCGAGTTTCTGGTGGTCCAGGAGATCTTCATGACCGAGACGGCCAAGATGGCGGATGTGGTCCTCCCAGCAGCTGCCTGGGCAGAGAAGAAGGGGAGCTACACCTCGATGGAGCGGCGGGTCCAGTGGATCGACCGGGCGATCTCGGCGCCGGGGAAGGCGAGAGAGGGGCTCTCTGTGATCTGCGAGGTGGCAGACCGGCTGGGCCTCGGCTTCGGCCAGATGGACGCTTCGACGGTACTCGAGGAGATCAACCGGCTCATCCCCTTCTACAGAGGGATGACAAAGGAGAGGATCAGAGAGACTGGGGGGCTCCTATGGCCCTGCCCGAGTCCCGATCATCCCGGAACGGAGATCCTTCACGCTGAGACCTTCCCGACCCCCGATGGCAGGGCAAAGATCGAGGCCGTGAGGGGAAGTCCTCCCGCCGAGGAGACGAGCCCTGATTATCCGCTGCTCCTCATGACGGGAAGGATCGTCCTCCATTACAACAACGCGTCCATGACCTCCAGGAGCTTTCCCCTCCTCCGGAGGGAGGGCGACCTACGCGTCGAGATGAACTGCGCGGACGCCTCCGGCCTCGGCATATCTCAGGGCGATCCGGTGATCGTCGCCACCCGGAGGGGGGAGGTTGAAGCGAGAGCGGAGGTTACAGAGAAGGTGAAGCCTGGCGTGGTCTTCATGCCCTTCCACTTCAACGGGGCTAACGTCGTGACCTCCGACGCGCTGGACCCCGTATCGAAGATACCGGAGTACAAGGCTGCAGCCTGCAGAATATCGATGAGATCTTGATCGAGGAGTTATCGAGGCCCCGAGGATGAAAGAAAGCTGGCACGCCGATAGGATCGAAGAACCGGAGGAGTTCTGGCAGGAGGAGCGGCTCGATCCCTCCGCCGCCTTTCAGGCGACGGGGTGCATCGAGATATCGGGCAAGGGGAGGCGGAAGCTGAAGGTCGACGTCGCCGTCGAAGAGAGGATAAAGATCGTCATCGACGGAACAGCTGTGGCGGAGCTATTCTGCCTCCCGTCAGAACTGGAAGAGCTGGCCGTCGGTTTTCTTGTCTGCGAGGGGCTTGTCGAAGGACCCGCGGATATTGTATCGGTCCAGTCTGAGGGGAAATCCCTGATCTGTGAGAGGAGAGGCCAAAGGGGCGAAGAAAACTTCCATCGGGTTGTCTCAGACCTGAAGATGAACCCTGAGACGATCTTCGGTGCATTGGACCTGCTCAACCAGGAAGCTCGCCTCTGGAGGAGGACCGGGGGGACCCATTCGGCCCTGGTCCTTCGTGAGGGTGGCGGCATCGCCTCTTTTTGCGAGGACGTGAGCCGATCCTCGGCGGTGGATAAGGCCGTGGGATCGGCCCTTCTGGCAGGGACCGATCTATCAAGGTGCGCCATGATAACTACGGGAAGGCTCTCTTCGGTGATCGTAGCCAAGGTGGCAAGGGCCGGTTTTCCGATCGTGGTGAGCAGGGCGGCCCCTTTGAATGCCGGAATAGATCTCGCCAAAAGGCTCGGGATGACCCTGGCGGCCTTCGCCAGGAGACCGAAACTCCACGTCTACTCCGGCGATGGAAGGATCTTATAACATCTGAGCTTAATTTTCTGATTCAGAGGCTGGAAAGATGAAGGGTGAAGATACGGACAAAACAGATCTATTGGATATAGCAAGAGAGCGTTTCGTCGCCGAGCTCGACCGATGGTGCGAAAAAAACGGCGTTTCTAGAGACGAGCTTGACGACCTGGTGGTGGCTACCCGGCCTCTCAGCAGCTCTGAGGCGATCGGATCCCCCGAGAGGGACGACTTTCCCCTGCTGAGGGGAAAAGAGGTTCTGATGGAGGCGAATTATCGGGGGTCCCTCGGCCAGGCCTTCACCTCCGCCGCCGGCGTCTTCAGCGGGACCCTCGAGGAGGTGCTGGAGCTATCCCTGCAAGACGCCTTCGATCGGGCCGTCTTCGTCTCCACTATCAACGCCGTCCTCCGAAACCTGGGGCTCGTTTTTGGGACGGTCCACTGCAGAGATTCCGGACCCGAGGACTGTGCCGCCAATATGTCCCGGTGGCTGAAGGAGGAAGAGATAGACCGCGCCGGCCTCGTCGGGATGCAGCCCGCCCTCCTCTCATCGCTGGTGGAGGTTCTGGGCTCCGATAACGTCATGGTCTCAGACCTCGCCTGCGCCGGAGAGGTCCGTTCCGGGGTCAGAGTCCTAGACGGGATGAATCCCGAAATCCTCTTTGAGAGGTCGCCCCTCGTTCTGATTACGGGAACGACCCTCGTCAACGGAACCATCGACGGCCTCCTGGAGATGACGGATCGTTTCGGGTGCAGGGCCGTCTTCTACGGGACCACCATCGCGGGAGCGGCTCACCTTCTAGGACTTGAGCGGTGGTGTAGCTGCTCTAAATGATCTATCGAAGATGGGCTCAGATATCAATATCCTCCAAAGCTCTCATCTCACGGAAGTCAGCTCCGGCTTCCCGCCAGGACCTATAGACCAATACAGTCTTGATCGCTGTTCGGCCTAGATCGCCTCCGCTGCCGCCTCCACAAAGATATCTGATGCCTCAGTATCGTTTGATTTTGCCACCATCACCAATTCTGTGGAATTGGTGACAGGCTCATCCCTGGAGAGATTTGCCGCCCTTTGAGGATCAGTGAGGATGGTGGCCTGAATCCAATCGTTGATATCCTCCATTTTTGGTATCTCTGTGGAGTTGATCACTTTTACCGGCTTTGCGGGATCGATCAAGGTCACTTGTCCTGTGGAGTTGATCAAGGTTATGGAGCCTGTCGGGTTGATTAGAGTGATGGGCACCGTCGAGTTGCTCAAAACGAGCGGTTCGTCTGAGTCGGCAAACGGCAAAGCGGCCGCTCCACTCGTCCCCGGCACCGTCTCTGAACTCAAAGCCTCCGAGGTCTCGTTTTCTGTGGCGTTGGGCTCTGTGGTGGTGGGGTTGACGTCAATTACGGGCTTGCTTGGGTTCACGTTGATGCTGGGCTTTGCAGGATTTATGTTTACTTTTGGGCCAGTGAGGTTCACGTTCACCTTCGGCTTGGTGGGGTTTATGGCGATGTTGGGCCGAGAGATGTCCACGTTGACATTGGGTTTGGTGGGGTTTATGTCGATGTTGAGGCCGGTGGTCTTCGCCCCCGCATCCTCCTCAACGCCAGAGCCCTCTTCAGCGCTTATGTACTCTATGGAGATGTTCTCCTGGGGCCACCAATCTGCTGGGTCGAACTCGTTGGCGTCGGAGTCATTCAGCCTTGCGATCTTGTAGTCCACCAGCATCCTGTTGAAGGAGGGAGATGTTACAGGCCTGCCATCGAGTCCCGAAAGATATAGGACAGCGATCAGCTCACCTTCAGAATTCCTCCCGTCTTCAGACCCGTCGTCGATGTCCAGCCAGACGGTCTTGTTCAGAAGGATCGCCGCGGCGAGGTCGTTCATCGACTCGTCAATCGATCCGTTCATCGACTCGTCAATCGATCCGTTCATCGACTCGTCAATCGATCCGTTCATCGACTCGTCAATCGATCCGTTAATCGACTCGTCAATCGACTCGTCAATCGACTCGTTCATCGACTCGACAATCGACTCGACAATCATCGTAGCTTCGTCCAGAACCTCCAAGTCCGCCAGAGTTACCCTTTCCACGTCTTGTTTGATCCTGGGATCAAACTTCTCAATCCTGACTGCGAACGTATTTCCATCGAGAACCTCGATGACAGTGCCGCTGGCCTCATAGGGCGAGGCAATGGCGACCACAGGTAACAGGAGAAGCAGAACCACGACATATGCGATCTTTTTTGGCCTCATCGAATTCCCCTTCCATTAATGTTCTTCACGAATATAAGAAATATGTTTCGTTCCCTCTTCGGACGTCGTCCCTTAATGAGCTTGAGTTAAACAAAAATACGGATCTTCCGCTCATGGGGATATAGGAAGAAAGAGATGATCTTCAACGATAGCTTGAGTGGACGATGCCTCATCGAAGCCCACCGGGGCGAAGGCATTAGACTTGGACATCATTCTTTATCTATTCATTTTTTCACTTCATCAAATAAGGTTTCTCCAACAAAAATTGACCGGCCATTTTCGATTACGAAAATAGCCAGATTGACAGGATGTGAAGGTCCATCAGCTAGCGATGTCCTGCAGGACGACGTGCTTTTCGGGGCCCCGAGCGCGAAACACCCTCCTGTCTCGCACTTCTCGACATGCCCCTAGATCTCTTCGGCGCGGGCTTTGCCGCCGAGCCGACGGCGTTCTTTGCATATTCCGAGTGATACCGGTGGTCCATCTCCTCTATCTTCCCCCTCGTGAGCCTCTCGATATCGCGGAGGAAGTTACGCTCGTCGGCCGCACAGAATGAATATGCGGTACCTGTTGCCCCTGCGCGTCCCGTCCGTCCGATCCGATGGACGTAGCTCTCGGCCTCGTTCGGAAGATCGTAGTTTATGACGTGGGATATATCCTCAACGTCAATCCCACGGGCTGCGATGTCAGTGGCCACCAGAACCTGCAGTCGTCCCGACTTGAAGCCGTTCAGAGCATGGGTGCGCTGGTTCTGCGACTTGTTGCCGTGGATGGAGTCGGACCGAATCCTGTTCTTGGATAGCACCGATGCTACTTTATCCGCACGCCGTTTCGTCCGGGTGAAGACCAGAACGCGCTTCAGGTTTTTCTGTTGGAGAAGCCCCAGGAGAAGCGCATCCTTCTTGTTCTGATCCACGAAAAGTATGCGCTGTTCGACGCTCTCCACCGTCGTCGCCTGGGGCGCCACCTCGATCCGGACGGGGCGAATGAGGAGCCTCCCGGCCAAATCGCCGATCTCTTTTGACATGGTGGCCGCAAAGAAGAGGGAATGGCGCTTTTTAGGCAAAGCCGAGACGATCTTTCGGACGTCGTTGGCGAATCCCATGTCCAGCATCCTGTCCGCCTCGTCGAGGACGAAGAACTCGATCTCCTTAAGATTTATGTGACCCTGCTCCATCAGGTCCAGGAGCCGGCCGGGGGTGGCGACGAGGGCGTCGACGCCTCGGGATAGGGCCCTCACCTGGGGTCCCTGGTTGACCCCGCCGTATACGGCGGCGTGCCTGAATCGGAGGAACTGGCCGTACGTCCCGAAGCTCGCGTCTATCTGGGCCGCAAGCTCTCGGGTGGGCGCGAGCACCAGGGCTCGCGGCACGCCGGGGGCTGCGACCTTCTCTTTCTCTGCCATCCTTTGGAGGACGGGCAAAACGAATGCGGCGGTCTTGCCGGTCCCCGTCTGGGCGATGCCCATCAGGTCCTCGCCCTTCAGAAGATGGGGTATGGCCTCTGCCTGGATCGGCGTGGGAGTTTTATAGCCTTCTTTGATCAGCGCCCGCTGGAGCGGTTCTGAAATATTTAGATTTTCAAACTGCATTTTTACCTCTTTGGGGTTACGCAGTCGGACGCTGTCATATGAATTTGGGCCAGAATAGTCGTCATCAATTAGCTCTGATCTAATTTATGAACCGTATTTTGACGGTTTCGATCAAGGACATACGAGACTTTGAACATCCAATTGTGTAACTCTTGCGCTTATGATCACCATCGACTTCGACAGGTGATCGCGACGGACCTAGAACTCATCTCCTCTATTTAAAGATGGTGTATCAGAATGCGCGATAAATGCAAAAGCTTCCAGGGAAAATTTGACGCTGAGGGTGAGATTTGAACTCACGAGGCGCAGTGCACCACCGGTTCCCCCGTCGAACCTTCCTTGCGAAAAGATGGTTCGAGTTCAAGACCGGCGCCGTGGGCCGCTTGGCTACCTCAGCACGCGCCTGTCTCTTGGAACCCGTTCCTTTTAAGCCTGGCGATCTGGTCGGTCGCAAAAGTTTTAACGCCGATGGTGGGAGAGGGGGAAGCATGCTGATCAAAGACGCCTCGATCGTAGAGGGGGGAAGGCTTCGCCGGGACGTGAACATCGCCATCGACGGCGACAGGATCGCCGGGATCGGTTCGGGGATCAAAGACGAGTCCGGCGATGGCGAGGTGATCGAGGGCAGGGAGAAGCTCGCGATACCGGGCCTAGTCAACGCCCACACCCACCTGGCCATGACCCTCTTTCGGGGTTACGCCGACGACATGGAGCTGATGCCGTGGCTGGAGGAGAAGATCTGGCCCCTGGAGGCGAAGCTGACGGCCGAGGATATCCATTGGGGGGTGAAGCTCGGCTGCCTGGAGATGATCAGGGCGGGGATCATCTGCTACAACGACATGTACTACTTCATGGACGAGACGGCCCGGGCGACGAAGGAGATGGGGCTGCGGGCCTTCCTCTGCGAAGTCCTCTTCGATATGAGACCAGACCAGATCGAAAAGGCCAAGCCCTTCGCGAAGAGGTGGAAAGGCGACGACCTGATCGTCCCCGCCGTCGGCCCCCACGCCGTCTACACCTGCTCTGAGGAGACGCTCCTCAAGTCCAAAGAGATCGCAGAAGAGCATGACGTGATGCTCCACATCCACCTCTCAGAG
>LGFT01000018.1 GCA_001509375.1 Methanothrix harundinacea | reverse complement strand
ATATCAGGTCAGCGAGGTTCTAAAGGAAGGATGGACTCGCGTATCGCCAACTGATCCCGACTACCATGAGATAACCCTTCCAGGCGATTGCGGAAGATCAGACTTGAACTTCGTTAACGGGCGCGACTGTTGCATTTCCGGTCACAAATATGATTCGATCACCGGAGAGCCTCTCAACGACTGGAGAATATTCGTTGATTATAATAAAAACGGCGAATTCGATGATGGCGAACCCTTTAACATAACGTATACCGATCTCAAAAATGGGGTGGGTTACTGGCAGATCTGCGGTCTCGGTCCTGGAAATATTCAGGTATGCGAGGTTCTAAAAGAGGGCTGGAATGCAGTCGACCCCGAATCCGGCTGTCAGAATGTCATCATAAAGGACGAATACGAATTCCTCACTGATATCGATTTCTTCAACGATCCCCGGAACATAACAATAGATAAAACCGCCGACAAGTATGACGTCAAACGTGGTGAGGAGGTGACATACACCATCACCATCTGCAACAACGGCGGAAACAACGTCCACAACGTCACCGTCTGGGACGTCTTCAACAGACGCGTGGAGATCCTCTCGTACTCGCCAGCACCAGGAGCCGACGGCAAATGGCACTTCCCGGTCATACCGGCGAATACGTCTGAAGACATCACCATCAAGGTCAGAGTCCCCGAGAGGCAGGACTTCGAGTTCGGGATGTTGCAGGGCGTCAGTGGGGAGGGTTTCGTCAACGTCGCCAACGACTATAGCACCACCTTCGAAGAAGACCTGCTAAAGAACTGCGCATATGTCACCTCAGACTGGAACGCGAAACCGATCTCAGACTGCGTGATGGTGACTGTGGGAGAGCTGGGAACCAAGCTTGAAACGAGAGAGTACGGCAGCGGCCTCTTCGACGCCGAAGAGAGGGTCGCGATCTTCACAGAGAATAAGTCGATAGAGTGGGAAGAGGACTTATCTGCGACCTACAAACCTACCTCGATAGGGCTCTACAACAACAGAATCGTCACCTACGACTCAGCCTGGGTAAAGAAGGCCCGGGCCAAGAATTACGTTACCGGCACCACCATGACCGAAACTTATCACGATGCCGTATTCCTCGACCGCGAGTCACGGATGTTTCTGGACGAAAATCAATCGGTGATGGAGGTTGATTCCGAGTTCGATGGCCGGGGCCACATAGGATTCCTGAAGATGCCATCGAATTCGTCGACGCCTCAGACGACGCCCATATTCGAAGCGCGGGAGGACTACGTCGGAAGCTTCCGGGTCCTGGAGAGGATCGATGAGTACGGCTCAGCGGTCACTTCCGAGAAGGCGGCGTCAGGTGAGGGTCTCGTCGTCGTGGACAAGAAGATCGGCGAAAGCCAGAGGAGCTACGAGTCGGGCGCGGGAACCTACGACTCCGAGGAGCTGATTGAGACCTACACCAACTACATCGCTAAAGATATCGCCGTCGTCTACGCCCCCATGAACCAGAGCCTCACGGGAGACGTATCCATCGAAGCCTCCATGAAGTGGACGGAGGGCATGTACTCCAGGAATCCTGAGACGAGCCTCATCGGCGAGGAGTATACGAGCATCACAGAGCTGGACAAGGAAACTATTGCCAAAGGCCTGAACGAGATGGACACGTCCGCCAACTTCTCGGGCCGGGCTCGATACAGGGCAATTCTGGAGGACGAGGTCGACTTCGACGAACAATATGAGGGCGACTATTCAGTCGAGAGGAGGGTCATCTTCACCGGCATCGCCAAGTACGATCGGCCCCACCTGAACGTCACCAAGACCCTGGTGGGCGGGATCGTCGAGGAGACCCTCCCATGGGGTTATGGTGAGGAACATCTCGAAGGCGAAGTGAAGACGAGAACGGTGGCAACCTACACCATCTCTATCGAGAACGATGGGAACAAGGCCCTGGGGCCCGTATATGTGCAGGACCTTCTCCCGCCGGGATCGATATTCATCGAGTCCTCGCTTAGGCCCACCGAGCTGACTGAGACTTACGCCAACTGGACGCTGATGAATATCGGGATCGGCGGCGTGGTGGAGATTTTGCTGAAGCTGGACGTGACCAAATACCACCCGAGCGAGCTCGTCAACAGGGTCAAGGTCTGCGGCGGGATCAACAACGGCGACCAGTGGGTCTGCGCATCGAACTTCAGCGCTCAGGAGATCAGTTGGGTTACATGCTGCATTGTACCCCGAGAGGAGCAACTGTCTGTCGTCAAGACCGCAGAGCTTGACGAGGTGAACGCGAGCGTCGTCAGATATAAGGTCGAGGTCAAGAACGCGGAGGATGTGACGAGGGTGGCTACAGTGACCGATTCGTTGCCCTCTGGCATGAAACTCATAGACTCTTCGATCCCCTTCGCATCTTACGAGAATGGCGTTGTTGTCTGGAACCTCGTCGAGATCAAGCCGTTCGAGACGAAGACGATCGAGTTCTCAGCCCTTGCCCCCGGCGACGGGAGGTTCACAAACACCGTCGAGGTCGATCCGCGGTCCGTCGACGGGCCTGTCGTCCAGCCGGTCAGAGCAACTTGCGTCATCGAAGTCGGGGTGGTCGAAGACGAGTGCGGTCCCATATCTTGCGGGATATGGCAGCCTCCAAACTGGGAGCTAGAGCATTATGGGTATGGGGCGGACGGCCTCGCCTGCGAGGACCTGACCTGCAACTATTGCGGCGGTACTGAATCTTGCCTTGCGCCCTGAACGGGCGGAAGGCATTCCTCTCCCTCCATTTTCCGTCACACGCCGGATCTTTGCGTGAGGCCGCCTTGAGACGAGCCGTTGGCCTACTCTATCTCCCTCGCTTCTCACCGGAAAGTGAT
The DNA here is from genome assembly GCA_001509375.1 of Methanothrix harundinacea. GTDB lineage: Archaea > Halobacteriota > Methanosarcinia > Methanotrichales > Methanotrichaceae > Methanocrinis > Methanocrinis harundinacea_D. The sequence continues at coordinate 29,664 of LGFT01000018.1, read as the reverse complement.
CTTCACTTGCGGAGATCTATATTCTCCGCCACGATTTTATGGGCGCAGAAGTCGCCGCACATGGTGCATACCTTGCTGTCGATCGGCGCCCTTTCGGCCCTTATCTGCATCGCGGTATCCGGATCGATCGCGAGGTCGAACTGATCGCGCCAGAGCATGTCACGCCGGGCTCTGCCCATGGCCAGGTCCCGGTCGCGAGAACCGTTCTTGATCATGTCGCCGATGTGGGCTGCGATCCTTGCGGCCATCACACCTTCCCTCACGTCCTCGACGTTGGGAAGGGCGAGGTGCTCTGCAGGGGTGACATAGCAGATGAAGTCAGCACCATATGCGCTCGACAGGCTGGCTCCGATCGCCGCCACCATGTGATCGTACCCTGGAGCGATGTCGGTGACCAGAGGGCCCAGCATGTAGAAGGGCTTCCCGCCCGAGAGGCGCTTCATAACCAGGACGTTCGCCTCGATCTCGTCTATGGGGATGTGACCCGGCCCCTCCACGATCGTCTGGACCCCAAAGTCTGTGGCCCTGTCCGCCAGCTCGCTGTTTATGATAAGCTCCTGGATCTGGGCGCGGTCGGTGGCGTCGTGGACTGCGCCGGCTCGAAAGCCGTTTCCCGTGCTGAGGGTGACCTCGTGCTCTTTAAGGATCTCCAGGAGGTAGTCGAACTCGCTGTAGAGGGGATTCTCCTTATCATTGTGGAGCATCCAAGCAACCATGAAGGCACCGCCCCGACTGCAGAGGCCGCCGTATCGGCCGCCCTGACGCTTGATCCTCTCAATACAGATCCTGTTGATCCCGGTGTGGATCGCCATGAAATTCGTCCCGAGCTTCGCCTGCTCTTCTGTGATCCGGAAGAGGTCGTCCTCGGTCATATCGACGCCGGCGCCATATTTCCTAATCGCCTCGATGAAGGCCTGGTAGAGCGGAACCGAGCCGACGGAGAGGCTTGTATTCTCGATCACTTTTTTTCTGATCTCGAAGAAGTCGCCGCCGGTGGATAGCTCCATCAGGGTGTCGGCCCCCGCCTTCTCAGCAGCCTTCGTCTTTTTAATCTCCATCTCCAGGTCCACGATGTCGCTGCTGGTGCCGACGGTGGCGTTCACCTTCGTTTTGAGCCCCTTTCCTATCCCACAGAAATGAACGTCTCGATAGGGGCAGACCGGGATCACTATCGTCCCGCTAGCGATCCCCCTTCTGATGAAATCGGGGGTTTTGCCCTCCTCTTTCGCAACGATCTCCATTTCAGTTGTTATCTTTCCTGCTCTGGCATCATCGATAAGTCCCATGAATCATCACATCTAATTCGTCACGAAAAGTGATATTTAAAGTTGGCCGGAAAAGTAAAGATTTTATTCAAAAATATAATTTATTATATCTATGCAATATAATCAGTTTCTTCTGACGACCCTAAATATCAGGACCGCTCCAGCGACGTTTATCGCCAGGATCAAGATCGCGGCGATGAATCTGCGGCTCATTCGATCGGAGATCAAGGGCAAGACCCCCTCTGGGCTTCCTCCAGATCCCCTGGCGAAATCGACCGACTGATCACCATTAAGGAATACCAGCGCCCCCCTCCCGCCCGACTCCACCGAGTAGGAGCCCCGTTCCAAATTCCTGAAGATGTAATGAGAATCGCCGGTGGCTCGGGCCACAACGTCACCATCTCTTCGAACCTCGACGTCAGTCACCTTCCCGGCATCGACTTCGAGATTAAAGCACTTTGAGACAGGAATTATTTGACCCTCGGATAGAGGCAGGTCCGTTTCCAGGCCCAGGAGGTACAGGATGGTGGGGGCGAGGTCCATCTCCGACCAGTTCCCCGCGAGGATCAGGTCGTCGACCCCGGGCCCCATAAAGACCGCCGGGACCATCACCGACTCCGTTCGGGACGAGTACTTGGCGGAGGAGTGGCCCCCCTTACCCTGGCCCGCGGGAAAAGACATGCCGTGGTCGGCGGTGATCAGAATAACGACATTGTTGGATTCACACGCCTCGATGAGTCGTCCCAGGGGCGCGTCGAGGCCCGAGATGGTCTCGACGTACCCTTTGGGTCCCAAATTGTGGCCGGCGCTGTCGACGGCCCCGACGTTCACCAGCAGGAGGAAGGGGCACGATTTCGATCCCATCGCCGAGACGACGGCGGCAGCTACATCCAGCCCCCAAGCGTTGTATCCGACGTATCCGGGAACGCCCCTCTCCCGGTTGTACTGGGGGAAGCGGTCTCTCCACGCCTGGAGGAGTTCTACGAGGTCGACAGGAATGTCGGCCCTGCAACCGAGAAGTGGCTCGGCACCCCAGAGGGAGTTGTCGTCGAAGAACAGGAGGGCATCCTGCTCTAGGACCATGCTGATGGCGTCTCCCCGCTGGAGGACGGCGAGGCAAACGAGGCCCGTCTCCCTGGCGAGATCGAAGATCGTCGCTTCGGGGGTACCCAGAATTGTGGGGTCGACCCACGAGCAGCCCGAAACTAAAACCGAGTGGCTAGGGCCCGTCTCCGGGACGGGAACCGTCACGTTAAGAACTCGGGCGCCCTCCCCCGTCAGGTTGAAGAGAAGGGCGGAGCCGAGGGGGCTCCCGTCGATTGCCCGGGCTTCCAGCTCCGGGTAGACGTAGTTCGCACCCATCCCATCGACGACGAGGAGGACGGCGCCAGCAGGATCGCTGCCATCGCCCACCAGGACCTCGGTGGTGGGACGGCCCGATCCCGCCAAAACGAGGAGGACAAGGAGGGCGAAGAGAAGGCGCATCTCAGAAGTCTGTCATCACCCTGTACTGATCTATCTCCGTCTGCTTCAGCTCCGCCAGGAACTGCTCGGCGGCGTCCTTGACGTCCTTGGATCCGGTGATCGCCCGGCCGGTGACGACGATGTCAGCCCCGGACTTGAGGGCCGAGGCGACGGTATCGACCCGGATCCCACCGGCGACGGCCACGAGGATCTTCCGGTCGGAGCCCGCAGCCAGCTCCTTGATCTCTCCTATGACCTCCCAGTTGTGCTTCTCAGCCTCCTGATCGATCGCCCTGTGCATCTCCACCACGTCTGGGAGGGCCGACAGGGACCTGAGGACGGCCAGGGCGTCGGGGACATTTAGCATGTCGATCACCGAGTAGATGCCGGTCTTTCTCGCCTCCCTGATCGCCAGCTCCAGGGTCTTCTTCGGGGCGAGCCCCGATATAACGACGGCGTCGGCGGTGGAGTCTGCAGCGAGCCTCACCTCCAGGTTTCCGGTGTCGAGGGTCTTGAGGTCGAGGACCACAAAGGAACTGGGCCGCACGTTCCTTATCTCCTTCACCACCTGCGCTCCGAACTTCTTGACCAAGGGCGTTCCCACCTCGATGAGGAGGTGGTCGCTATCCGGAAGCTGCGATAGGACCTTCCGGACGACGGAGAGGTCCACCAGGTCCAGTGCAACCTGGAGGTAGGGCGGGTCCCAGAGCCTGATCACCCGAAAGCCCATGACCGGGTGGGTGGACCTGTCCTTCTCGTAGAGGACGGTACCGATGTCCGGAAAGCCCTCCATCGCCCTCTTGATCGCGAGCTTCGTGGCGCCGTAGTTGTACCGGTATATGGCGTCATAGTCCCGCGCCTGGGGGTGGATGAAGACGCTGACGATCAAGACCAGGTTCTCGACATCGGCCCGAGGGATGATCCCCTCGGCGACGGAGTCCGCCACCGCCTTGGCGACGGCGGTCTGGGCAGGACCAAATATCGTGGCGGCCTGATCCATGTTCTTAACTGTGACCTTCGGCACTATCAGGGTGGCGGGCTTCGGCGGCAGGTTGGGCCTTATTACGGAAAGAAGCGGGGTGTGGCCCGCTGAGAGCTGGGCAAGGCCGTTTGCGAAGGCCATCCCCACAGGGCCATCTTTGTCACCGATTAATAGATCGATATGAGCGAGTTCGGGCTCGTCCCCAATCAGCGCCTCTCCTATCAAAAACAAGCGTTCACCTCGAAAGCGAAAAACATCTCGCCGGTATTAATCCTTTTGCACAGCTCCGAATCGTCACCGCCGGGCGAGGGAAAGGAGGAGACCGCCCTTTGCCTCAGATCACCTGCCAGTAAATCAGGGGCGCGAGGGCGAGGAGAGTCAACCCCGTCGCCAGCCTGATCCCGGCCCTGTGGTCTTTCCGAAAGTCATCAACCCTCTCGGGGCTCATGCCCAGGGCGATGACGCCGCCGAGGATGAGGATCGGCGATACGATCCCCAGGTTGTAGAAGAGGAGGTAGGCCGCCCCCGAGGAGTACCCCTCCTCGGAGATGAGGCCGAGGATGGCGATGTAGACTGCGCCGACGCAAGGGGCTTTCACCAGGGAAAAGAGGGCCCCCAGGAGGAAGTAAGAGCTGAACTTTCCCTTCAAGAGGGCCCCCTCAATGTATTTCTGCGACCAGCTCGCCTTGAAGAGGGAATGGCCTCCGGCCGAAAGACGTCTTGCGTCCTCGACGTGAACGAGCCCCAGAGCCACGAGAAGGATGGTGAGAGCTATCCGAAACCTCGATGCCACCGTCTCGGCGTGGAGGGTCTTGAGCATTCCGACGCCGAATAGATAGTACATAACGAATATCCCCAAAGAGAAGAACGCCACCATCAGGACCAGGTCCCGACGGCGACCGGTGCTGGAGATGACGGCGGTGGCGAGAAACGCCAATATCCCCAATAGGCAGGGGTTGAACCCGGCGAGGAAGCCCGCCAGAAATACCGTCATCATGGAGAGGGAGGATACATCGATCTCCTCTTCGCCCCCATCAATAGCTGCCTCCGACGGTGGCTCTGGCCCCTCCTCGGGCGGGCCGTTGGCGGTCGACATCTGGGGGCCCTCGATCCTGGACGAATCGGATTCGAGGGCTCCGCGGACCATCTTCTCCAGAAGGCGTTGGTCTCCGTCATAGTCCCTGTATGCGATCGAGAGGTTCCCCACCGCCATCGCCGGAACCCCGCCCTTCAGCCGACGTTCTCTGATGGCAGCTCGACCCTCATCGGTGTAGACATCGTATACTGTCAGCTCGACACCAGGATATTCGGCCAGAACCCCCTCTAGCGTCTTTTCCGCGGCGGCGCACTTGGTGCATCCCGGAGATTTTATAAGGATCACATCGTCTTCGGCCCAGCCGGGTGAGAGAAACATGACCAGGGCCAGAACCGCCAGGAGAAACGGCTGGATTTTGGAACCGATCAACACTCTGAGACAGGAAGGGGTTCGAAGCATCAGAGACGGAACAGGTACAAGGGCATATAAAAAGGTAATTTGGAGCAGCGGGATATACCCCGGCCGCTCCGACTATCTCGATTCCAAGACGACTTATTCTTCGATGGTGGTGATCGTAAATTGTGGCACGTTCCCGTCGGCGTCCTCCTTAGAGGCAAATCCGATAGAAGTGTCCCCTGCCGCCACCAGGACCACGGAGAAGGGGCAGTCGGGGCACTCTTCGATCGCCTTCTTCACCGTCTCTGTGGCGTCGAACTCGTACCAGCCCTCTTCATCGATCTCGATGATGTCGTCGGCCTCCTCATCATAATCGGGCTTACCCTCCCATACGATTGTATCCTCGAAGAAACCCTCGTTGTAGAAGTGGATCTCCACCTCTCCTGGGGTCTCGACCTCCTTGGCGTATATCTTCAGAGTTGCAGAATCGATCTCATCCGAGGATTCTACGCCCAGGACATCTTGCATGAGGAAGGTATCGAAGTAAAGCCAGGATTCCATAACAGGCTCGCCTTCTTCTGAGGAGACCCAGAGGATCTCATCTGTCCCGAAATTCTCTTCCTCGGCACCTTTGTCTATGTACGAGTCGCCCATCAGCATCTTCTCTGAGGACCAGCTCATGGCAAAGGTCGCTCCCATCAGTAGAACTGCGCAGGCCAGAGCACAGCCCAATTTTGACAGATATTTCAAACTGAACACCTCAAGCATTCATGCCATCGGGATGAATAAAAAGACTTGTGTTCATCTTTGACCTACATGACCCCTATAAAAGCCTCGAGGAGGAGGCCTTTGAAATTTCGGGCCCCACAACATTCATTCCATCACGTTAGCTTTATTAACCGAAGATCCTCCTTAAGATCGGTGGGTTAGCTTGAGAACTTCAGCGTATCTCTGCCGCCTCTTTGGCGCAACTGCGATCTTGGCGATTCTATGGATCATCTCGACCTCGGCGACCACTTATCAGGCGGGCTCAAACCTCCAGGCCGCAATAAACGAAGCTGCACCCGGAGATACGATCCTCGCGGGTCCCGGCGTCTACGACAATGTGGAGATAACTAAGAGCCTGAACCTCATCGGCACAGAGGCCAAGATCAGGGCTGGCGAGAGGAATATAGGGATCAAGATCGCGGCAGATGACGTAATAGTCTCAGGCTTCACCGTCGAGGGCGGGTTTTACGGGATACACCTGGTGAACTCAAGAAACTGCACCATCTCCAACAACACCGTGACCGGATCTGTCCAGTGGGGTATAGGACTCGTCTTCTCCGACGAGAACAGGATCGAAAACAACGTCGCGAACTACAACGGCCTGGGCGGGGAGGGGTGGTACGGAATATACCTATCCAACTCGAACCGAAACCTAATCCTCAACAACGTCGCAAGCTCCAACGGCGAGTACGGGATCGCCCTCTTCCCATCCTGCTCCGAGAACGTGATCCGAGGGAACGTGGCGGAGGATAACGATTATGGGATCTACACCTTCACCGACTGCGACGATAACCTGGTGATGAGGAACGTCCTATCCAGAAACAAGAACTCTGGGATCAAGATGATCCACGGCTGCTCGGATAACCAGATCCTCGAAAACGAGATATCTGAAAATGGCGTGGTGGGCCTATTCCTCCAGTCTGGATCGGGATACAACCTCATCAGAGGAAACGAGATCGTCGATAACCCCGTCTTTGGGATCCAGATCCAGGAGGGTCCTGACGGGAACAACACCATCCTCGAGAACAACGTGTCCGGAAGCCAGAAAGGTATCTTCGTCAACAGCGACGGAAACCACATCTACAAGAACAGGATCTTTGACTGCGTCATCCCCGCCGAGGATAGGGGGGTCAACCAGTGGTATGCAGCCTATCCTGTAGGAGGAAACTTCTGGGGAGACTACATCGGCTCCGACGAATTCGGCGGCCCCGGCCAGAACGTATCGGGGAGCGACGGTTTTGCAGACCTTCCTCGCGTCATCAACGAGAGGGCGAGAGACGTCTATCCCATCATGGGCGACGCGATACTCCCCCTCACCCTCGTGGACGCCTCCATTTTCCCTGCCCGCGCCCAAATAGGCACCCAGGTGACGGTGACGGCCGTCATTGACTCCAAATACGGGGTTCCTCAGATGTCGGCCAGGACCAAGAGCCTTCTGAGGTCCTCGGGAAGGACTCAGTACATACGGATGGACCGATCTGAAGAGGACGTTTACGTCGGCACCCTCCAGACAGCCCTGATGGAGGAGGGGAGGTACAAGATAGTGCTGACGGCGAAGGACTCAAAGGGATACGAGATAGAAGAGGAGATAGGGGAGCTGGAGCTTCTGCCGAGGTCCGGCTGGGACTTCAACGAGGCCCTTTCTCAACAACTTTAAGGTAGATCAAGCTTTACAATTTAGTTTTAGGGGAAAAAACATGTTATTAGGGGTTATAGAAGACGAGTCTTCAATTGACGGGCCCGACAAGAACACTGGGCACAAATCTGCAGGGTTCCTGTCCAGGATCGGCAAGATGGCCTGGACTTTGGCACTGATATTCGTCATGGTATCCTGCGCAAGCGCGGATTTAAACATCTCTCAAGAACACTTGGATAGGTGGGGCTGCCCCACCTGTAGGGGAGAGGAGACCTACGAACTGGACATATATAACTTCCTTGGCCACAGCTTCGATGACAACACCGCGAGTGAGGGGCCTTCGCGGCCCCAGTTGGCGAGGGCTGCCATGGAGAGCGAGGGCGATAGAAGCAATGGAGAGTTTGTCCACGACGAGTTTCTCGCCTCCCTCGAAGAGGCCGAGGACGCAGATGTGATCCTCGACGTGGGATCCGACTACGAGACAATCCACATCAAGGGATCGATCCCCCTCTACTGGGACGAGCTTCTCGACGTGAAGAACAACCCCAAGCCTGCAGCAGAGATGGCCGAGATCTTCGGGAACGCCGGCATATCCCCCGAAGACTCAGTAGTGGTATACGGCAGCTGCGAACCCTGCGACGGGATATCCGTCGCCCCCTTCGTCTTCTGGGCCTTGAGGTACGTCGGCCACGATGACGTCCAGGTCCTGGACGGAGGGCTGGAAGAGTGGAGGGACGCAGGGAAGGCCACCGAGAAGAAGGCGAACGAGAGGCCCGCTGTGACCTACGAGCCCCGGGTGAGATCGGGACTTTTGGCCGACTATGTGGGGGTTTCCAGCGGCGAGTATCAGCTCGTCGACGCCCGGACCCTCCAGGAGTTCGCCGCGGATAAGATTCAGGGAGCCATCCACATAGATTATGACGAGATCCTGACTGGCGGCCGGATGAAGAGCGGCGAAGAGCTGGCGGAGATCTTCTCTGGCCTCGACGATGGAGAGAAGATCGCCGTCTACTCCAACGCCGGCGCGAGGGCGGCCATGGTCTCCTTCGCCCTCCAACTGATGGGATACGAATCGAGCATCTACACCTGGAACGACTGGGAGGCGAAGAGGGAGCCGGTCAAGGTCGTCCTGAAAGAGGCCCGGGCAGACCCGAACCCTGCAAGGCCCGGCCCGGTGAAGATCTATGCCACCTTTGACGTCGTCCCCGACGAGGCAGATTCTGAGACAGAGCTCTTCGCGGCGGAGACCTTCGATGAAGAGGCCGCGTCAGAGGAGGCGGCCGTCGAAGATTCGGCAGCCGTTACTGAGGCCGCAAAAGAAGCCGCCGTAGAAGAAGGGTCCAACGAGACGGAAGAATCCATAGTCAACGAAGCCGAGATCGAGGCGATCCTCTCAGAGCCGTCCCTGGAGGAGCCGACGGTGAAGACGATGGGGTGCGTCGCCTGCTTCGACCCCGTCGCCCTCTACGCCTCGGGCTCGAACCCCTCTGAGATCACCGGCGGCGTCAAGCTCGGCTCCATCGGGAAGACCACTCTCGCTCCGATCACCGCCGCTGGAGCCCTCATCCAGAACCTGGATGGGGAGATCATGGCCACCATCGAGCTCGCCTCTACCATGAGCGATGAATACGTAGGAACCTGGGACGCCACCAGCGCGGCCGATGGGGCCTATACGGTGACCCTGGCGGCGGCTGCGGGCGGAAAGACCTCCTACTTCGAGGATGTCCTGACGATCGAGATCGATAGCATGGCTCCGGTCCAGGAGACGGCCCCGGCCTCCGCCAGCACGGGGATCAGAAAGCTAGGAAGTTATTAATCGGATGAATAAGTAAAAACTCCGAAGATGAGCCGCCTAAGCCCTCCATTTTTTGTCGCCCTGGTGGCGATCTTCGTCGTCGCCTCCAGCGGCGCGGCCATCTCCGTCTCCTTGAACGAACAACCTCCAGAGGTCTCCCCAAGATGGTTTCTCCAGAGGATGGACTCCGTCTTAAACCCCGATGACGACATCGAACCCCCCGTCATATTCAACGCTCACGTCGCTCCGATGATCGTGAAGCGGGGCGACCCAAAGGTGGAGATCAGCGCCTGGGTGAGAGACGACATCATGGTCGACATCGTCTACGCCGAAGTGGGGGGACGCTACGTGCCTCTGATCGACCTCGCTCGGACCGGAAGGTACGAGGGGCACTGTAGCTCTAACCTGCCGCCCGGTGACTACAGGATCGCAATCGTCGCCGTCGATCGGGCGGGAAACGCCGCGGTGAGCTCTGACCTGATCCTCAAGGTCCTCGACCCCCTGGACCTCAATTCCAATCGGATCGAAGACAGCCTCGAGAAGCGCAAAGACCGAGAACTGAAGGTCATAGTCCTCCACGAGGAGAACGTCTCTCTGAGGAGGGAGAAAATGAGGGTTCAGGAGGAGGACGAAGCGTTCAGAGTCCTGCCCGGAACTTCGATGGTGATCCCCAAAGATGAGCTTGAGAGCCTGGCGGGGACGGAGGGCGTCAAAGGAGTTTACGAGGATAAGAAGCTTACCATCCTGGGCGGGGTCTCAGAAGGGTACAGCCCCAGGAAGGATCCCCGACTTAACGTCAGTGAATATAATGGAAGGGGAAGGACGGTGGCGATCCTGGATACCGGAGCCGATCCGAACCACAGGTCCCTCGACGACATGGATGACGACATCTTCACCCAGGATCCAAAGATCGTCGCCTTCAAGGACTTCGTCAACGGGAAGGAGGAGGCCTACGACGACCACGGCCACGGCACCCATTGCGCAAGCCTCATCGCAGGAACCGGAGATCGGGGCGGAGTGGCCCCGGGAGCCGAGCTTGTGGTGATCAAGGTGATGGACGAAGATGGTGCATGCTACCTATCCGATGCCTTCACCGCTCTCGACTGGATTCTAGAAAATCAGGGGGAGCTGGGAATAGACGTGATCTCTTTCAGCGTCGGCGGCGAGGGGCCGAGCGACGGGTCCACCCTTCTCGACTCAGCCTGCGAAAGGATGGTCGACGAAGGGATAGTGATGTGCGTCGCTGCCGGAAACTCAGGTCCCGCCGCACGGTCGATCGTGACGCCCGGAACAGCGGAGAAGGTGATAACCGTGGGAGCTATGGACCCCTCCGGGGATCTCTTCCATAGATCTTCCCGGGGCCCGACCCCAGACAACCGGGTCAAACCGGACCTGGTGGCGGTGGGGGTGAACGTCACCTCTGCTCGGTCTGGAACCCTTCGCGGTGAGGGCAATATGGACGGAACCTCCATGGCTGCACCCCAAGTGGCGGGAGCTGCTGCGGTGATCCTCGAAAAGCAGCCCACCCTCGACCCTGCGGGGGTGAAGAGGGTTCTCCTCAGGTCCGCCGACGACGTGGGGCTATCGGGTCCCGACAACAATTACGGTTACGGTGCCCTCAACCTCTCCGCTGCCTTATCCCGGGTGGAGGGGAGCGAGGACCGGTCCGACCCCGAGGTATTTAGCCTCGATTTGAGCAGGTCCAAGGCCATGACTGGAGATCCCGTCATGATAGAGGCTGGAGTCTCTGGAGACGTCTCCGACGTCGAGGTCCACGTCATCGGCGAAGAGAGGGAGATCAGGATCCCGATGCGCGATTTCGACGGAAACGGCGTCTACACAGGTCGCTGGGAGACGAGGTTCTGGGCCCCCGGCGAGTATTCGATCGCGGTGGAGGCTGCCGACCCCTTCGGGGGGAGGGATACTACCGCCGTCCCTTTCGTCCTGACCTGAGGTGAAGATGATGGACCCCAAAAACGAGATATCGAAGTTCGGGCGAAAGGTCGTCTCACAAGGACTCGCTTACGCCCACTTCGGGAACATCAGCCTCCTTTCCGAGGGAAAGATCCTGATCACCTCCACGGGATCGATGCTCGACGAGATCGGCCACGACCAGGTGATCGAGGTGTCCCGGGAGGGCCCATGCCCCGAAGATGCCCTCGCCAGCTGCGAGACGGTCGTCCACCGGGCCATCTACGAGAGGACGAAGGCCGGGGCCGTCATCCACACCCACTCCCCCTACGCCGTCGCCACCTCGATTTTGGAGGAGGGGCCCTTCGAGCCGATGGACGGCGAAGGGTCCAAGTTTCTCGGGGCCGTCCCCATCGTCGAGGGGGAGATGGGAAGCCTAAGCCTCGCAAAACATGCCTCTAGCGCCCTCAAAGAACACAGGGCATGCATCGTCCGGGGGCATGGCGTCTTCGCCATCGGGGCGACCCTCGAAGAGGCCTACATCGTCGTCTGCATGGTGGAGCACAGCGCCATGATCAGGCGGCTGGTGAGCGCGGGATGATGCGAGGGATGATGTAAACCTTACCCAGACCATTTCACAAGCATCAATCCAGCGGCGGGTAGACGAAGGCCCCGTGTTCTGTGAGGTCGTAGTCGACGTGCATGAACTTCTTCAGAAACTCCTGGTGGATCGCCTCGATATCCAGGTCACTGAAGAGCTCAGGGTAGAGCCACTTGGCTACGGCGACGGCCCCGATAGTCATCTGAGGACCGAGGGAGAAATCGCCCGAGATTATGTAGACTCGCCCATTTTTCACGGCGTCCACCAGCTCGAAGCCCGGGGCGCTCATGATCGCGTCCCGATACGCCATCAGGGGAGCGTCGTCATCCACCCTGTAGCCGCCGCTGTAAGAGAGGCCTATGATCACTTCGGGGTTCTCCTCCATCACCCACTCCGCCTCTATATCAGCGTTATAATCGATCTTCTCTTTTGCGATGTTCACCCCGCCCGCTACGTCGCAGAGGTCGGTGTACCCCGTATCGCTGGCGTAGGCCCACCGGACAGATGCCTCACGATCGGTACTTTCCCTCTCCATGAAGACCCTGACCCGGTCCTCTTCGGGGATCCCGGAGACCTTCTCCAGAACGGCCCCCATATAGAGGTCGTACCACTCTTCATAATCTTTCACGGCCTCTCGATTGCCAATGAGGTAGCCGAGGGCCATCATCTCCTCTTTCAGGTTTTCGGACCGAGAGAGGTCGAACCGGACGAGGGCGACTTCAGAAGGGAGCTTATCGTCCAGCTGGTCCTGGGGGGCGAGATGGGTGAAGGTTATGACGAGGTCGGGCTCAAGCTCGAGGATCGCCTCGATGTCCGGCTCCTTGGTGGAGCCGACGAGAGCCCTCGTGCTGAGGTTTTCGAAGAGCAGCTCTCGATCCAGAACGGTGCTATCGACGCCGACGATCTCGTCCTCGCCACCCAAAACGATGACTGCTGTGGCGTGGCGCATGTTGAGGGGAACTATCCTCTCCGCCGGCGTTTTAACCTTCACGACCCTCTCAGTCGAGTCGATGAGGGTGACCTCCGTCGGATCGCCCCGAATTATCTCCTCCACACGAGTTAGGTCGTCCTCGTCGATGAGGCCGTCATGGTTGGCGTCTGCAAGCTCTGTCTCCGCCTCCGATCCTCCGATCATCGCCTCGATCAGGTCGAGATCCTCCTCGTCGATGGCGTCGTCCATGTTGGCGTTGCCGAAGATCCGCAGGGTGTAATCCGAAGCTATCGACGGCATCGTCAGTAATAGAAGCGAAAAAAGCACAAGTGTTAATTTGGTCTTCATGATCCCAATTCTCCGATTTGGCGGTCAGCTGAAGGACGATCAGTCGCCGCCAAAGAAGTATCTGGCGATAATTGGTTATAACAATTTCCGTTGAAATGTTACAAAAGAAGAACGATGTGATTTCTACGCCTCCGACACCCATCCCTCAAAAAAGATATTAACGGGCAGAACGAGTCTAATTTCATGAGCTCCGCCTTCTCCATCGGGAGGATCGCTGGAATCCCCATCAGACTTCACGTCACCTTCCTCGCGATCATACCCTTCGTCGCCTATGTATTCACAACCTTCACCCAGCCCTTTCCCGTCAAAATTTTCGGCCAGGTCTTCGATTTTGCATACGGCTTTGGAGCCGTCGAGCCCTCGGGGGCGAGATGGGCCTACTCCTTCGCCTTCTCCATTCTCCTCTTCGTATGCGTCGCCCTCCATGAGCTGGGCCACTCGTTCGTGGCGATGCGGTACGGGATAAAGATCCGGAGCATCACACTCTACATCTTCGGCGGAGTCGCCTCGATGGAGGACATACCCCGCGACCCCAGCATGGAGGCCAGGATGGCGGTGGCAGGGCCGGGCGTCAGCGGGATCATCGGAGTCGGATGCACCCTCTTGAGCATCCAGTCGGCCATCCTTCTGGGCGGTGGCCACCCCCTCACCACCCTCCTCTGGACCCTGGGGGTGATCAACATAGTCCTGATGATCTTCAACCTCCTCCCGGCCTTCCCCATGGACGGCGGCAGAGTCCTGCGGGCCTGGTTTGCATCCAGGATGGCCTACGTCGAGGCGACGAGACGGGCCGCAAATATCGGCAAGTTCTTTGCGATTATGATGTTCTTTTTGGGCCTCTTCGGCGGCGGCATCCTTCTGGTGGTGATAGCCATATTCATCTACATCGCGGCCTCTGACGAGGAGAGGTCAACGGCCATCGTCGTCCCCCTGGAGGGCGTTAAGGTGAGGGACATCATGTCGGTGGACCTGAAGACCGTCTCGCCGGAGACTCCCCTCCCCGAGATCATGAACCTCATGTTCCGCGAGAAGCATCGGGGGTACCCCGTGTTGGTGGACGGGAGGCTCGCGGGGATCGTGACGATCTCCGACGTACAGAGGGTTCCCGAGGAGAAGAGGGAGAAGATCACCGTGGGAGAGATCATGGTGAAGTCGATATACGTGATCGAGCCGAACGCTGACGCTGCCGAGGCGATGAAGAAGATGATGGAACGGCAGATCCGGAGGCTTCCCGTGATGGATGAGGGCAAGCTCGTCGGAATAGTCTCCCGCTCAGACCTCCTCAGGGCTATAGAGATCTGTTCTGGGTGGTGACCTCAATTGATTTTCTCTCCGAATCGCCGCCGTCGTGCACAAAGGGTTTTTTAGGTGGTCGTCCTTTGATGGCTCACCGCGGGGTAATCGACTTGGAAGATATAGATTCAGGCGGCGCAGGAGATGCAGAGCTTCGCCAGGCTCCTCGGGAGGATGGCATAAAGGGCGAGATTGTGATCGTGGGGACAGCTCACGTATCCGAAAAGAGCGTCCAAGAGGTGACGCAGGCCATAGAGGACCTGCACCCCGACATCGTCGCCGTGGAGCTCTGTCAGGGCAGGTACCGCGCCCTCACGGGCCAGGAAGAGGATGGAGAGATCCAGATAAAGGAGATCTTGAGCGGGGGGAAGCTCTACCTCCTCCTGGTCCAGTGGTTCCTCGCCTACATCCAGAAGAAGATCGGCTCAGACCTCGGAGTCAAGCCCGGCTCCGAGATGATCGCCGCCATCGAGGTCGCCGAGAGGACCGGAGCCAGGGTGGCCCTGGTGGACAGAGACATCGCCGTCACCATCCAGAGGTTCTGGTCTGCCATGAGCCTCCTGGAGAAGGCGAAGCTCTTCGCCTCGATGATCCCCGCGGCCTTCGGGCGGGGGGATGAGATCGATATCGAGAAGGTCACCGAGGAGGACGTCGTCTCCGCGATCATAGAGGAGTTCCGGGAGGTATCGCCCGGGGCAGCCCAAGTTCTGATCGACGAGAGGGACGCCTACATCGCCCGAAACCTGATCCGCCTGGGAAGCGAGGGGCGCGTAGTGGCCGTCGTCGGAGCGGGCCACAGGGATGGTATAACGAAGTACCTCGCCCACCCCGAGAAGATACCTCCCTTTGAGAATATGACCCGGATCTCCAAAAGGAGGATCTCGGCCCCCAAGCTCTTCGGAGCCGCCCTGATGCTCCTGGTGGTGGTAACCATCGCTGCAGTGCTGATATCCAGCACTAGCGCCGAGAACATCTTCTCCGCCCTCAAGGTCTGGTTTCTGGTGAACGGCGTCCTCAGCGCCCTTGGAGTGATCCTGGCTCGGGGCCATCCTTTATCGGCCCTGACGGCTTTCATGATCGCATGGCTGACGAGCTTAAACCCCCTGATGGCCGCGGGCTGGTTTGCGGGGATCGTGGAGGCCTGGAAGAGGAAGCCGACGATGGCCGACACCAAGAAGCTCGCCGATGCCGAGACCTTCAAGGAGCTGATGGCGATACCCCTATTCAGGGTAATACTGGTCGCCGCCCTCGCCAACATCGGGAGCGTGGCGGGGACGGTCCTGGGAGCCTACCTCATCCTCAGGATGTCCGGCCTCAGCCCCGATGAACTTATAGGCGGCATCCTCTAAAAAAAGACCGTTAATAAGACCCGGCCTGGAAGAAGACCTCATAGGCGTCCCTCTTCCATCCGGTATAAATTGTCAGATATCGTCTACTTATGTAATAATATTTCATCATTATTTATGCGATAAATAAGTTCTAAGTCGTCCAATATTCTGAATTGGATCGTTTTCGAGATGGATCGCTCATATCCCCCGCAAACTACTTCTCTTTCTAATTCCATCTCAATCCTCGTGGTGGTACGGACAGATACATTCTTTGAGCGAGTTGAGATAGGTTTATGCGGGCCCTTCGGGTCTTCAGGAGCCTTCGGCCCTGTCTATTTACACCTATAAACAGAAATGAAGTCGATGCTAATATAACAAGAAAGAAGGCGGTAGAGGAATGGATGCGGTTGATCTGGAGAAGGTTGACGAGATAATTGAGAGATATCGGGGCCGAGAAGGCGTCTTAATTCAACTGCTTCTGGACCTACAAAGCGAGTTCCACTGGATACCGAGGGAGGTCATCGATCATCTGAGCGAGAGGTTGAGAGTTCCCACCAGTCAGATTTATAGAATCGCCAGCTTCTACAAGGCCATCAACCTGAATCCTGTGGGCAGACATATGATACAGGTCTGCATGGGCACCGCTTGCCAGGTCCGGGGAGCTCAGAAGGTCCTGGACTTCACCGCATCGAGGCTGAATATTAAGCCTGAAGAGACGACCCCGGACTTGTCTTTCAGCCTGAGAAAAGTGAACTGCCTGGGATGCTGCTCGATGGGCCCTGTGTTGACCGTGGACGATGAGTACCACGGCGGTGTGACCCTGGAAAAGGTGGAGAAGATCCTGAAGAAGCGAAGTTGAGGGAGATATGATGCCAAAGCTTGCCTCATTTCGGGACCTCGAAGAGATGAGAGAGAAATTGAGGTCTCGAAGAGATCCCAGCGAGTCAGAGATGCCGCTGATAACGGTCTGCGCAGGCACGGGATGTCTGGCTCTGGGAGCACGAAAGGTCATCGACGCCTTCAGGGAAGAGCTGGACGAGAGGGGCCTCGCAACGAAGATCACGCTGAAGGAGACAGGATGCCCCGGATTTTGCGAAAAGGGACCTATAGTTGTGATATACCCTGAGGGGATTCACTATGTAAAGGTCAATCCGACAGATGTGCCGGAGATATTAGAGGAGACGGTCTTGAATAACAGATTGATAGATCGCCTTTTATATTCGGATCCGGCTACGGGGGCCCGGGCAGTCCACGAGGAAGAGATCCCCTTCTACAAGCATCAGACCAGAATTTTAATAAATAACAACATAAAAATAGACCCTAAAAATATAGCTGATTATATCGTCCAAGGAGGGTACAGCGCCCTCGCCCTGGCCCTGTCAAGGATGACGCCCCAGGAAGTGATCGACGAGGTGAAGAGGTCCGACCTTCGGGGCCGGGGCGGCGGTGGCTTTCCCACTGGATTGAAATGGGAAGCCGCAAAGAGAGCATTGGGTACCCCCAAATATGTAATTGTAAACTGCGATGAGGGCGATCCGGGGGCTTTTATGGACCGGGCTCTAATGGAGGGAAACCCCCATAGCGTTCTCGAGGGGCTCGTGATCGGGGCCTATGCCGTAGGATCTGAGAAGGGGTTCATCTACGTCCGGGCGGAATATCCTCTGGCCGTCCAGAACGCGAAGATTGCCATAGAGCAGGCTCGAGAGTGCGGCCTTCTGGGAGAGGATATTCTCGGGTCGGGGTTCGATTTTGACGTCGAATTGCATAGGGGGGCTGGAGCCTTCGTCTCGGGCGAGTCCACGGCCCTCATGAACGCTCTGGAGGGTAAGGTGGGCGAGCCAAAGCCGAAGTACGTCCACACCTCTGAGAGAGGTTTATGGAATCGCCCCAGCCTCCTGAACAATGTGGAGACTTGGGCCAATATACCCCTGATAATAAACAGAGGTGCCCATTGGTTCAGCTCCATCGGTACGGAGCGGAGCAAAGGGACCAAGATCTTCTCCCTGGTGGGAAAGGTGAACAACACCGGTCTCGTAGAAGTTCCCATGGGAATGACCCTGAGGGAGATAATATACGACATAGGGGGCGGAATTCCTGGTGGAAAAAAAGTAAAAGGAGTCCAGACGGGAGGCCCTTCGGGGGGGATAATCCCCGAAGAGCATCTGGATACCCCTGTGGATTTCGATAGGCTCACGAGCCTCGGCTCCATGATGGGTTCGGGAAGCATAATAGTTCTAGATGAGGATACCTGTGCTGTGGATCTGGCCCGCTACTTCGTGGACTTTCTCTGCGATGAGTCGTGTGGAAAGTGCGTTCCCTGCAGAGAGGGCCTAAGACAGATGAGGGATATCCTCAGCGAGATAGTTGCGGGAAGGGGCGAAGCAGAGGATCTGAAGACCCTCAAGGAAGTAGCAGGTGTTATGAAGTCGGCGTCTTTGTGTGCTCTGGGTAGGACCGCAGCCAATCCAGTATTGAGCACCATCCGCCATTTTGAAGAAGAGTACGTGGCCCACATCCAGGATCAGAGATGCCCCGCTCTGGTATGCGAGCAACTCATATCATATTTCATCCGCCCAGATATCTGCATAGCATGTGGCCTTTGCAGGGAAAACTGCCCCCAGGGGGCGATATCTGAAGAAGAGTCGGCAGAAGAAACCGGGAAGGTGGTCATGGCCATCGATCAATCGAAATGCTCTCGATGTGGCATATGCTTTCATGTATGTCCATCGAAGGTGAAGGCGGTCGTGAGGATCTCTGGGAAGTCGTCTGCTCCTCCAGTCCCATCGGCTTCGATCTCCTCAGGCGATAAGGAAAAAGATAGCAAGACGAGGTGATCTAGATGACGAAGGTGATGTTGAGGATAGATGATAGGGAGATAGAGACCGACGATGATAAGACCCTTCTGGAGGCCGCCAAAGATGCGGGCATTTGCATCCCCACCCTCTGTCATCACCCCGCCCTCGATCCCACCGGGGCATGCAGGCTTTGTTCAGTCGAAATCGAAAAAAATGGAAGAAAGAAGATCGTAACCTCATGCAACTATCCTGTAGAGGAGGGATTGAATGTTAATACCTCTTCTCCAGATGTTCGCCATCTTCGGGCGATGATCCTCGAGCTCCTATTGGCTCGATGCCCTGAGGAGCCGAAAATTGTAAAACTTGCAAAAGAATACGGGATCACATCCCCCAGGTTCAGACTCGCAGATGAGAGCTGCATCCTCTGCGGATTATGCGCTAGAGTCTGCCAGGAGCTGGTGGGGGTCTCAGCGATAAGCCCCATCTCCCGGGGCGTTGAGCGGGCCATCGACACGCCGTATAGAGATTTTTCTGATGATTGCATCGCCTGCGGGGCTTGTGCCCTGGTCTGTCCTACAAACGCGATAAAAAAATTGAGTAATGTTTATCCCCTCACACCAGAAGAAACGATCGAGATCGAGGACCGCCTCCTTCAGGGAGAGAGAGATGAAGAGATCGGCGTCTACAGCGATATTCTTGCATGTAGGACACATAGAGAGGGGCAAGATGGCGGGGCTGTCACTGCCATGCTGGCCAAAGCCATTGATAAAGGGGAGATAGATGCCGCCATCGTAGTCCTCCAGGGGGAGGAGTATAGAGCCCATGCCGTCGTAGCCGAGAGCGTCGAAGCCGTCTTGGACTCCCGGGGAACGAAATATCTGCGGGTGCCCGTCATTCCGACTCTTTTTGAGGCGCTCCGAAGCGGTAAGAGGAGATTGGCCGTGGTGGGGACCCCCTGCCAGATCAGAGCGGTCAGAAAATTGGAGCTCGAAGGGAGCCTCTCAGAGTTTCCGGATGCGAAGATCACTCTGATAGGGCTCTTCTGTTTCGAGAGCTTCGATCGCGAGGAGTTGAGGCGGCATGTCCGGGATATGTTTGACGCAGATCTCGAGAAGGCTGAAAGAATACAGATAGGAAAGGGAAAGTTCTCGATATTCATGGGCGACAAAGAATTCTCCTGCAAAGTTTCCGACCTGGAGGGGGATGCGAATGAAGGTTGTCGATTTTGTAGCGATTTCGTCTCTCGACTGGCAGATATATCGGTGGGATCGGTGGGGAGCCCGGAGGACTACTCCACAGTCATCATCAGATCCGAACGCGGACGAAGGCTTCTGGAGCGAATAGATCGCTCCGAGTTGGAAGTCGATGAGGGGGAGATCGCCAAACTTAGCAGCATCAAGAGAAGAAGAGCCGAGAGGCAATTCAAAAAGATAATCGATGGTTTATAAAACCATAGCAGGGTTCCACCGCCAAAAAGCTCGGAAAAATGGGGTAAAAGGATCGCGGATATCTTGGAGGCGGGTGGGGCCCGCCTTCTCAAAGACGGTTCCAATAGTCTCAGCAGGTACCTGTAACTCTTATCGTCCTCTTTTCTGTCAGGCTGCTCAGAACGCTTATCCCTGGGCATTTGATGGCATTGCTCTTCAGCTTGCTTACATTCAGAAGGAGCGGCGTAAGGCCCTCTATCTGGGCTGAAACCTTCAGGTCCCCCGCGTCCAAGGGACGAAGATAATCTATGAGCCTGACGAGGTCGGCTACGATCTTTTTGGAGTCGGAATCGTCGCCAGCTATGAGAACATCGCCTTCAATCGTTCTGTCAAGGTTCCTGAGAGCCGAAGAAGATACGGTGTGAAAGGCTGTGACCACCTTGGCCGAGGTAGGGACGAGATCCCTGACCATGAGGGCGGCGCTCCCCTCCGCAGGCGGGATGTAATCGAACCGCGTTCCAGCTCGGACCATGGGGACAATCGGAGACACGACGATCTGATCGCCGAAGCTCCCTCTCAGCTCCGTGACCATCGACCTGGCAAACTCGAACGGAAGGCAGAGGACGACGAGATCGCTCACCTCAATGGCATCAGCGTTCTCCATGCCCCTTATCTTGGGCTCTATCCCCCTGCCCCTCAGTGTCGAGCAGATCTCTTCAGCGGATTTCTCTGCGCTATCAATCCGTCTGGACCCCAAGATGATCTCATGCTCGGCAGCCCAGCGCATAACGAGTCCCTTTCCGAAATCACCAGTGCCTCCAACAATCGCGATCTTCATAGGAAGGGCTTGTAGTAGTTCATCCTATTTTATTATTTGCATTCTTCTGATATTTTGTAAGAACGTCTATTGAGGAAAAAAAGGCTGGCGAGGGAAAGATGATCATTTACCCCAGAGGTGAACCCTGATATAAAAGGTTGCCTTCAAACTGAGGTCGGCTTCAATGAAGGGTTGGCACGAGGTGACGTAAGGGAGTAGCAATGAAGGGGGTAATTTTCATCATCTCGTGCCACTATACTACAGCAGAGATTAGCGCTGTAGTCAATCTTGGATATATCTCTTATCCCATATTAACTTTCGGGTCAAGCCGAAATTGAAGTCGAGATATCCATGGGCAGGTAGGGCAATCTCGAGACTGAAACAATTAAATGGAGCACAGAACCTCGTTCAGGACCTCGAAGGGAGCATCGGTCTTTATCCCCACCCCGCTGAAATGAGTTCTGGATGCCCTCCATCCGCCAGATCTCAGCCTCTCGACGAGGCTCTCAGCAGAGCCCGGAGTGACCTTAAATTTCCTACAAAGTTTGTGGTGGTCATAGTACATAGGATCGTCGATTTCCTCGGCGCATAGATGAAGGAGTCGAACTGCACGGTCGTACCTGGCGATCGATCCCTCCAGCTCCGCGAGGGTTTTTCTTATGTGCTCGCGATTCTGGATGGGCCCCAGCCACAGGGGGCCCGCCACATCTGCCCTCTCTCCGCAAAAGGTGCAGACTCCAGAGGACTGACAGGCCATCCCGGGGATGGCGCGCCATCTGCCGCAGCTTCGACACTGCTCAAGGTGTCCCATGCCCTTGAGGGTCTTGTCCGCCATCTTCGCCCCTCTCGCGATTTTGAGGTAGACCCTGACGTAATGCTCGGAGGCATAGGTGAGAAGAGGCTCCATACCCTTGTCTACCCGTGCCAGCTCTCTAGCAGTTGCCCCCAGAAGGATCCTGGCCCCCATCTCCCGGTGGTGCTCGGCCTTGACCGGGACGGCCATGTACTTTCTTATGCCGCTTTTGAGGTGGGCTCCGCAGAGGGGAGCGGTATCCGTCGCGGTTATGAAGATGTAGCCGATGGCTGATCGAGAGGCTGCGGCGATGAAGGGCGATGGGGATCCGAAGGGGTCGAGGTCCACGGCCTCAAAGTGCCTCTGGTGCATGAGGACATTGGCGTTGGTGGAGAGGATCTCACAAGCCTCAAGCCCGTTTCTCTTTGCATTCTCTTCGAGGAGCCGAGCTGCTCTCGGACTGACGTCGTTTAAGGCCACATGATCGACCTTCGCCTCTTTTGCCACTCTCAGGCCCCGGGCCCCGCTGGCGGCGAGGGCGTCGAGGTAATCGGAGATTCCCAGGGCCCCTGCCACAGCCACCCCGATGTCGCGGTTCATCTTCATCCTCGGGTTGTAGAAGGCCCCCTCGACGTTGAGGGTGACTGCGCCCTCCTCCACTATCTGGACCATCTCAAGTCACTTGTACCCCTTCTCCACCAGCCCCTCACTCCAGTAATTGTCGCATTTGGGGCAGTAGTAGATCGCCTCGATCACGATCTTCTTCCAATTGTCCGAGTCGAGGGCTCGCCTCAGCTCTCTCGCCTCACACTCAGTACCGCACTTCGGGCAGAAGGGCACAAACTGCGCCTCTAAAACGACGTCGTTATCGTCCACCTCTCCGGCCTCCTGCACTGGAGATAAGGTGCTGCGAAAAAATAGTTGTCGGTAAACCTCAGAAGAGGACTGCTCCCGAGATCATAGCCGCCATAAGAAAACCGAGGATCGCGCCGCCGTTGAGGAAGGGAAGGCCCGCCTGGGGCTTATCCCTGGAGGTGGTGGAGAGGACGGCGAAGCCCAAAGCCGTCCCGAGCATCGCTCCCAGAGAGGGAAGGTTGGCTCCAACCCCCAACAGTCCGACCATCGGAAGGCCCAGGGACCAGTTGGCGGAGATCACCAGAATCGTGGGTATGATGGCATCCCCGAGGCCCAGGAAATAGGCGCCCCGATCTTCACCGGATCCGACCCCCTCGCGCCGGAAGCTGTAGCCCCACGTCTTAGGGACGACAAAGAGAAGGGGGGCTCTGATCTCCATCACCCCCTCAGCAAGGGTCACCATGTGGCGGGTCTTATAGACGGATATGGCGTCATAGGCCGCCAGCACCACCAGAAGGAGGAGCGCAGGAAAGGGGGTCATGCTTAGGCCGAAGAGGGTTGCGACCCCTGCACAGACGAGAAGGCCCACCAGGTCGATGACATACCATTCAGGGTAGAGGCGAAGAAGGATGAGGATCGCAAGGGAGAGGAGGAGCGCCGGAAGGGGTGAGATGAAGGCCGATAGGACGTAGTAGACGCCCATGGCCACCGCCAGGAAGATGACTCCGTTCACGACCCAGCCCTTCTTCAGCTTCATGGCCATCAGGATGAAGAGGGTGAACCCCAGGACCAGAATGATGTAGCTGAAGGGGTTGGCAGCGGATTCTGGGTTCTCGAAGATCCTCACCTCTGTCTTTGAAAGGGCCGGCATCAGGGCGAGGGAGAGGAGCTGAACGGCCACCACCAGCGAGATCATCACCGCCATGGGCTGGACTCGTTCCCTGAGGGTTTCAGCCATCCCGCGCCTCCGAATCGTTCAATAGCTCCAGGTAGGACTCTCTTATCGACTCCGAGAGGCCGAGCTTTGCCAGGATCTCGAGGGCCGTCCTCTTCTGATCCGCCCAGTCCTCGTCCCCCGATAGCTCCACCTCGATGAAGGATCCGAGCCCCTGGACCTCGTCGACGCAGAGGACCGCCTCCCCCAGGGCGTACTTGGTCCTCCTCTTTTTTACGACGGAGGCTCGCGAAAATCCCACCGATTCCAGGATCGCCTCGAGAGCTTCGGGGTCGTCGACCCGGACGGTCAGCTCTCTCCTCGACTTCGTCTCGGAGTCGAGCTTCGGCCCCTTATATGTGAGCCGCGCCCCCTCCTCCTTGACCCTGATCCTGAGGGCCTCGTCTGTCCGGGCGAAGTCGCGGGAGGGAGATTTGAAGTAGAGATCGAGATGGGTCTCCACCCCCATCAGCTCGCCGCCGAGGCCCGCGATCTTCGCCTCGACATCCGGCGGGGAGCGAGCCTTTACCTCGACCTCGATCATGATCCTGTCCTGATGAGGACGGTAGCGCCCGCGAGAAGGATCATCTCGACGGCCTTCCCAGCGGAGAGGGTCTCAGTGGAGATTTCGACCGCCTCAGGGCCGAGCTCCACAACTTCCTCGCCCACTTCGACCACAATCTTTCCGGCCTCCCGCCGTCTGGCCACCTCCTCAGGATCCATCACTTTCAGTTTTTTGATTATCTCGCCGCTCTGGTTCTTGAAGACGGGGCCAATCGCCTTCATCGAGGGCTTCACCTCGACGGCCCTAGTCTCGATCTCGGGGCTGCCTCGCTTCACGGCCACCGGTGAGCTGGTAGAGCCGGAGAGGTCCGTCGTCTCCAATTCCAAATCGGAGTAGACCTCGATCCCGACCAGAGGAGAGTTGAGGGCCATCCCGCGGTCCGACTTGTACCTCCTCACAGCAGCCGCCACATCCTTGATCAGGCATCCCTCGGGCTGGGGCGAGATATCCCAGGGCTCTGGCCAGCTGGAGGTGTGGACTGACTCGCCAGAGAGATTCATCCTGATCTCCTCGGCGATGAAGGGGGTGAAGGGTGCAAGGAGGCCGGTCAGGGCCTCTAGGGCGGCACGGATCGTCGTCTGGGCCGCCCTCTTCTCGGGGCCGTCGGGGCCGTAGAGCCGGGACTTGACGAGCTCGATGTAGTTGTCGGCGAAAACGTCCCAGGCGAAGGACCTGATGGCCCTGAAGGCCTCATCGAACTGGAACCTATCCATCGAATCGGTGACTGCCTCGATCATCGAAGAAAGCTCGAAGAGGAGCCAGCGGTCCACCTGGTTTGGGGCCGCGTCGTCGGACCCGACAGCGTGGGGGGCGGAGAACCGGTACATGCTCCAGAGCTTCTGAAGGAATCTGCCGCCGCTGATCACGTCCTTCCACCGGAACATGACGTCGCTTCCCGGGCTTCCGCCCACCGCCGCCCACTGGCGGAAGGCATCGGCACCGTGCTTCGCCACCACCTCTTCAGGGGCTATGAAGTTGTTCAGCGACTTGCTCATCTTGTGGCCGTCCTCGCCGAGGACCATACCGTTGATGAGGATCGAGTCCCAGGGCCTAGTCCCCACCAGAGCCTTCGCCCTGAGAATGGTGTAAAAGGCCCAGGTCCTGATGATATCGTGGCCCTGGGGCCTGAGCTGAGCGGGATAGCGGGGCGGATGGTCACTGAGCCAGCCGGTGACGTTCAATGCCGAGATGGAGCTGTCCATCCAGGTGTCGAGGACGTCCTTCTCGGGTTCGAACTCCGCAGAATCGCATTTCGGACAAGAAACTGGCGGCATCTCCAGGTTCGGGTCGAGGGGAAGCCACTCCTCTTTCGCGACCAGAGGCTCGCCGCAAGCTTTGCAGTACCAGACCGGTATGGGGGTGGCGAAGATCCTCTGGCGGGATATGCACCAGTCCCAGTCCATCGTCCCAGTCCAGTTCTTCAGCCTGATCTCCATGTGCTCGGGGACCCACTCGATCTCGGCGGAGGTCTCGATGATCTCGCTCGGGTTTATCTTCACAAACCATTGCCTCTCTGAGAGGATCTCGATTGCGGTCTTGCACCTCCAGCAGAGGCCCACGTTCTGATCGAGAGGCTCCTCTTTATAGATGATACCCTTCGATCTCATCTCCTCAATGATGGCGTCCTTGCACTCGGATATCTTCATCCCGGCGAACCTGCCCGCGACCTCCGTCATCCTCCCTGCCCGGTCGATGGCCTGGCGGAGGGGGAGGTCGTGCTCCGCCCACCATCGGACGTCCTGCTTATCTCCGAAGGTGCAGATCATGACGACGCCGGTCCCGAAGGCCGGGTCGACGACCGCGTCGGCGATCACCGGGACGGTGTAGTCGAAGACGGGAACCGAAACCTCGGTTCCGATGTACTTTCCGTTCTTCTCGTCCGCGGGGTGGACGGCGACGGCGACGCAGGCCGCTAGAAGCTCGGGACGGCTGGTGGCGATCTCCAGGTCTCCCAGGGGAGAGCCGAAGCGTAGGTAGTTCAGGGTCGTGGTCCGAGAGTCGTACTCCACCTCGGCGAAGGCGATGGCCGTGCCGCAGCGAGGACACCAGTTGACGGGGTGGTCCTCCCGATAGATCATCCCCTTCTCGAACATCTGGACGAAGGACCTCTGGGTCTTGGAGTAGTACTCCGGCATCATCGTCACGTACTCGTTCGACCAGTCGTTGGAGAAGCCGAGCCTCCGCATTGTCACCCTCATCTTGGCGATGTTTTGGGCCGTCAGCTCCTCACAGAGGCGGCGGAACTCCTCCCTGGAAACCTCGTTTTTGGTTATCCCGTGGATCTCCTCCACCTTCACCTCGGTGGGAAGGCCGTGGCAGTCCCAGCCCTGGGGGAACATGACGTTGTAGCCCCTCATCCTTTTGTAACGGGCGACAAAGTCGATGTAGCACCAGTTGAGGGCGTTTCCTATGTGGAAGTTTCCGGTGGGATAAGGTGGTGGGGTGTCGATTATGTACTGGGGAGCTTCAGAGTTCCAGTCGAAATAGTAGACGGACTCGTCCCAGCTTTCCGCCCACCTCTCTTCAACCTGCTTGAAAGATGCGCCTCAAGGAGAGGGCGCTTCCCTTCCTCGTCGCCGCAAACCCGGTCAACTTCGGAAAGCCCTTCAAGCTATCGACCGTGGAGGCCTTCGCCGCGGCCCTGGTCATCCTGAGAGAGAGGGACCTGGCCGAGGGGATCTTGGCCAAATTTTCCTGGGGTCACGTCTTTTTGGAGCTGAACCGCGAGCCTCTCGAAGAGTACGCTGCGGCGAAGGACAGCACCGAGGTCGTGGCGATCCAGGCGGAGTATCTGCGATAGCTCTTGCGCCTGATACACAATTATCCGTAACTCTTATATGACTTAATGTAATGCTGATCTTACATAGGGGCAATATTAGATGAGTTTGAGGTTGATCTGGTGACTGGAATTCGACCAACTGGCGACTCTACGACCCCTTAGGTGTATAAAACAGGAGTGGGGATATAGAAATGAGAAAAAGAGTTTTAGCGATCTTGATGGCCCTAGTTGCACTGTGTGCCTTCTCAGTGGCCGAAGAGATTGCAGAAGACTGGGTGAAAAAGGGCGACGAACTGTACGAGAACGGGTACGGAGAAGAGGCCGTTAAAGCATATGATAAGGCCACCGAACTTAATCCCAACAATATGGCAGCATGGCTCGCGAAAGGCACGGCTTTGAGCTGCCTAGAACGACATGATGAATCGCTAGATGCCTATATGAGAGCCACTGAAATTGATCCCAAGAGCGACCAGGCCTGGGGAGCGATGGCATACGAGCTTCTTCTCATGAAGAGATATAATCAGTCCATTGAGGCTTACGAGAGAGTTATCCAGATAGATCCCAAAAATGCGAGAGCGTGGGAGGAGAAGGGCGAAGCGCTGGAAGAGTTGGGCGCGCATGAAAGCGCTTTATCCGCCTTTGAAGAGGCGCTGAGGATCTATGAGGATGATATTCAGAATTCAACAGATACATTTTTTAATAATACGTTTGCTTGGTCGGGAAAGGGAGATATCCTTAAAAAGATGGGCAGACGCGAAGAGGCGATAGAAGCCTATGATAAAGCCATTGAGTCAGCACCAAATCCTCGTTTAGCTATTGTGGACCTGATCAGCAAAGGGGATTTGCTAAAAGCAATGGGAAGAATCGAAGAAGCGATCTTGGCCTATGATGAAGTTCTCCAAATGGATCCAGATAATGCCTATGTCTTGAAGAGCAAAGAATTGGCTTTGAAAGCATTGGGCAGCGGCTCAGAAGCTGATACAAAGTCGACAAATGTCATAGATTTGATGGTTGATGATCGCGACAAGCCTGTTGAAGAGCTGGCCACTCGATTATTAGAAACGGAACAAACTTACACGGGTAACTACGAGTTTGATACGGTCCAGCTGCTGGCGGGAGAAATTCCAAAAGATATGCCGATGGATTTTCCGATACCTGAGAACGCCAGGATTGTCGGCAGCATCGTCCGAGATCAGAAGCGCATCAGCATAGTTCTCGACGTCAATCAGACTCCTGAGCAGGTGTTTGACTTCTATAAAGAGCAAATGGCTGCTGGTGACCGGGGCGTAAAATATTCGGTAGAGTACGATAAAATTATCGTTTGTCGCGGCAAGAAAAACCCCGCGTTGACCATTTCAGCATATCCTGTTGAAGATGGTACTACAGACGTTCGCCTGGACGTCCATACCGATCCCAAGTATCTGCCGTGCAGAAAGACGGAGGATATGGAGAGCAGTTTGAAACCCCTCCAAAAGTATGAGGTGCCATCTGACGCCTTGGTGAAGTTCTATGAACAATACTCGTCCGTGGGTGGCGATTTCGTTGGAACCAGCGACCTCCTGAAGAGCAGTATGAGTAGCTTATCTTTGGTTGGCCACACCGGCGACCAGCTTAAATCAGCTAACTGGACAAAACAGGATGAGGGGAATGATGGCTCATCGGCATGGAGTACATGGGTCGTTCAAGATGAAGATGCTTTGACCTGGAACGCCCTTCTTTGGGCTGTGGAATTACCCGGCACTCCCAACGAACGCTTCCTGGGAGTACAAGCGAAACTTCAAAGCGATGGAAATGTCTCAACGCAGACAGACCTGAACGATTCTGGCATTGTCGCCACCAGGCAGAGCTATAACAATTCTGAAAATACAGAGGTAGGTAATGAGTCATCTATTGAAGAACTGGCCATACGTCTAATAGAGGCTTTGCATTCAATGAAATCAAACTCGTTATGTGTCAGAACAGCAATGACCCGCCACTTACCATTAGAGCATATCCCGTTGAGAGCAGCCCCACGGATGTTCGTCTTAACATCGAAACTGATCCCGAATATTCGCCTTGCAAAGCTTGCAGGGAGATAGAGGATAACTGGCTGAAACCTCTACCCAGGCTGCTTGCTCCATCTGACTCCAAAGAATTTAATCAAGGCTCTGGTACCAGCAGGAGCGATCTCGTTAGTACCAGCATCACCATGGAAACCAGCATGAATAGTTCAGTTCTGGTTGCTCACTACGGGAATCAATTTAAAGCTGCTAACTGGACGAAACAAGCGGAAGGAGATAGTGCCTCATTTGCATGGAGCACATGGACCTTGCAAGATGAAGATGCTCTGACCTGGAGAGCCTTCCTGTGGGCAGTAGACCTGCCGGGCACTGCTAACGAGCGCTTCGTAGGGGTGCAAGCAAAACTTCTGAACGATTGAGATGTATTTATGTGGTGGGGCAGCTGCCTGACTCAAAGTTCCGAGGGATGAACTGAAATTTCCTTTCATCTCTCAAGCATTTTTTTGAGACAGAAGTGATGATAGTCTACCCATATAGTTGTTGAGCGTGAAAACCAGAACTATATGCTTCACCAACTGAGATGAATTAACTCAGTTACGGTAAACTGCCGATGCGATCATGCCCAAAAAATGACGTTAAATCAGGCTATAAAAAATATAAGCTGCCCTCGATCAGGAGGGCAGCCTTTATCTAACACCACCAATACACAGCCCAACCGGTCTCACCACATTCTCGAATGTATCCTGGCGGAGGGCAACTAGACACATTCTTTATCTTTGTAACTCCTCCGTACTGTGTCCCATCAGGGGCTTGACATACTGAACAACAAGTACCCATTCGTTTTCACCTCCTTTTTACTTTTGTTCACCTGTCGTAGTATGGCGCCATCTTGGTGACCATGAACGGAAAGACCTCGGTTGTGTCCACCCGGACGAAGTACTTCTC
>LGFT01000072.1 GCA_001509375.1 Methanothrix harundinacea | reverse complement strand
TTCATGGTATCGTCAATAAGGAGACGGGATAGCGTTAGCTATCAAGAAAATCCCGTAATGTGTGAAGATTAAGGCAGAAATAGCACAAATTAATCGATAATGAGGGGAAAAACCAGGTTAATAGAACGTTCAAATTGAAAGCATTGAGGTAGAGCCCTTCAATGAACGCTTATCGCGGGATAATCGAAATCCTCATTTGGTGATCTAAGATGGAATTGTACTACTCTTACCTGACCTTCCAAAGAGGTTAAATAAATCCGCCGCGAAGGGTCGCCTGGTGATATATAATGTCATTTGAGATCGAGAACGTTCACGCCCGGGAGATCCTCGACTCCCGGGGCAACCCCACTGTCGAGGTAGATGTATTGACCTGCTGCGGCTTCGGCCGGGCCGCCGTCCCCTCGGGCGCGTCGACTGGGACCCACGAGGCCCTGGAGCTCCGAGACGGTGACGACAGGTACGGCGGGAAGGGCGTCCTCAAGGCCGTCAAGAACGTCAACGAGATCATCGGGCCGAAGCTGATCGAGTCGGGGATCTCTGCCCTGGAGCAGCGGGCCGTCGACGACTTCATGCTGGCTCTGGACGGAACCCCCCTCAAATCGAACCTCGGCGCGAACGCCATCCTGGGGGTCTCCCTCGCCGTCGCCAAGGCCGCAGCCCGCGAGTTAGGGATTCCACTCTACCATTACCTCGGCGGCGTCAACACGACTACGCTTCCCGTGCCCTCCTTGAACGTCCTCAACGGCGGCCAGCACGCCGGAAACGACCTCGCCATCCAGGAGTTTATGATCCTCCCCAAGGGCGCAAGCTGCTTCTCGGAGGGCCTGCGGATGGCGGCCGAGACCTACCACGCCCTCGGCAAGATTCTCTCGGGGAGATACGGCGCAGGAGCCACCAACGTCGGCTACGAGGGTGGATACGCCCCGCCCCTCAACAAGACCTGCGACGCCCTCGACGCTTTGATGTCCGCCCTCGACGTCACCGGCTACGATAAGGAGATTGGTATCGGGATGGACGCCGCTGCCTCCAGCTTCTTTGCGAACGGCTCCTACGCCATAGACAGCAAGAATCTCTCCAGCGGCGAGATGGTCGACTTCTACGCGGATCTGGTGGCCACTTACCCCATAATCCTCATCGAGGACCCCTTCGAAGAGGAGGCATACGAGGATTTCGCGGCCCTGACGGCCCGTCTTCCCGGAACCATAATCGTCGGCGATGACATATACGTCACCAACGTCGAGAGGCTGGCCAAGGGTATCGAGATGAAGGCGACGAACGCCCTCCTCCTTAAGCTCAACCAGATAGGCTCCGTCTCCGAGGCCTTCGACGCCGCTCGGATGGCCTTCAGAAACGGCTTCAAAGTTATGGCGAGCCACAGGTCCGCCGAGACCGAGGACTCCGCCCTCGCCGACGTGACCGTGGCCCTGGGGGCCGAGATGCTCAAGACGGGTGCTCCCGCCCGGAGCGAGAGGAACGCCAAGTACAACCAGCTCCTCAGGATCGAGGAGGAGCTCGGCTTCGCCGCCAGCTACGCCAAGATCTAGGCGAACTGGGGCAAGGCTCGAAAGGTCTATAATCGAACGGCTCCAAGGGCCGGAACATGGAATACTCGTTCAAGAGGGGCTTTAAGCCCGAGCTTGAGAGGATCAGAACGGCCCTGGAGGAGGAGTTTCCCACCGAGATCCGGGAGGAGGGGGGGAGGCTCCTTCTCAGCTACGGCGCCCTCAAGTCCATCGAGGTCTCGATCGAGGGAAAGAAGCTCTTCGTCACCACCGAGTCCTCTGACGAAGTCGGGGACGAGCTGATCCTCGATACCAACAAGCGGTTTCGAAACTTCCTGGAGCGGGCCACCGGCTACACCGCAAAGCAGAGGCTCCAGCAGGCGAAAAAAGAAGCGAGCAAGGGCTAGGGCCCTTTTCTCACGAGCCGCTCTTCTTTACAGCTTCGCCAGCCCCGCCTTTGCTCTAAGCACTCGGTCTCCCGCCTTTTATCAAAGGCCCTTCTCTAGCAGATCCGGAGCCTTCCGGCCACGAACTCCTCCACCAGGTCTCCGATCCCCTCCAGATGCCGGTTGAGGACGGCCTCGATCCTCCTCTCGATCTTTTCGTCCGGCTGCGACTCGCCTCGTATCTCTACGGCTCTGAGGAGCGGCTCGGCCAGGGGCGCTCCGATCCTGCTCACCAGGGTGACGTATGCCTCTTTGACGTCCTCGATCTCAGCGATCTCCTCCGCTGCCCTCGATGCGACGACGTTGTAGATCTTTCCAACGTGGTTTACGGGGTTCTTCCCAGCGATCGCCTCGATCGACATCGGCCTCAAGGGGGTTATGAGTCCGCTCCCCCGATTGCCCCGACCGGTGGCTCCATCGTCCCCCATCTCTATCGAGGATCCTGTCAGGGTGAGAAAGATGTTCTCGTCGCTGTCGGCGGCGTTGACGGCGACCTCAGCGTCGTCCGCCTCGCCGATCGCCTCGCGGACCTTCGCCTTCACCTCTCGGTAGTCCTCCATGGAGGTGACGTACCTGGAGACGATCGCCGCCGCAGCCACCAGGTTCAGCCTATCTCCGATCCGAACCGCCATCATTTTCGTGTCCTCGCCTACGCCCCTCACCCCTCGGATCTTCTTCTCCATGTCTAAAACCAGCTCTTCGGTGGGGTTCAGAGGTGCAAACCCGACCCCTATCGAGGTGTCGTTCGCTCCCTTCTTCATGAGGCTTACGAGTTCCGGAGACCCCTCCCTCACCCTGGAGTCGACCCTGTACTCTTTGAGGTTCTTGACCGATTTTTCAAGATGACTTGAGGCAACCCTCGCGATGAGAGCTTCCATATCCTCGCCCTCAGGCGCAGTCGCCCTGCCGCCGACGATCACCGTTGGCGGCTCCAGAACCCGCCCGCCGCCAAACCGGACCTCGGTCCTTCCGGCGGTAATCAGGACCTTGTCGACGTTGTGGTGAAGGATCTCCCCGAACTCCTCCAGGTAGATCCGAGAGAGCTCCACCGAGATCGCCTCGGATATCCCGTCCGCCAACGTATCCGGGTGGCCCAGACCCTTCCTCTCCACCACCTCGAAGGGAAGGGGCCTGTACTTTAGAAATTCGATCATAAAAACTCCCAATATTTGGATGATCTCCGAATTAATATTTTGATCGGTTAAGATCAATGAGATCGTCGCCAAGTACGTTTATCGACGTTATAATCCGGGGACAAACGTCGATCAGACTTATCTCAGAATTATGATATCGCAAGGATTAATAGATGCAAATTTGTCAGCGAGCTGGGGCAGCACGTGCGTTGGAGATTTATAATGCTCAACCTATTCCTGAGGGTGCGATTTATATTCATGGAAGGGCATTCCATTGACCACATGACTGAGTCAACAATAACGCCAGATCAGGAGTCGATTCAGGAATTACACTTAAAGAGGATCGCAGCTCTGGAGAACGAGAACAAACGCCTGAGCGAGGAGATAGAGACCCTCAGGATGGAGAAAGAGGATACCAGAGCCAAGCTCGTTGAGACCCTCATATCCAACAAGAAGTACATGCGGGAAGAGGAGAGACTCAAGAAAGAGAACGCCCTCCTCAGGAGGATGCCCCTCTTCTTGGCGACGGTCGTGGAGATGGGAGAGGATTACGTCCTTCTCCGACAGCACGGAAACAACCAGGAGTTCATAACCACTACCTCTCCAGAGATGATGGAGAAGCTGGAGCCGAATACTAGAGTCGCTATAAACAACTCCCTGACGATCGTAAGGGTGATGGACAAGTCCGTCGACGTCAGGGCGAAGACGATGGAGCTGATCGAGGCCCCCACCGTCTCTTATGATCAGGTGGGAGGCCTGGAGGACCAGATAAGGGAGGTGAGCGAGACTGTTGAGCTCCCCCTCACCCAGCCCGAGCTATTCGCCGAGATAGGGGTGGAGCCTCCAAAGGGCGTCCTCCTCTACGGTCCGCCGGGGACGGGAAAGACCCTCATCGCCAAGGCGGTGGCCCACCATTCCAGGGCTACCTTCATCCACATGTCAGGGAGCGAGCTCGTCCACAAGTTCATCGGCGAGGGCGCCCAGCTCGTGAGAGACATATTTCAGATGGCGAGAGACAAGGCTCCCTCCATCGTCTTCATCGACGAGATTGACTCCGTCGGCAGCATCAGGACCCACGATGGAACTACCGGGAGCGCTGAGGTGAACAGGACGATGATGCAGCTGTTGGCAGAGCTGGACGGTTTCAGGGCTAGAGGCGACGTCAAGGTGATCGCGGCCACCAACAGGATAGACATCCTGGACCCGGCCCTGCTACGACCTGGTAGGTTCGACCGGATAATAGAGATTCCTATGCCGAACTTCGACGCTCGCCTCAGCATACTTCAGATACACACCAGAAACATGAAGATGAGCCCCGAGGTGGACCTTCGGGTCATGGCGAGGGAGACGGAAGGGGCGAGCGGTGCAGACCTCAAGTCCATCGCTGTCGAGGCCGGCATGATGGCCATAAGGCGGCGCGGCAGCTCAGTGACCGCAGAGGACTTCAAGAGGGCCGTGGACAAAGTCCTCGGCGAGGAGATGCTCCCCCACATGGACGAGTCGATGAGAATGTTCTCTTAATCAAAAACGATCAGTTTTTTGCGGGTTTGCGGCAAAGTGTGGCCGCAAACCACAACAGCTATCCTCCCACCACAACAGCCGCTCTCTTTTATGGATCTTCAGGTGTGCAGGGTGTATTTCTCTGATGGTTTTTTCAGGGGGTTATAATCCTTCACATTCTCCACCACGGTTTGAGGCAGGTCTCCGAGGCCATCCCCGAAGGGGTCGGGTCCAAAGTATCCGCTCCAGTAGTTGCCCACGTACCTCTTATACGCCACGCCGTTATAAGAGTAGGTGATGAGCTCAGTAGAATTCCAGAAGTTCGTCGAGTTCCAGGAATGGGCGTTGTTTTGGTTGTTTATCAGGTTGTTCATGTAGATTCTGTTGTTGAAGGAGTTGTCGACGTAGATTCCGTAGTCGTTGATGCTCAGGTTGTTTCCGGCGAGGATGTTCCCGTTGGAATTCTCGATGCTTACGCCGTCCAGGTTGTTTCTGACGATGTTGCTGGTGACAGCGTTCCTGTTGGAGTAGAAGAGCCGGATTCCGAAGATGTAGTTGTACCTCACATTGTTTCCTCTGATGGTGTTGGCGGCGGAGCGGAGGAGCCAGATCCCCTCATTATCGTTGTAGCGGGCAATATTGTTGCTGACAGAATTGTTGCTGCACTCTCCTAGGATGATCCCCGCCCACCGATTGAGGCTCGCATTGTTTCTTCTTATGGTGTTGTTATTGGCTCTGCTGAGCAGTATGCCGCCGAAGGTGTTTTTGCAGGCGACATTGTCCAGGATCGTGCATCCATCTGAAGAGTAGAGGGAGATTCCTACATCGTTTAGACAGACAGAGTTTTTCAGGATATTGTTTCTGGCGGAACCGTCCAGGACGATGCCGTACTCGTTTTTGGTGATGTTGTTATTTCTTATGATACAATTTTTTGATTTTACCTTTATCCCGGCGTCCTTCCACAGCTTCCCCGAATTGGTGACCTCAAAACCCTCAAACAACACCCCATCGGCGGAGATGACAACGGCGCTGCCCAACCCCCCAGCATTCACCACAGGCTTTCCGCCGCCGGTGTCCAGGCCGATGAGGGCGACCTTCTTGGTCACGTTCAAATTTTCGGTGTACAGGCCGCTCTTCACGATGATCCTGTCCCCGTAGCCTGCGCGGTTTATAGTGGCCTGAATGAACTTATCTTCGTAATCCGGAGAGACCACGTACGTCGCTCCCAAAGTCTGCCCCACGGAGGTGATGAGGACAATCGCCGAGATTACAAAGAACCTTTTGTAGACATCGTTTCTTAGCATAAGATCAACTCTTTTACATCGACAAGGGCATTTTATGCGTTAAAAGCTTTTTTATTCCTCGATCGGCTCGAATTCAACGTGCATTAAGACGAAACTCTTAAGTATTTCTCTGTTATCTTTTTCATTATGGAAGGGGACGAAAATATATCGGTTGAAGAGGGCATCTTCTACGAGTATACCTTCCCTTCCGAGATCAGACCCGATGGTCTCGATTCTGCTTCGAACATTTCGAACCTCACCACCGGTCTGCCCCAGCAGCTATCGTCGGAGGTCCCCTCCCAGCTTACTGGCGAAGGTGCCCAATCCACCTTGATCTCGGCGATTGAGTACCTAAACTCTGCTCTGGGAATTGATCTGGTATCGATCGTCAGAATCTTCCTTGAGATAGCGGTGATCTTCCTCGCCACCTATCTGGCCGCCAAGATGGTGAGGCGTGCGATCACCGTCCACCTGCCCAAGATCTTTGCGGGCGGAAAATCCGGCCTTGATGCTGAGACTGAGCTGACCTTCCGGACCCTAATAAGCAGGCTTCTGGTGGTGGTGATCTACATCGCCGGCTTCCTTCTAGTGATCTCCCGGATACCGCCCCTAAACAAACTTGCAGTAACGCTGCTTGCAGGAGCCGGCATT
This sequence comes from Methanothrix harundinacea, assembly GCA_001509375.1. GTDB lineage: Archaea > Halobacteriota > Methanosarcinia > Methanotrichales > Methanotrichaceae > Methanocrinis > Methanocrinis harundinacea_D. The sequence goes on along the minus strand of LGFT01000072.1, from coordinate 3,551 downwards.
GCCGGTATAGCCATAGGCTTTGCGGCTCAGGATTCCTTATCAAACGTCATCTCAGGCATATTCCTTGCGGTCTTCCACCCATTCAGGGTCGGCGACTTCATCGACTTCAACGGGGAGTACGGCCAAATAGAGGATTTGACCCTGAGGCACACCACAATAAAGACCTGGGACGGCCGGAGGATCTTCGTCCCGAACAGCATCATGGGCAACCAGCCGATAGTCAACTGGTCGATAACCGACCCGATTATAACCTATCCCGTAACTGTCGGGATCGCCTACGATGCTGACATAGATAAGGCGAGAGAGATCATGCTCGAGGTGGCGAAGAGGCATCCTCTGGTCCTCAAAAATCACGAAATAACTGTGAGGGTGACCGAGCTGGGAGACTTTGCCGTGAACTTGCGGCTCGGGATTGACGTTCCCAACAGAGATGTGGCCTTCACCACCGCCTGCGATATAAGGGAAGCGATCAAGAAGAGGTTCGACAAAGAGGGTATAGAGATTCCATTCCCTTACAGAAACCTCATCATCCAAAATCCGCACGGATCGTCGCAAAGCCCGGAAGATCAGGCTCGAGAGCTCCAGGCGATGCAGGCAGATAAGGAGCTTTTGGAGGACAATGCCTCTTAACTTTGGAGTTTGAGCCTTATGATCTCCTTCAGAGGTTCAATCTCTCCCTTTTTGGCAGAGATGGGGGCGATTTTGTCTTTCCACTGGCTCCAGGGCGGGAGCATCCCAAGCCTTTCGCCGATTTCGTCCAGGGTGTCGTCGGGCCTTTCGACTTTGTCCATCTTGTTTGCGGCCACCACCACCGCAAGATCCAGATCCGTCAGAAACTCGTAGAGCTCCACCTCCAAAGGGACCTCGCCTCTTTTCACCCAGCGGTCAGCTATCTCAAGAAAGCTGGCGGCATCTATCACCTGTATAGCGAGGAGGATCTCTTCGGCCTTCTCCTCTAAGTACTGGACTATGAAGTCCTTCGTCCCCTCCAGGAGCCTCTTTTCGATGCCCTTCATGTAGCCGTATCCAGGCATGTCGACGTAGACGACGTTGCCCAACCGGACTCTTGCAGGGCCGACGGTGACCCCGGGCCTCCTTCCCACCTTTACCTTCTTGCCCGTGAGCTGGCGAAAGAGGGTGGACTTGCCGACATTTGACCTTCCTATAAGCACGATCTCAGAAGTCATGGATCGATCATCTCTCATCTATTATGAGATCCCTTCGGAAATTCGTTTCTTTCCGTGAAACCCTCCCTTCATTGCAATCCTATCTTTGCCGAACACATCAATCTATCTGCACCCCACGATTGCTCAGATTTTGCGCTTTTTTGGAGGCCATCGAAGTCAGCGCATCATTGTTCACCAGCTGCCATCGGAGGCGAAGGCTTCCGGGAATTGAGATCAATGGAAAGGTTTATATTCGTCAGATGACGAAGGGATCACAGGCAAAAGTCTGACGTCGAAGGTATCCTTCCCTCCCGAATCCCTGATAGCGACTTTTGCCCCCCACCTCCCTTTTCTTCACCGCGTCAGAAACCTTTAAGGGTCGTGGTCACCACTTGATCTGCTGGGAGCCTGACGTTGACCGAAGAGATCCTGATTTATCTGTCGGCCATCTTGGTGCTGGGCATAGTGGCCCAATGGCTGGCCTGGAGGCTGGAGCTGCCTTCAATACTGGTCCTGCTCATATTTGGCATTCTGGCAGGCCCCATAACAGGTTTCCTCGATCCCGACCAGATCCTAGGACCTCTTCTTATGCCCTTCGTATCCCTGTCGGTAGCAGTGATCCTCTTCGAGGGCGGCCTGAACCTCAAGATCGACGAGCTTCATGAGATAGGCGCCGTCGTCCGCAACCTGATAACCGTGGGGGTGGTGGTTACATGGGTTCTGGCCTCGGCGGCCGCCCATCTCATCCTCGGGCTAGACCTCCGCCTTGCGATCTTATTCGGCTCGATCCTGGTGGTGACGGGCCCGACGGTCATTCTGCCGATGCTCCTCCACATCCGTCCGAGCGGAAGGATCGGAAACATCGCCAAGTGGGAGGGGATCATGAACGATCCCATCGGCGCCATGCTGGCGGTTCTGGTATTCCAGGCTATCCTGATGGGCGGGGCCGAGGGGACGACGGCCGCCATCTTCTCGGGGATTATGAAGACGATCTTCATCGGCATCCTGACCGGGGTTGGGGGCGAGATCTTGCTGGTCTCGTTACTGAAACGGTACTGGATCCCCGACTACCTCCAAAATCCTGCCGCTCTGATGCTGGTGGTCACAGTCTTTACTATCTCAGAGCAGTTCCAGATCGAGTCGGGCCTCTTCGCCGTGACGATGATGGGGGTGGCCCTGGCCAACCAGGAGGTCGTCGCAGTCAAGCACATAATCGAGTTCAAGGAGAACCTGAGAGTGCTGTTGATCGCCGTCCTCTTCATAGTTCTCGCAGGAAGGCTCTCGATCTCGGACCTCGACTACATAGATGGTTACAGCCTCCTATTTCTCGGAATTTTGATGGTCTTAGTCCGCCCCGCCGTCGTCGCGATTTCCACCTGGGGTGCGAAGCTCAGATGGCAGGAGCTGGTCTTCCTCTCTTGGATGGCTCCTCGGGGGATCGTGGCGGCATCGGTATCTTCGCTCTTCGCCCTCAGGCTCTCCGAGGCGGGTTTCTCCCAGGCTGAGAGGCTTGCGCCTCTCACCTTCTTTGTGATCATTGGAACTGTGGCGATATATGGGATTGGAGCCGGGTCCCTCGCCTGCTGGCTCGGTCTCGCCGAGTCAAACCCTCAGGGGGTCCTCATTGTCGGGGCCAACCCCTGGGCCCGGAGGATCGCCGAGGCGCTCCAGGAGGTTGGAGCGAGGGTCCTCGTCGTCGACTCCAACTACAGCCAGATATCCCAAGCCTACGGGGCGGGGCTTTCCACCTATCATGGGAATATCATGGCGGATCACGTTCTGGAGGAGATCAACCTCGAAGGGATGGGCCACTTCATGGCCCTCACCTCCAACGACAAGGCCAACTCGCTGATATGCTTCCACCTCTCAGAGATCTTCGGAAGGGCGAACGTCTACCAGCTTTCCCCCGTTATGGAGGCCTACCGCGGCAAAGAGTTCGTCCCGCCAGCCCACCTCCGGGGCAGGTTATTATTCGGAAGAGAGGTCACCCTTCCCTATCTTGCTCAGAGGTTTGAGGCCGAGGCAAAGATCGAGATCTTCAGGCTGACGGAGGAGTTCGATTATGATGACTTCAATAGCTGTTACGGCAAATCGGCGGTGCCGATGTTCCTCTTCGAGGAGGATGGCGATCTTCATATCTTCACCGTCGAGGAGAACAGGTTCAACCCAAGGCCGGGCCATACCTTAGTCGCCCTGATAAACCCCAGCGGCAGAGACACCAAGACCTGCTATCCAGAAGGAATCAAGAAATCGCCCTCCTCATAGAACGGAAAGCTCACCGATAGAAAAGTTGGAGAGGGGGGACGACGCCCCTCCCCCTCGGTTTAACATGCGCAGTCGAATACCCCGACCTCGCCCCACGAGACGAGGCTGCAAGGATCGAGG
>LGFT01000071.1 GCA_001509375.1 Methanothrix harundinacea | reverse complement strand
CCAGTCTGGGGGGCCGGTTTTGGCGCAGAGAGCGAAATGTCACAGCGAACCAGGGGATGTCCGTCCAGATTGGTGCCGCCGAAAATCTCATATGCGTCGTCGCAGATGCCGTCCCCGTCCTCATCCTCACATCCTTCGACGAAATCGCCGTAGTGATTTCCAACTTTGCCGTCGTCCCAGGCGTTCGTCCCGTCGTCGTAGGCGTCGTACTCGTTGTTACCGGCGAAATAGTTGTTGTGCAGCTCTATTCCAGATAGCTGATTGTCTAGAGCTCGATTGCCCGAGATGGAATTGTTATTGGAGTCCCAGAGGCGGATCCCGACTCCTTGGTTTTGGCGAAAATCGTTTTCTGCGATGATGTTCTCCCCGGAGGAATCGAGTTCGATCCCAAAATGGGGGTTGTCCTTGACGACGTTTTCGATGATGGTGTTGTGGCTGGAGTTCCACAGATGAATGCCTGCAAACCCGCTCCGGATCAGCCCCCTTCCGGCGTTGGAGCTGAAGTTGTTATTGGCGATGACGTTATTGGTCGAGTTCTCCAGGTAGATTCCGGCCCACGTGTTGTACGAAACGTGGTTATCCCTGACGACGTTTCCCTTCGAATCCCAGAGGGAGATGCCATTCCAGCTGTCGGTAACCGTGTTATTCAAGATGGCGTTGTCATCGGACCTAACAGTGATGCCCGCCGGCTGCGCCGTTCCGACGCCGCTGTTCTTCAGACTGAAACCCTCCAGGACTATCCCATCTGCCGAGAGGATGATGGCGCTGCCGTTTTCTCCGGCGTCCACAACAGGCATATTCAGGCCGCGCAAGGTCAACCGTTTGGTCACGTTTACGTTCTCGCGGTAAATACCGCCGTCTACCACGATGAGATCTCCGGGACTTGCGGCGTCGATGGCCTCCTGAATTCCAGCAAAGTCGCCGGGAACGCTCATCGTCTCTCCATGGGATTGGCTGATCTCGCTCCCCGTGGCGCTATCCTGGGCCATGGTTGGGGCGCAGAGCATCGCCAGAACAGCAAGGACTAGAGCAAGACTGGTCTTCGCTCCATAATTCAGCGGCCCTCCGGGGGCTGCGAGCGATCCAACTTTTCCTTTCACATCAACCCACTCCTCGTTTTTGTCCCTCAAAAATTACCATAAAATCTGAGCTGGAGTTCAATCCTCGTACCCCAGCTCTCTGGCCCTGGTGAAGGCGTCATCAGCCTCAAAATAGCGATCCAGTGCCTTCAAGACATCTCCTTTGTAAAGCCAGCCTGCCGGCTCTTGAGGATCAAGCTCTGTAACCATTTCGAATGCCTTCAAGGCCTCTTCGTAATTGTTCTGGCCCATGAAGTTAAGGCCCTTGAAGGTCCAGACCTCTGCCAATTTTCGGCTTGAGTTGGCAGGGATCATCTCAATGGTTTCATCAAATGCCAGGTCGGATTCGTTGTACCTCCCAAGCATAGAGAGAAGCGCTGCCCTCTGCCACCGAAAATCGATATTCTCGGGGCTAAGCTCAACTGCTCTGTCTACAGCATCGAGTGCCTCGCCGGTCCTGCCCAGCCACCTGAGAATAATGCTTTTGTTGAACCAGGCTCCGGCATCCTCTTGATCTATCTCCAGCACCTCATCGTAGTAGCCCAGGGACGTCTCAAGGCTTTCGTTGGCCTCTTCACGCCTTTCATGGCTTTCTTGGCTTTTTTGGCCAGATAGCACAAGAAGTGCATCTCCTCTGCCCTTCCAGGCTGCCGCCAGCACGGCCTTATTCGAGCCAGCAGCCTCAATGGCCGCCTCATAAGCCTCAGTTGCTCCTTCAAAGAACCGGTTCCTGAACAACTCCTGGCCCTTCTGTATCCAATCCTCCGCAGTTCTCACCTGCGAAGCCTCTTCAGATTTATGGAAGCCATACTGCGCCCAGTTGGTGCTCAAAGCCTGCAGCGCTTCATTGTGCCTACCAAGAGGCTTTCCCTCGGGTGAGATGGCCTTGGCCCTGTTTTGGTTCTGCCAGGTGGCTGTAAAGTCCGAGTTGACCATCATGATATTCTCGATGGCTCCTGTGGACTGATTGCGCCATGCTGAAGTGGTCCTGAGAAGCTGGCCGTCGGCAATCCAGGCATTATGGCAAATTTCTGTGTCTTCTGTCCACCACAGTCCCATGATGCTCTGCTTATCCTGGGTCGGCAGCAGGTTGAGTGCACCATCGAAGGCGTCCACTGACTCGTTATATCTGCCCAGTGAGACGAAGATGTCAGACTTCCTTATCCAGGCGCCTAAGGCCTTTGAGGAGTTCAGGTCGATGACCCTATCGTAGGCCTCAACGGCTGCCTCGCTCCTGCCCAGGTTCTCCAGGCTATCGGCCAGTAGCCACCAGGCCTCAGAATCTTTGGGATTCTTCTCGATGCTATGAGTGAGGATTTCTGATGCTTTCTCATAAGCCTGCATCGATTCATTACATCTTCTCAGGCTTAGAAGGACGCTGCCTTTACTCATCCAGGCCACTGCCGATTCACTATCGATCTGGATGGCCTTATCGACCGCATGAAGAGATTCTTCAAGGGAGCCGTTGTTATAGAGCTCAAGGCTCTTTTCGTACCAGTAATTTGCGCTCGTCTCATCTTCTGCTGCAGCGCCGATGCAGAGCAGAACCAGCGCAAGCATAGCAAGAGCAGATATTGCACCCACTAATATCAACAATGGCCTCTCTGCTTCTATAGTATTTTTTCGTTTCATTTTCCCACCTCGTACCCCTCATCTTCATCGCTCATGATTGAGCAAACTCAATTCTTCAAAAAAAATTGGTGTAGGTCATTGCTGATACCTCGGTTCATTGATCATGAGTGGCCTCTTGCACAATCTCTACCCTTTCAGTGACAAAAGAGCCGCTTCCTGCAACCGCTATCGCCATGCTTGAACTATATCCCAGATCCATGGCTTTTGCAGAGGCCACCTCTGCCTCGGCATTGCGGCCAAGAGCTCGAAGTACAAGGGCCTTGCCACGCCAGGCGTCGATATATGCCGGATTAAGATCTATGGCTCTATCGTAGGCCTGCAGGGATTCACTGTGCCTCTGCAAGCCTCTGAGAGCATTGCCCTGATTGTACATGACCTGGGCGTTTCTTGGATTTCTCCTAGTGATTTTATCATAATTCATCAGGGAATCCTCGTAAGCTTTTTTTGCTTCGTCATATCTGCCCAGGCTGTCGAGAGCCATGCCTTTTCCAATCAAGGCATACTCAGACTGCTGCGGCATCTCCGTAATTGCCCTATCATAGGCCTGGATTGATTCGTTGTACATGCCCAGATTCCTGAGGGCATCTCCCAAACCCTGCCAGGCTCTGGCAAACTGAGGATCGATCTCCAGTGCCCTATTGTAGTAGCTGATGGCTTCGTCGTACCTGCCAAGGCTTGCGAGAGCATATCCTTCTCCCCTCAGGGCTCCCATGTTCTTCGGGTCGATCTCCAGAGATCTATTGTATGCCTCGATTGAATCGTTGTACCTGCCAAGGCGGTCTGCCAGAATGTTTCCCACGGCTTCCCAAGCGAATGCGTCCTCTGGATTTGCCTTCGATGATTTGGCCATCGCCTCTATAGCCTCTTCGTACATTCCCTGATCGTCGAGGAGCTGCCCTTTGAAGCCCCAGGCGGCTGAAAGGTTCAGGTCTGTAGACGTCTTGTATTTCGTTATGGCCTCATCCGCAAGCTCAAGCGCTCTTTCGTAAGCCCGGGCGCTCTCGTCGTTTCTGCCTAGAATCTCCAGGGCTTTTCCCTTCATCTCCCATTTGCTGCCTGAGTAAAATTCGTCAGGCTCCAGCTCAATCGCTCTGTCCCAGGCGGCTATTGCCTCCTCGTACCTGCCCATGTTGTAGAGAGCATATCCCTTGCCACCCCACGCAAAGGCGTAAGACCGGTTTAGCTCAATGGACTCATTGAATGCATCGAGGGCTTCCAAATACGAGCCATTATTCTGTAGTTTCTGGCCCCTATTGAACCAGTCCTCTGCAGTCAAATCCTGCGCTAGAGTGCAGCTGCAAAGCACAGCCAACGCGATCAGAATAAGAGAAGACCTCGTGCCCGCTCCTGACTTCATCAGCCCGCCGAGGGCCGCCAATGATCCGGTTTTACCTTTCACATCAACCCACTCCACTTTGTTTCCATCCAGATATAATCACAAAGAATTTCGGCTGGGGTCAACTCTCGTACCCCAGCTCCCTGGCCCTGGCGAAGGCGGCTTCAGCCTCCGATCTCTGATCAAGGGCCTGTAGTGCGAGGCCCTTGCCGTGCCAGGCTTCGCCGTACTCTGGGTACTGCTCGATGGCCTTGTCGTAGGCCGGGGCGGCCTTCTCGAGCTGGCCCATCTTGTAAAGGGCCTCGCCCTTCCTGTTCCAAGCAAATGCCAAATCCGCAGTTGCGTAGGGAGGCGCGGTCTCGATGGCCTTGTCATAAGCCGCTATGGAATCGTTGTACCTGCCAAGCTTGAGGAGAACGTCCCCTTTACCACGCCAGGCTCGACTATTTTCCGGGCTCAGCACTGTCGCGTTTTCGTAGGCCTCCAACGCCTTTTCATACGCCTCCATGGCTTCGTCATGCCTGTCCATCTTCTCCAGGGAACTTCCCTTGGAGACCAAAATGAGGGCATTTTCAGGATCTAGTTGCAGGGCTTTGTCAAAAGCCTCGAGAGACTCGTCATACCTTCCCGCCTCTTGAAGGCCGATCGCCTTGTAAGCCCAGGCCTCGGCATTTTCAGGATTCGCCTGTACAGCACCCTCGTAAGCCTCAACAGATTCGTTGTACCTGCCCAAAAAGGACCTCAGAATGGTGCCTTTGACCAGCCAGGCTTCCAAATTCTGCGGGGCGAGCTCGTTGACTTTGTCGTAGGCTTCCACCGCCTCCTCAGCCCTTCCCATATCCAGAAGTACTTGGGCTTTTAGGCTCCAGGCGAGCTCCAGCCCCTGAATTGAGTCGGCAGGTAAAGTCCCAATGGCTTTGTCCAGGGCCTCGATAGATTCGTTGTACCGTTTCAGATCCAGAAACGCGATGCCTTTGGTTGTCCATGCATCTGCAGCTTTTGTGGAATTCAGCTCTATGACTTTGTCGTAGGCCGCGATGGCATCTTCACGCCTTTGCATGTTCATGAGGTTCTCTGCCTTAAGATACCAGGCCTCTGCGTCTTGAGGATATTTATCTAGAGTCTGGTTATATATCTCAATCGCAGTCTCATAAGCCTGATCTGCTTCATTTTGCCTTCCCAAGTAAGATAGGGCAACGCCCTTAGCCTGCCAAGCCAATGCGTCATTTGGATTTGTTTTGGTGGCGTTATCGCTGATTAGAAGGGCCCTTTCATAAGCCTCGACGGCATCTTTGGACCTGCCCAAAAATAATCCCAAGGCGTTTCCTTTGCTTATCCATATGCTGGCATTTTCAGGATCGATATCGAGGGCGTTCTCATAGGCCAAAACTCCCTCCTCGTAATATCCGTCATCCACAAGCTCCCTTCCCCGTTCAAACCAATAACTTGCGGAGTTCTCATCTGTGGCCCTCTCCTGCGCAAAGGCCGGGATGCAAAGCACCGCCAGAGCCGCAAAGGCTAAGGCGAGTCTTGCTCCTGCGTCCAGCCTCGATGGCTCGGTGAGGGCCGCCAACGATCTGGTTTTTCCTTTCACTTTAACCCACTCCTCTTTTTTCCATCCAGATATAATCACAAAGAATTTCGGCTGGGGTCAACTCTCGTACCCCAGCTCCCTGGCCCTGGCGAGGGCGGCTTCAGCCTCCGAGTCCCGGCCCAGGGCATGCAGTGCAAGCTCCTTGCCATGCCAGAATTCGTCGTACTCAGGATACTGCTCGATGGCCCGGTCGTAGGCTGTGACGGCCTCTTCGAGCCTGCCTGCAGCCATGAGGGCATCGGCTTTGGAAATCCAGGCATTTATATTAGAAGAGTTCAGCTCTAGGATCTCATCGAAGGCCTCGGCCGACTCGTTATACTTGCCCAGGTCCTTTAGAGCCGTGCCTTTAAGAACGAGGACGATATCGCTGCAGTTCTCAGAGCCGGTCGCAAGCGCCATGTCGAAGGCGGCAATCGCCTCCTCCTGCCTTCCAGGAGTGTACTGAAGGACATTGCCTTTGGCAGCGAAGACATATGCGATCTCGTCAGCCTTATCAGATGGCAAAAGCTCTATGGCCTTATCAAAGGCCGCCAGCGATTCGTCGGTCCTGCCAAGAACGCTCAGAGCAAAGGCCTTTCCTTTCCAAGCCCCCGGATTGCCGGGATCGATCTCCAGCGCCCTTTCGAAGGCCGCCAGCGACTCGTTGTGTCGGCCATCATCGTAGAGGACGCCTTCAACTACGGCGAATTCTGTGTTGCAGAGGATACGGCCTTTGCCAATCCAGGCGTCCACATTTTCTGGGTCAATCTCCAGCGCTCTCTCGTAGGCTTCAAGCGAAGAGTTGAATTTTTCCCGGTCCCAGCTGAAGTCCGTCATTTGGGAGAGCACATCGCCAACGCCCACCCAGGCTTTTGAATCCTGTGGATCTGCCTCAATTGACCCGTTGTAGATCTCAAGAGCTTTATCGAAGGCGATATCTGCCTCCTCAAAAGCTCCATTTTCCAGAAGCGTTTGGCCCGTTTCCATCCAGCTGTCTGCATCCATCTCCTGGGCCGCGGAGGATGCCTTGTACCCCATCTCCATTGCCATGGCAAAGGCGGCCTCTGACTCGGAGGTTCGACCCAGAGCCTCCAGAGAGAGGCCTTTATTATGCCAGGCTTTGGCCGATGTTCCCTCATCTATGAAAAATGGTGAAGATCCGGCGGTTTTGATGGCTTCGTCATATGCTTTTATGGCCTCTTCATGGTGGTCCAAAGCCTGCAGCACTTCACCTTTATCCACCCAGATCAGAGGATTGTCGGGATACTGCTCGAGGGATTCGTCGAAGGCTGCTATGGACTCGTTGTACCTGCCCAGAGCCTTCAGAGCCTGGCCTTTGCCGTACCAACCACCGAACCCCGAATCGATCTCAATGACTTCATCAAAGGTCTTGATCGCTTCTTCGTAGCTGCCCATATCTAATAGGGCCATTCCCTCGTTTTGCATGGCGGGCAAGTAAATATGAGACTGCTCGTCAGATATCTCTAGGGCTCTATCGTAGGCTTCGACCGCCTCCTCATACCTGCCGACATTGTTAAGATACATGCCCTTGGTGCAGTAAACGAAGGCTCGCAGCTCAGTATTGTTGGCGGGTATCTGCTCTATTGCCCTGTCATAAGCCTCAATGGATTCGTTGTATCTTCCAAGCTGCATCAATACCCCGGCCTTGCTTTCCAATGCCGACCAGGCGATATAGGAGTCCGCATCCCTCTGATCTTGCAGCTCGATGGCCACATCGTAAGTAATGACTGCCTCTTCCAGCCGATTCATCAATCGCAGGGTTTCGGCTTTGAGCAACCAGACTTCTGCATCTTCGGGATTCTCCACGATGCTCTGGTTGAAGATATCCAGGGCATTTTGATGGGCTATAAGAGCTTCATCCTTCTTTCCAATGAGCGCCAACAATGAGCCTTTAGTCTGCCAAATGGTGGCGTTCTCCGGCTCGATCTGCAGGGCTTCATCAGAAGCAGTGATCGCCTCCTCGACGGAGCCGTTTAGGAAAAGCTCCTGGGCCTTGTTCATCCAGTAGTCGACGGTCTCTTCCTGTAGACCATCTCTTTTGCTATGGCTATTATGAACGGACTTCGGACTGATCTCCGCCCTCTCGGCGACAAAAGGACCACCGTCCGCAGCTCTCTGCGCCATCTCCTCTTGGTCGCCAGCACCAGGATTCTCCAAATCGCTTTTGGCAGTAACGAAGTGGGCGACCGATTGGGCAATCGAGCCGTCCAGCTTTGTCCAGTAGGTCAGTAATGCGACTTTCGCTCCTGCGTCATCTCTCTGGGAGACGCTTCCCGCCGTATCGTCCAGCTCTAGATCGCAGTCCAGGAAGAGATCTGTCTCATTCTCCTGGCCGCTTCCCAGGTGAATTCTTACAGCTTTTCCAGAGAGAAGATAATGCTGCGGCAGCATCACTGTAGAGCCCTGAATCTCAAAGCTCCAGTTCTGGAGGCTGACGGTCTCCTTCATCCCGTTGGTGACTTCGATGAACTCGTCGCCTTTGGGGTTGATTCCGGTTATGGTCAGAGTTGGAGGCCCGGCCGTGGCCGTCATCTCGGGCAGTTCGAATATGTACATATCCCAATTTATGCTCGACATGGGGGTGCCGCCGTGCCTGCCCGGATCGGCTGCGCTAGATGCGCTTCCTTTGAGCTGCAATGCTGATACGAAATCGGAGTTAATCTGCTGGATCTCATCGAACGATCCTGAGGAG
>LGFT01000117.1 GCA_001509375.1 Methanothrix harundinacea | reverse complement strand
GGTTCATCGAGCCTCACCTCCAGGGCGGGATCGCCGAGGAGAAGGTACATCTTGACGTTCTCTGCGGCGTAAGAGGCCGCCCCATACTTGGCGATCAGCTCGACGTTGGCGTCGTTCAAGACCCAGCCGAGGTCGCGGATATCCTCATTCCCTATGGCGTCGAAGAGGTACCTGTCGAAGTCATGGTTCTCGATCGTATAGGAAGGCCTCGTCGCCCCCAGAAACGCCACTGCGGAGCCGTCATCCTTGACGAACGCCTCCGCAAGGCTCTCGCCCGAATAATCGAGGGCTGCGTTGTAGCAGGCGATGCTGAAGAAGATGGGGGTCGCGCCGCCGTTATTCAGGGCATGGGCATCCGCCGTTCCGTACTCCTCGCCGAGATAGTTCCAGTCGGGGCCCCAATAAGTGCGATCCCCGTGCCCCCTGTAGTTGACGATCCCCATCCCAGAATCGATGGCCTCCTTAACGTGGGCGTTGGCGGCTTCATCGCCGCCTTTGGAGGAGAGGGCTCCATAAGCCGTCTCGAACGCGAAAGGATACGCGTAATTGGTCCCCCTGATCGTCTCCTTGCAACCCTGATACTTCCCCGGAGCCTCTTGGGCGTGGGCGATGAGGAGAACTCTCCTGAACCAGTCCCCGGCAGGGGGATTCTTCTCGTACTCGAGGATCTTATTCACCTGCTGGCTGACCTCGGAGTCGTCGTTTGCGGATATCCGTCCCACCGCCAGCTCGGGGTAGAGGTCGGATCCTGCAACGCAGCCGTACCAGTAATCCCCTGGCCAATTGGCATACCAGGGAAGATGGTCTATATCCCCCACCAGGAGAACATATTCAAGCTCGGGATGAGACGCGTAAACGCCAGCGATGACGTCTTTGACATCAGATGCCGACGGATTGCTCGAGGACGAGAAGCTGTAAGAGACGACGGGAATCCCCTTTTCGGCACGCAGATCGAGGAGGGGCTTTATGCTATCATAGGAGGCGTGACCGTCGTGCCTGATGGACAGGTACTTCACGAGGTCGGTGGTCTGTCCCGGCGCGTCGATCCCCACGTCTCCGGGAAGGGGAAGCTCCCTTTCGCGCGCCTCTGCCTCCCGGATCTTCAGGCCGATCGACTCGTAGTTCAGGATCACGTCCTCGTACATCCTGGCGAACTTCGGCTCGGCCGTCTCCTCCGCAAGAGTCCCGCCTCCGTAGTCGATCCTCACCCTCACGCGATCGTAGACCCGAAGCTCTCCCCGGGCGGGGTTGAAGAGCACGGGGTTCACCTGGACCTCCACCACCTCGAGATCGCGCCAGGTCCCAGATCCTCCCACCTCCAAGATCTCTTCAGGATAAAATATGTCCTGAGAGTAGAACTCCTCATCGATCACGAAGGCTTGATCCTCCCCGTCAACCTCCGGCGGCTGGTACGGGAAAACCCGGTACCCCGAGTACGTCGAGTAAGACGCATCGAGGACTTCGGCCCGGACTGATGCCCCCTGGGGGACGGCTACGATGGTGAGGATCTGAAAGGCTTCGCCCCCCTCTTCCCACTCTTCCACCTTCAGCCCCCGGATCAGAACGTCGATGACCAGCCCTTCGGCATCGGTGGCTGAAACCTTGACTTCTGCCACGTCTTCGTCCCCGTTGATGATGAAGCCTTCGTCGCCCGTCTCGTTCCCCCCATCCTGCGCCAACCCGCCCGCTGAAAGATATGCCAAAGTCGTGACCATCAAAAGCAGCAGCAATCTCGTCACTCTTCTCCCCTCTCTTCCGACCTATGCATATCGCGCAGTCATCATTTATCAATCTTCATGTGAGTCTTGAGCCTTTTGACGACTCTTTTCGTTCCTGAGATGGGACGATGGGAGGTATATAAACAAAGGGACTGCGAGAGGGATTTTGGAAAAGACTACCTCTCCGATGGCAGAGCTGCAGGGCATGATTCGCCGCCAGTCCGACGCTAACAAGCTTTCTCGGCTTTGGTCCCCGCAAAACCGCCCGACCGAAGGGAGGGCGGCGCTACACCCAACAGATTCCGGGCACCGCCAGCAGAATATCTGGGAGACGGGCCCTTTCTCCCTCCCTTGAAGATAGCGGTTTTCGATCAGCTAGACTTCTTCAAAAACCGCGGTGAACTTGAAAAATGTGCTGATTCGGGTTGGGTGAGGATTTTATACTTTAGGTACGTTAACATATCTTCAATGGGCCAGGATACAAGCCTCGTAGTTTCTGCAAATGACG
>LGFT01000070.1 GCA_001509375.1 Methanothrix harundinacea | reverse complement strand
GTCGAAAGGCGGTGAGCAGAGGCCGCCGGTAGAGATCGATTATAAAAAAGAGCCTATGCCCCAGGCCCTCCGAGGATCCCCTTCTCCCCCAGGGCCGACTTCACCCTCGCCGCGGTCCCGCCTGCATCCGGTCGAGGCGGACGTCGAGGGCGGAAAGCCCGATGGGCTCTACCGCGCCCGACACTCCCGAATAGCCGCGAAGCCAGGATTAAGAGAGATAAGGTCCAAGACGGCGGATATCGGGTCCTCCTCCACGACCTCTCCCTGGAGCTGAGGATCGAGAGGGCAAAATAAATGGTGGATAGCAGGTTGTATCCGTTCCGGCGGAAAAGGAGATTCCATAAAAGTAGGCGGTCTTTCTGTGAATACGGAACAAAGCGATTATGACCATATGGCCTTGATCGAGAGACGCATCAGCTATTTGTCTGGAGCGAGGTTGCGGGAGACGGATAAAAAAAGATCTGCTATGGAGAGGCAGGATGCGATCAGGAGAGGTCACAAGGCCACAGCAGGGTGGGATAGCGTCTCGGAGATCAGGAAGTGGCGCGAGGCTCGATTCGACGGCAATACTCTTCAAAGGTGATGCCCTGATCCTTGTTTTTGAGAAGATATTCGTATTCCTCATCCACGCAGGCCGCCTCACTCCGATCAACTTCACCCTGAACCTTCTCAACCTCGACGGCACCCATTTTCATAACCACCGTTATTATTTGTTGCATCAATCAGAGGGCCTCCGATCGACGGGATCGGGCGCAAATATCCTTGGAACGCCTTCAAGCCTCCGCCTCTTCCTCTATTTTGATAACGATCTCTTGAAGAGGCTTCGATCTTATCAGCTTTGAGGCGTTGATTATCTCGATTCCTACCATCTCGCCCTCCTCGCCATGATCGATCAAGACGCCACGATCCACCTCGATGGTATCAACTATTTTGTTCTCCGAGAAGTTGAGATATAGAACATCATATTTTGGATCATACGAAATCTTCATCAAGATCATCCCAAATATTTCTGAATTTTTGAGGTGCTATATGCGCTTATTACAACAATGGCATCTTCCTCATCTTCATATATAACCCTTAACAACTTTCCCCCCATCAGCTTCTGGGCGACTCTGCGCTTTTCGTCCCCAAAATCGAGATAGTCCGGATTTCCGATCGTCTCTTCGACAGCCTCTGGCGATATGCCCCTCTCTTTCAGACGATCCGACGCATGTTGGATGAACATAATAGTCTTCATAGGAACCATCGCGTTCGCAATGCTGCCGAGCCTGTGGGATCACCTGAGCGGCGGTCAATACTGGAAGCTTGGTCATACCGACACTGTTACAGGTATCTCGAGATTCTGGACGGGCTTTGTCGCTGGAGCTATCCCATCGGGCAGAGGATCTCCGTGCGCAAAGATCGATTCGATGAGATTTCGAGCCACGTCCTGAGCTATCTCGACGGTATCGGATATCGTCCGTCCCTGGGCCACCAGTCCCTGCAGATCGTCGCTGGTCGCAAGATACATGCCCTCTTCCAACTTTTCAATCTTCAAAGAGACCAGATATTCAACCAACCCGCGTCACCTCAACAGAGAAATGGAGCTATTACCTGATAAAGCTGATCATCCCTTCCTGCCTTGGCCGCGATAAGATGAAAGCCTTCCGACCGGCATCTTGAGATGCGAGCAGAGCGTTACAGGAGATGGACATGAAGCGAGTCGAGATCATCGCCACTGGAGACGTCCAGAATGTCGGGTTTCGGGACGTGGTCCAGAAGATCGGTCTCCTCTTCCAGGCGGCCGCCCGGGCTCCGTATCCCCCAGAGGGCGGCGGCGGAGAAGGCGCCCGATCGGGAGGCTCGGCCGTCGGCACCGGCGCCATCCCGGCAGGCAGAGGGTATCCGTGGGCAAGAACGTGGGCAAGACGCGGGGCCCAGGGGGCGATATCGAGAGCCTCCATAAGAATGCCTTCCGATCCGGGGCTGCAGTCACTAAGGACGGCTCAATCGCCGGGCGAAAGCTCAGTCGAGCATCAGAGGGCCCCCACCACCACCAGCCGTCCGCAGGCGCGACCCTCTTTCGGTAAGCCGCCCCCCCCCCAGAAGCGCCCGACGCCCCCAGCTCTCCCCGCCACCATCGCCGGCCCCATCCAGAAGTCCTGGATCCGACCAATCGAAAAAGCCCACGCCCCAGGACGATCCAGATCAGAAGAAAAAAGCCCTCGGGATATCCGTCGGCTCCGCCCCCGCCCCCCTCCCGGCGGGATCCGTCCACGGCAGGATCCGTCCACGGCGCCGGAGGGGCCCGCCGACCCTTCGAGTGGGATCGAAGGTGAGGCCTTTAAGCGGTCAGAGGCTGCCCTTCTCCCCCAGAGCCAACAACACTCTCGCCCAGGTCCGCCTCCATCCGGTCGAGGCGGACGTCGAGGCTCTCTTTCAGGTCGGACCGCAGCCCCCGGACCTCTCCCGTCGTCTCGTCCTGCCTGTCGAGCATCTGGTCTTGAATCCGGTTATTTTTGTCCATCATTGGTGAATGCTCCCCTCCCTAAAGGGGGGGGTTTCTATCGGTACCTCTTACTACCCGCTCAAACCCCTCTTTGGTGACGTCCAGCAGCTCTTCGAGATATTTTATCCATTCATCCAGCCAAAATTCGTAATCCCTTTCAGTTAAGGCCAGATAGAAGTCATTGAAATCTCCATGTGGATTAAAGCGCTTTATCTCAACGCACGATACCCAAAAGAAGCTGTTTTCCATCTTCAGGGCTTCGGCGAACCTCTCCAGGTCGGCCTCTTCGCCCTCGGCCATGACCTTCACCCTTCCGTCGGGAAGGGTCTGGACCATCCCTTTGATCCCCAAGGCCCTTGCCATCGTGACAACCCGGATTCTGTATTCATATTTTTGGACATCTCCGGAAACCCAGATCAAATAACCTTCCATCAGCTGAGCAAAGTAGCGTATTTTGATATAAGTCTTCTCGTCCCCGGCAGGAGAAGGGGGGGAGGTATCTTCTAGCGTCGGGTGGGGAGAGGGGAGAAGGAGAGAGGGCCAGGGAGCGGGAGGCGGCCGGACCGGCCCCCGGAAGGTGGCGGCTGAGGAGGGGACGGCCCTCTTTTGCGGAAAGAGCGGCGGAGTCTATTGGTTCTGCCATCCCGAGGTCGAAAGGCGGGGAGCAGAGGCCGCCGGTCGAGATCGATTATAAAAAAGAGCCTATGCCCCGGCCCTCAGAGGATCCCCTTCTCCCCCAGGGCCGACAACACCCTCGCCGCGGTCCGCCTCCATCCGGCCGAGGCGGTCGTCGAGGGCGGAAGGGCCGGTGGGCTCCGACCGCGCCCGGCGCCCCCAGCACTCCCCGCCCCCCTCCCGGCGGGATCCGTCCAGGGCGGGGTCCGTCCACAGCAGGAGCCGTCCACGGTGCCGGAGGTGCCCGCCGATCCTCCGGGCGGAGTCGAAGGTGGGGGGGGGCGTTGAAGCGGTCAGAGGCTGCCCTTCTCCCCCAGGGCCGACAACACCCTCGCCGCGGTCCCGCCTCCA
The DNA here is from genome assembly GCA_001509375.1 of Methanothrix harundinacea. Lineage (GTDB taxonomy): Archaea > Halobacteriota > Methanosarcinia > Methanotrichales > Methanotrichaceae > Methanocrinis > Methanocrinis harundinacea_D. The sequence continues at coordinate 9,864 of LGFT01000070.1, read as the reverse complement.
TCCGGTCGAGGCGGACGTCGAGGGCGGAAAGGCCGGTGGGCTCCCCAGAAGGCGGCGGCGAAGGAAGGCGGAGCCCCCCTCTTCCTCGAGGCCGAGGCACAAATGCGCCCGATCCCGAAGCTCGGCGGTCGGAGTCGGTGCTATCTTGGCGCGGCGACTCATCAAGGGGTGATGGCGGGGATCATCTTGATCGAGATCAGTTGAAGATGCAAACCCCTCCGACCGACATCCTGACATGCGAGGAGCGCATAAAAATGAGATGTATATGAAACGAGTCGATATCATCGCCTCTGGAGACGTCCAGAAGGTCGGATTTCGGGACGTGGTCCAGAAGATCGGCCGGGACCTGGGCCTCTCTGGCACCGTCGAGAACCGGGAGCCATACGACGTCAGGATCGTGGCCGAGGGAGAGGAAGACGGCCTGAAGGAGTTCATCGAGGCGCTCAAAATAAAGAGGGGTCCGATCCATGTACGGGAATTAGAGGTCAGCTGGTCAGAGGCCACAGGCGAGTTCCCCTACTTCAAGATCCTGAGGGGAGACTGGCAGGAGGAGCTGGGCGAGAGATTCGACGTGGCGGTAGGACTGCTCTACAGAAGCATAGAGATCGGCGAGGAGAACCTGGCGCTTGGTAGGGAGAACCTGGCCCTTGGCAAGGAGAACCTGGCAGTCAGCAAGGAGAACCTAGCCATAGGAAAGAAGATGTTGGAGAAGCAGGACACAATGATCGAGAGACAGGACGAAACGATCGGAGAGATCCGCGGAATGAGATCTGACTTTCAGGACCATATGGAGAAGCGATTTACGAAGATCGAAGGAGAGATCGCAGAGATCAAGGCCGCCATCGCAGATATTAAGGGCAATGCTTAGCTTGAGCTCGACGGTCGGAGTCGGCGCCATCCCCGCGGGCAGAGGGGTATCCATGGGCAAGCCGGGAGCCCAGGGGGGGGAAATCGTGAGCGCCCCCATGAGATCGGTTTCGATCCCGGGCCGCAGTCACGGAGGAAGGGTTGGTCGCCGGGCGAAAGCTCGGCCAGCGTCAGAGGGCCCCCGCCACCACCAACAACAGTCCGGGACCCACCAATCGAAAGAAGACCAAGCCCCGCATTGATCCAGATCAGAAGAAAATAGCCCTCGGGATATCCGTCGGCTCCGCCCCCGCCCCCCTCCCGGCGGGATCCGTCCACAGCAGGATCCGTCCACGGTGCCGGAGGTGCCCTCCGATCCTTCGGGCGGAGTCGAAGGTGGGGGGGGGCGTTGAAGCGGTCAGAGGCTGCCCTTCTCCCCCAGGGCCGACAACACTCTCGCCGCGGTCCCGCCTCTATCCGGCGGAGGCGGACGTCGAGGGCGGCGCGGTCGGGCCGGCTCCTCGTAGGGCGCCGCCGGGTGGGCGGGCCTCAGGCGCGCTGACAGGCATTCTCGCTCGCATTCCAAATTCGACGGCAATACTCTTCAAAGGTGATGCCCTGATCCTTGTTTTTGAGAAGATATTCGTATTCCTCATCCACGCAGGCCGCCTCACTCCGATCAACTTCGCCCTGAACCTTCTTAACCTCGACGGCACCCATTTTCATAACCACCGTTCTTATCATTCTTATTTAAGTCGATTTGATATATACGTTCATCGGCGACATCCATTCATCGGTAATCGGTGTCGCCAGACCTGGAGAATGCATTGGTTACGTATATCGTTCTTTCGGCCTCCTCAACGAAATAATACCGCAGCCTATGCCGAAATACCGCAGCCTATGCCTCCCCACTCGGAGCCGGTACATTGGAGGAGACCGAAAACCTCTCAGCTTCTTGATATCGACAAGGGGCCTTGATCGATAAGGATTCTTCTTCAACTCCTCGATTCCCGATCCGATCTTCTTTATATCATCTTCGCCAAGCTCATCCAGGTATTTTTGGGCCCTCGGCAATATGATAAGTGTATATGTCATCCTGCTACGGTCTCCCTCTACGGTGGCTCTCTTTTGCAGTATAGCTCTCCATTATCTTGAAGATAACGACGGCAGAACCGGTGCTAGTCAACCTGCTTCGGGAGGATGACGGTTAAAGTAGATGGTGCCTGACGAGGCCAGACCTTCAACGATAGGTCCGATTCGCCTCAAAAAGACGCGTCGAGGGCGGGGCGGCCGGTGGGCTCCGACCGCGCCCGGTGGCGGGATTGCTGGGCGCAGCCGCCCCCACCCCGCTCACGGCCGGCGCCCCCGATCCATCACCAGAATTTATAAATCGACGGACAACCCCTCTTCTGGATGAGATGAAACTCAAAGCCAGGATTAATGGAGAAAAGGTCCACGACGTCGGCTATCGGGTCTTCCTCCTCGACCTCGCCCTGGAGCTGGGGATCGAGAGGTTTGCCGCCTACAACAGAATCGATGGAGGGTTGGAGGTGGTATCCGTCATGGCGGAGGGGGACGACGACCAGATCGCAGCGCTGCGAGAGCTGGTCGCCTCGAAGAGGCCAAAAGACGCCAGGGTATCCGATGTTGCAATCGAAGACTACGACGGCAGGATCGTCTCCACGACGGACTATTCCCAGTCGCTCATGATCCAGATCATCAGCGATGGCCTCCTCGCCCTCCAGCGGATCGAACGCGGCAAGGCGATTATGATCTAAAGTCGAAGGCGAAGCCCATAGAAGTTCTATTTTATCCGGAACAGATCAGAGCCGATCTGCTATCAGAAGGGGCTGAAAAAGGTGGAAGAGCTCCGACCGACATCCTGACATGGAAGGCGAGCGTTACGGGAGATGGACATGAAGCGAGTCGAGATCATCGCCTCCGGACGCGTCCAAAAGGTCGGCTTCCGGGACCTGGTCGAAAAGATCGCCCAGGACCTCGAGCTCTCCGGCACCGTCGAGAACCGGGAGCCCTACGACGTCGCCATCGTCGCCGAAGGAGAAGAGGAAGCTCTCGAAGAGTTTGTGAGGGCTCTCATGATACGGGACCGCTTGATCCAGGTCCGCAAATTAGAGGTCAGCTGGGCAGAGGCCACGGGCGAGTTTCCTTACTTCAAGATCGTGAGAGGAGAATGGCACGAGGAGCTGGGAGAGAGCCTGGACGTGGCGATTAAGCTTCTGCAAAGGAGCATTGAGGTGCACGAGGAGTATCTGGCCGAAGCGAGAGAGATCCTCGATGGGCGAGGGCCGAACGAATAGCATGCACCACAGCTTGCGATGAGGGGGCCAGCACTTCTCGGGACCTGACGAAGAGCGCCCATGCCAGCCGTTCTTCTCTCCGATAAGTTGAACAGAACGTTCCAGAACTCTTATATCGAATCGGCGCCCCTTAGTATCTTGATGAGCGTAATCGCATCTGAAGAGGTCGATCCTATAATTCGCAGGTCCTTGCAGAGGGAGATCGGACTCCTGGAGATGAAAAAAAGGCTAACAGATGCCGAGATCAAAGATTTTGAGAGAAAATACGGGATGGATTCGAACGAGTTTCTGAGGGCATTTGAAGATGGTGAGCTCGGTGATGCTCAAGATTGCTTTGAATGGTGGGGACTGCTCAGAGGGCGGACTGCTATCGAAGATGAGCTGAGGAAGGCAAAAATGGTGTTATAAAATGGGAGTGGTGTAGCATGGGTGAGAGCGTTACGGTGGAGATTGATAAAGCCACTTACCAGGAATTTGAACAGCTGGCGAGATCTCGAGGAACAAAGCTCGAAGAGACCCTGACGGAGGCCATACAAGCTTACCTCGAGCAGAAAAAAGCGTATATGAAGGATCCTTTCTTTCAAATAGGAAAAGCCGGTCGTTCGGGCTTAGGGGACCTGGCGGAAGCCCACGATAAGTATCTCTATGAATGCGATAATGAGGGATAATGTCCAAAGGCATCTTCATCGATACTGGAGCGTTCTTGGCCCTTGAGGATGAATCGGATAACCATCACGAAGATGCATGGAGATGAACATTTCGGTGCCAAGGAGAAGCGGGAGTAGGTGCGCATTCCTCCCCCGACTGAAGTCGGGGGCATCCTGCTGAAATTTTCGTGAAACTGAAGTGCTGATCTAGTACCCTTGTCCAATCGGCTAGCTTGCAGCGCGTCGAGCCCTGCTACAACGAACAGTCCGGTCTTCTCTCGCCCCCTCTCCTGCCCATCTTCAAGAACCCGGGGCGACCTCCTCCACCGCGATCCCCGCATACAACCCGATCCCGAAGGGATCGGGCGCACACCTCGCAAGTGGCGCCTACAAAATAGAGTCCGAACGACTCAGAGCACAGTCACGCTCTTCGCCAGATTCCGGGGCTTGTCGGGATCGAGGTTCTTCTGAACCGCCAGCTCGTAAGCCAGAACCTGCATCGGTATCGCCTGGATCACCGGGTTCAGATCCTCGCAGTCGGGAACCTTGATCCAGCGGTCGAATACGGGATTGTCCCAATCGGAAACGCCGATCACAAACCCGCCCCTCGCCTTTACCTCCTGGGCGTTGGATACGATCCTATCCCCATTCTCCTTGGACACGAAAACGAATACCGGCGTCCCCTCCTCAATCAAAGCCAGTGGCCCGTGCTTCAGCTCGCCGCCGGCAAAGGCCTCGGTGTGGATGTACGACACCTCCTTCACCTTGAGGGCAGCCTCGAGAGCCGTGGTGTACTGCAGTCCCCTACCTATCATGTAGATGTGATCCTGGGACGAGAGATCTCCAGCGAGAGCCTTCAACCGATCCCTCATCGACCTTGATGTCAAGTTGTAGATGTCCAAGTAAAGGTCCTTGACCTTCTGAAGGCATGACTCATGATCACCATTGAGGGCGCAAGCCAAAAGCGCCATCATAACCACCTGAGACGTGTAGGTCTTGGTGGATAAGACGCATATCTCAGGCCCCGAGTTCATGAGCAGAAGCTCGTCCCCCTCCCGCGATAGGGACGAACCCATGACGTTTGTTATGGAGACGATCCTGCTGCCCCGCCTCTTTGCGGCCCGAACGGCTTCGAGGACGTCAGCGGTCTCACCTGACTGAGAGACGGCGAATACGAGGGTCTTTTTGGTGAGGAAGTGCTCGTAATTCTCAAACTCAGAAGCCAAAACCACGTTCACGTGCAGGTTCGCCACCTTCGAGAATAGGTAGCTGCCCGTCAAACATGCATGATAGCTCGACCCACAGGCGATGAAGAATACACCATATCCAGACCTGATCATCCCAGCGATCCTGTCGACGACTGCCATATCCTGAACGCACGCCCTCTGTATCGTCTCGGCCTGCTCGGAGATCTCTTTGAGCATGAAATGCTCGAAGTTCCCCTTCTTCGCCTCCTCGAGATCCCATTCAACGGTGCTCACAGGCCGCTTCACCTCTCCAGAGTCGAGGTTATAGAACCTGATATCCCCCTTCTCAGCCACCACGAAATCGTTGTTCTCGAGGTAGACGACATCCTTGGTCCAGTCCATGATCGGAGCGACGTCGGAGGCGAAGAACGTCCCGATCTCAGAGATCCCCACCACCAGGGGCGAGTCCTTCCGGACGGCGACGATCTTCTCCTCGCCCTCGCAGATGGCCAGGACCGCATAACTTCCCCGAAGCTGCTTGAAGGCCTTGGTGCAGGCGTCCTCAAACGAAGACCCGTTCACCGACGACGCCGTTCCTGGCAAGGGGCCGCTTTTTGATAGCCATTCCTCGATCAGATGGGCTATCACCTCAGAATCGGTGTCGCTTGAGAACCGATGCCCCCTTTCGACCAGCTTTGTTTTGAGCTCTAAATAGTTCTCGATGATACCGTTATGAATTATGGCCACCTTATTTTTGCAGTCGGTGTGGGGATGAGAGTTCTTGGCGGTTACTCGCCCGTGAGTCGCCCACCTGGTATGACCTATCCCCAGATTGCCGCCCAACTCTTCGAGGCTCAGCCTCGTCTTCAGATCGTCTATCCTTCCTACATCCTTCCTTATCTCTAGCTGGCTCGATCCCGTCACGATCCCCACAGAATCGTACCCCCTGTACTCGAGGTTCTTGAGCCCCCGACACAGTATAGGTGATGCTTTCTCGGACCCTACATATCCGAATATTCCGCACATCTCCTACTTCCTCCCAAAAAATCTGGATCTAAATATAAGCATTAACATATATCTAATAGCTCCTCGACCTCGCCCGCCGGGCCTCCTATCATCGTCATCAAATCAGCTCGGAGGCGGACTTTATAACTAGAAAAACCTCCGAATCGCCCAATCAGGGACGTTGGCATATTTTTGAACAATATTTATGAAAAGCTCCTCTTGTTGGTGCCGATCCATCCCGTAACGGTCTTCAAGTTCGTATTTATCCATATCAAGAGCCATCAGCCGGATCTGGGCCTGGGCCATCTTGAAATCGTCCTTCAAAGAGGTGATAATATTGATGTAAAACCCGGTGTTCCGGGGTTTCTCAGATGATAGGTTCTTTACTAGGCCGCATTCGGTGCAATAGGGGTGGGGCTTCAGCCCGCATTCGCGCCCCTGATAGTAATGAGGCATCCACACCTTCTCTTTACTGCCACAGCTGACGTGTTCACATTCGTTTCTCAAAGTCTCCCACCTGGCGCGATTTGTTAATAAGAACTAAACCTTAAGGTTTGCACAGTTTTTAAAGACATTATTCTATTTATATTGGCCGGTCTATCGTGAGTGTGATGTATATCGCATTCAATCCTTCTGAGACCGTATCGACTGTGGGCTCAAGTAATTTTGCTGGGTTGCTGGAAGAAAAGTTTCATGAATTTAAAATTATCGACATCTTTCGACCTCACCAGGCTCAAAAAAGATCCTTGAAAGTAGGATCTAAAAAGGGGGATCCGATCTACTCGAAACTGCTGATTGGGACCGTTCTCAGATAGGTGGTGAAGCCACCGACGCGATCGATCAAGTACAGAACGATATGCCTGAGGGATAGGTCCACCCCGATCCGCCTTTCTTGGATTGGATAGTCTTTCCGAATTTCGGCGCCGTCGGAGGTCTCCACCACCACGGCAACTTTTAGCGTTAAATCCCACAATCCGCTCTTGAGAGGTGTGACGTCCCACGCCCACTGCGATATCCCTTCCGTCACCTCAGAATTCTCATCGTCGTCGAGAGGCAGGATCAGGAAGTTATCGCCTTCCAAGTCGGCGATTATTGATGCTTTAATTTGGGCAACCTCGGTCTCGGACACACCGTGCCCTCTGATACCTTCAGCCAGCTCTCTTTGGACATCCTTTGCGACGGCAGCCTCAACCTTCTGAGAGACGCCGACGGTCATCTCCTTCGGCGAGTAGAAAGCAATCGTTCCTAGATCCAGCCGTTCAAGCTCCATGTCCGCCATCTCTGAGATGTTCATCTCCTTCAACTCTTCAAGAGGAGCGGCAATCTCTTTGTCGCTGGTCGTCTCACCGAGAGACTTGAGGTACTCATAAATCTTCCAACCACCGGAGTTGCTCTTCGACATAGATGAGTCCTCAGTATATACGAAGCCCTCATCAGATGTATCATTTATAGCAGCTTCAGCGACCGTCTCTTCGAGAGAGGCATCTGCTTCAACAGCCAAAGCCGTCTCTTCTGGCGTGTCGCTGGGTCGCTCATCGATCTGTTCCGTCCCGATACCATCCCGTTCCAACAGATCTTCGACTCTAGCAACCAAGACGGGTTCGCTGACGGAATCTTCGGCGAGAACCCCCGATTCTTCTCCAGAAGAGAGCCCTTCATCGACGGCTACGGGTTCGATAGCATTTTGAGAAGAGTTTTGAGGCAACAGTAGATCCTTGCCGGAGGCGTTGAATTGTCCAGTCCCTTCGTATTCGACATCTACAAAATCCTCTTCATAGATGGTCTCATTGGTTTTTTCGCCATCTATCGGTTCAAACGGCACCTCTTCGCGATCAAGTGTTAGATATTCTATCTCCGAACCCTCCACCACCTGAACCTCTTCGGTCATCGGTTCTGCAGGATCGGTCCCGTTGCGTGATTTGGCGGTTATGGTCGCGTTAATCGATCCAATAACCATATCCTCGTCGCTGACCTCCCAACGCGGTTCATTTATGGCGATGCCGTCTTCGGTCCCGTTTTCGGTCTCGCCACCAATCGCCATCGCTCCCTCAGTCTCCGAAACCAGCTCGGTCCTGCTCTCCTCATCGGACGGCGGCTCGAGGGGTTCAGCGGACGGTCCTCCCATTATATCTATGAGATCCATCTCCGGACCATTCGAGATGGGCTCGTCGTTATACTTGTTGTTCTGCATCTCGTTATCTTTGAACATATTTTCGTCGGAATTTATGAGCTCAAAGCCACGATAATTATCATGGATCAGGTTTTCAGAGACGAAATTTCCCTCAGAAGATTCAAGGACAATGGCAGACCACCGGTTACCCACGATGCGGTTGTCATAGAGGGCGTTATTTTCAGAATTTTTGAGGTAAATGCCGCGCCAGCTGTCGCGCACCTCGTTCTCCTTCAATATGTTCCCAGCAGAAGATAGGAGGTAGATACCGGTCCAGCTGTCGCGCACCTCGTTCTCGACGATCGTGTTGTTCCTGGAAGCTACATAGATCCCGGTCCTCGCGTTTGTCACCACGAAACCTCGGACCGTGACCTCATCAGCGTTTGACGTGATCCCGTCTCCGTCCCCGCCCGCGTCTATCTCCGGCATTCCGTCTGTATCCTCGCCTTTGAGGGTGAGCCGCTTGTCGATGTTCAGGTTCTCGTGATAAACTCCGCTTTTGACTAGGATGGTGTCTCCCTCGTTTGAGGCGTCTATCGCCGACTGGATGCTCTCCCCAGGGCCGACTGGGATCACGATCGCTGACCCTACCCCCAGAGTTGCGGTAATTACCAACGCGATCCTAATAGCAGAATCGATCAGATTATTGGACATGGACATCAACCTCAACAGAACTTACAAATCATCACCTTATCTTCTTGAGGAATTTTGCTGCCCTTGACCGTCTAGATTCGTGCCACCCCAATTTTTCAAGAGCTTCGGCAGCAACAATTCGGCATCCTGAGTAACCATCATTTAAAAGCTGGACTAGCGAGTCTACCGCCTTGGGATCCCCGATCTCGCCCAGAGACCAGGTGGCCCCCATCCGAACTGTCTGGTCTTCATCTTTCAGAGTCTTTATAAGATGGTCGACCACCCCAGCTTCTCTTATCTTTCCGAGGGATTCTGCGGCTGCGAACCTGACCTGCCAGCTCTCGTCGTCCAGAGCCCTGATGAGGGGGCCTGCGGCTCTTGTATCGCACGTATAAGCCAGACCCCAGGCAGCGCACTTCCGAACCCTCTCATTTTCGTCCTTTAAAGCTTCTATGAGGTGATCGACGGCACAGGGAGATCTGGTTTCTCCAAGGGCCCAGGCGACTGCTGCTCGAACTGACGGGTCCTCATCTGTCAGGGCCTCGACGAGGATCTCGATCTCTTTTGGATCGTTCATGACCCCAATAGACCATATTACACCGTCAGAACTCGGATCTTTGAGTTCCTGGATCCAAAATTTGACTCTTTCAGCCATCGCCGGTAAAACCTCCATTAAATATCTCGAAGACAATCGTCACTCTCAGAAATATATCGCACATCTCGACTTGTAATTCTTTTTCGCTTCACTACTATCTTCTGCAATATTCGTCCCTTGGACGCCTTGCGCCCAGTAAGCTCTGATGACAATCACGCCAGAGTATCTAAAATAGTTTTCGAAAACTATATCGCGAAAGGCACGTCTCCGCCCCAGCGAGGTGAGATGGAAAAGGCTGAATGATAAGCACCGCGTTGGGAATAGCCAATATCGAGGCGGATATCTACTAGTAAATACGTGCGAAAATCCCGTTCCCCGCACTTTATTAAGCCTTCTGTTGTTGATTAGGAGAGACTTTCTTTGCCGCTTGATCTATGTTTACGTGAAGGCTAAGATAGGTAAT
>LGFT01000069.1 GCA_001509375.1 Methanothrix harundinacea | reverse complement strand
TCTTTACCGAGATTATGATCCAGGGATACCGATAACTTGTCGAATGGAACCCCAGAAAGCCGATAGCTCAATCGATATTACCACTATCTCGTTTAGTGACCTCAAATATTACTTTCAATGTCCCTACGGATTTAAGATGAGAAATATCCATGGATTTAATGTCGGCTTCAATGAACGGCTCGGCTATGGTAAGTCTATCCACAGTGCCCTTGCTGAGGTGCACCGGAGCATCAAGGATCAAGAAACTATAACTGAGGATATGGTTCAAGACCTCTCGGAAACTCACTTGCATTTCCCTTATGCTTACGACGAGAACCTCAGGAGGGATATGGGAGCCAAAGCGAAGAAGATGCTCGGCATGTATATAGAGGCAAAAAAAGATTTAAAGGACGTGGAATATGTAGAGATGGATGTTGAGATCAAGTTCTCCGATGAGATATTGGTCTTGGGACGCATCGACTTAGTGAGGAAAAACGATACAGGTGAGATCGTTATTGTCGACTTCAAAACTAATGAGGATGCACAAGAGGAGGAAATATCTCAAGACCAGCTACTTCTCTATGCTTTAGGATATAAGTACACCACTGGCAAGATGGCAGACTTTATTGAGATCATCAACCTTGATAGCGGAGTCGAAGATAGGAGGGCCATACGATTAGATCTCCTGATAGACCTAGAAAAGAGGGTCATTGAGGCAGGACGCAATATCAGAAAGGGCACCGTGGGATTTGCCGACAACTGTGCAAAGTGTGATTTCAGGGGCATATGTCCCAAGCCTGCCAACGTCGATCTAAAACTGACCGATCATGACGACCATAGCTAATGACAAGATCAATGTGACTAGCATCAGAGGCTTCGTGGATATTTTTTCTTATGTTCATGTATAAAGTACGAAAACAACGTACACTACATACACAACCATCACTGCATATCGATATCCAAGTGTACATTGTGACTTTCCGATGTATTTAAGTGTATGTTAGGATCATAGTAGTCTTCTGCATATAAGTCGAGATCGGAAACGTATATGCATTCTTAACAACATGCACCAACATACACTATGAAATCAGCATCTAGTGACGGTTGTGTATTTTGTGTACGTTGTTTTCGTGCTTTATACCCACGCCAACACGAAAATTACGTGTAGTCCTATTGTGAGATGCCAAGTTGCTGCAGGTGCAAACCTGAACTTTAAGGCGATCTCAATTCAAGGAGGAATTTCGTATGTTTCGAATATTGTATATAATACTTACAATTTATATGACGATCGGTGTATGTTGACGTTAAGAGTCCAGATGGAAAGTGACTTCGATCGCCGTTGATCAGGAGAAAGAGCATCCGAACTGGTGAACTGATTTATCCTGGAACAGCGTTGAAGTACCGAAAGCCCGAAAGGAACGTCGGCAATGCATCATACGGACCCACTTAGTGAAATCACGAAGGGAGAGATAAAAGTACCCGTGATAGCCCACGTGCCCCATGGCTCCACATCCATTCCGGAAGGTGTACGCCGTTCTATCGTATTAAGCGATAGGGACCTTGAAAAAGAGCTTCTTCTTATGACCGACCGCTATACCCCCGAGCTTTTCGAAAGCGTTATCTCCTTGGGTGGGTTAGCTCTGGTGAACAATTATAGCAGGCTGGTAGTCGATCCTGAGAGGTTTGAAGACGACGAGAAGGAGATAATGGCTTCGAAAGGGATGGGGGTAATCTATACAAGAACGGCATACCAGCAAGTGCTTAGAAGAGATCTTTCTGCAAAAGAACGGGAAGAGCTGCTTTCCACATATTACAGGCCATATCATAGAGCTGTGGAGTTAGAGGTGCAGAGAATACTAGACCGGTTTGATCGATGTCTGATAATTGATTGCCACTCATTCCCATCAAAGCCGCTGCCATACGAATTAGATCAAGACCTCAACAGACCAGATATCTGTATCGGCACTGATTCGTTCCATACTCAAAAGGAGTTGATAGAGGCAGCACTATCATTCTGTGAAGCTAATGGAATCAAAGTAGCCATCGACAAGCCCTTTGCTGGAACCTACGTGCCATTAGAGTATCTTGGAAAAGATGAAAGAGTATCCTCAATCATGGTCGAGGTGGATAGAGGCTTATATATGAATGAAGAAACGGGCATTAGGTCAACTCAATTCGTCCACACAAAAAAGTTAATATCTAATATTATAAAAAATATTATTAACAACTTCGACTGACTTTGTCGTCCACAATCTATAATACGGAACTGGTTAAAGCAGTATTGATAACCTAAGGTCATTTCATGGCTCGAAAGAATAATCTACATGTCTCATGTTTAAGCCAAAAGGTAGCTTGCTCATTAATAGGTTTTTTTATTCTGGTATTTATATTATATGTAGCTAGCCTAAGATTTGATCAAGTTGAAACCTTTAATATTTTTTCAGCAATTATTGGATTTTATTTTGCAATAGTGATCGGACATATTTTTATCTCGATCACCATCTGCAAACTTTGGCTTGCCGCAACTGGCGAAAAGAGAGATCCCAAATCACCGTTCGATTCATCAGCCATAATTGGTTGGGTAGAAAGGGCACTTTACTTCAGTGCTCTTATGTTGGACAAGCCTGAAGCTATTGGTGTTTGGCTCGCTCTCAAAACTTCTGGACGTTTCTGGGGAGAAGGACCTAACCAAGAAAAGGTGGGAGAGACATCAGCTAGAGATATTTTCCAAATTTACTTAATAGGCACTGCGTTATCCCTTGGATATGCTACTGTCGGCTGGAAAATAGCGGAATGGCTACCGGAAAATCGTACCTATTCAATTTGTTTAGTTGTAGCTTTGTGTATTGGTAATTTTATTCTTTGCAGAAATATTAAATCATTGGCTCCAAAAAATTCCTTCTAAAATATAGAATATAGTATCACCCAATGCTATTAGCGATATTGTTTCATTTTCCAAAGAAAGCCTTCAAGTGCTAGACGCAGCAAAAAGCTGCGGACAGAGCGAGCAACAGGCCCGACAATCTGATGACGCTCTCGGGTTCTCGTGAATGGGACGCTGTGTAGTGGACAGTGCTGTGCTTGCTCGCTCGGCTTTGATTCGACCTCTTTGATCCGAGGCACCCATCGATCGAGCTGATCCTTGTCGTAAAGGTAGTCATATCTATCGAGCCTGTGATCGCCCTCTTTTTCTCTCCCATACCAGATGTCATAGTTCCTGCCGTGTAAGCGTACATAAGCGTGATCGGCAGTCAGTGTCTTACAGGGATAATGTCCCGGACCGTCGATCAAGACGTTGGCTATGTTACCCTCTTTCAGGACGTCTAAAGTTGCAGGATCTAAGTCATCGCCGCTTTTGTCCAGCCAACTTCGATGCCTGAACTCCACCGCAAGGTCGTACTCTTTTTGAGCTAGAGAGCCGAGAACCATGGAAAGACGGTCCAGAGCTTGTCCTTCGTGTTTGAAATGAGGGGATAGCTGGAAGAGGACGCCACCCAGAAGGTTTGCATCGGCAAGAGGGGACAGGCAGGTCTTATCAAAGGTGGTTGTCCAGAAAAGAGCTTTCTCCTCGTCACCTTCTACAAGAGCCTGGTGAGTAACAAGACCCGGCATCTTCACAGAGTACTCAAATCCACCTTCTCTGTCTTTGACCTTCTTGATCCAGGATTGGACTTGCCGATCTCCTGGCGGGTGATAATAGGTGCTGTTGATCTCCACTGTGCTGAAGAACTGGGCATAATAGGAGAGCCACTCACCCTTCTTCTTGGCCAGTCCTATTGGGTAGAACCGTCCTACCCAGTCGTCATAGGACCAGCCGCTACAGCCCACCAGAATGGTCATGGCAGATCTTCTGAATCGCCCAAATTACGATACTGAGTGCGGGATATCAGATGTGGCGTCATCTCTTAAGCTCAATCGCGTACTCGCAGCAGTCGTCCCCTCTGCACATCCTCTTCGTGTATCTCGTGGTGTACTGTGGGTTCATGCCTTGGATGCCGTTCTCACAGAACGCCTGACAATGCAGGTGCGTTCCTGCTGTTGGCAGTCCCAGTTCTCTGTGTGTGTTGAGCATGGGACAGTTCATTATCCTTCCATTAACTCGGGATTCAGACGCTTCTATAACCTCCGCATCAAATCCTGGCCCCAAAATGATCGCAGAGACTACACCGAGAGCTTCGTCGATCTCAATGGCATTACCGGAAGGCAATCCCAAAGCGATAGCGATGTCTCTTACAGCCCTCCCACCTTCAGCCCAAATACGCTGTTCGATCTCGTCGATGATTTCGTCGTTGTCGAAGGCTTTCCTCAACATAGCATCTCGTGCCACGGTAGCGAAATTTGCCGACCTAGTTGCAATCTCCCACCGTGCTTCTGCAGGGACGTCTTTTATGCTGACCATAGCAAAACCCCATATTTGTATCCCCATATAACATTTAAATATTTTCTTAAATCCGTCCAGAACCAAGTCCTAATTTGACTAATTCGCGAGACGATTCCTAATTGACTTTATCGATAGCTATAGACGCATAATTAGGAAATTAGGAAAATTAGTAGTATATTTCATCCTATGTAGCCGAGACTTGTGTCTGTTGGTGAAAAGAGGGAGGTTCACCCTGGTTGAGCCTCACGCAGCTATTTTTATGCACGGCTGCTTATTATAAGTGGATTACCCGACAGAGCACACGCGAATCTAATCCTCAGGATGCAGAAATGTGAACTAATTTTCCTAATTTCCTAATTTGTGCCGGCAGCTATCGTTCTTAAAATTAGTCCTATTAGAGAAATTAGACTTTTAGATGTAGATCAGTTTGCACGAACTAAGGGGAGAAGAGAGGCTACCTCGCTCTCAGCTTCTTCAGTGCCTCAGCAGCGATCTTTCGGACGGCCTTGGATTCATCCTTCGAAGCCAGATGAGTAAGGGGCTCAACTGCTTTTGGATCACCTATCTCACCGAGAGCCTGGGCAGCTCTCCAACGGACACCGTAGTGGTCATCCTTAAGGGCTTCGATGAGATGATCAACTGCTCGGGGATCGCCGATCCTCCCGAGAGACTCAGCAGCCGCTTCTCTAACCCACCTGTCCTCATCTTTTGAAGCCAGATCAGTCAATGGCTCAGTAGTCCTCGTATCAGGGATTCTACCGAGGGCCAGGGCTGCTTGACGTCGAACCATTACATCCTCGTCTTTGAGAGCCTCAGTTAGAGCCTCTACCGCCCTCCAATTGCCTATGCTTCCAAGAGCGGGGGCAGCTTGCCATCTTACGCCCCAGCCCTTATCCTTAAGAGCCCCAGTGAGAGCCTCTACTGCTCTAGGATCGCCGATACGGCCAAGAGCGGAAGCTGCTGCCTGACGGACCATCACGTCCTCGTCCTTGAGAGCCTCGATGAGCGGATCGACCGCCCTGGGATCGCCCATGTTGCCAAGAGCAGAGGCGGCTACCTGACGTACCCGAGGTGACTCGTCCTTCAAAGCTCTTATGTGATCAGTAATTATTGGCATCCTAGCCCACCACGCCCAGTTCCTGTCATACTCTTCAACTTATCGCATATTTATACAGCGGCTTACAATAAAAGTGTTTCGATGATCCTTAATATCAGCTGTTGTTTGAAACCGGCTAACAATGCTATCGGACTTACCCCGCGTCTATTTTGGATCACGAATACAATAGTTATTTATAATTGAAATATATACATATATCCATACCTGAGGGGGTAGCAAGACTATGAGAGAGGGAGTAGCTAAAGTGCTGGATGACGATGACCACGAGTTCGTAGACCTTCTGCACAGCTTGGGTGTTCAACGCAACGTGGCTAAGGTCATCACCTACCTGGCGGTTGCTGGTGAGTCCACATCGAGGGAGATCGAGCTAGGGTCTGATCTGAGGCAGCCAGAAGTCAGTATAGCGATGCGCACATTGCGTCGCGAGAACTGGGTTCGTGAGTGGGATATCAAGGGCGAAGGCAAAGGTCGACCTTCTAAGGTCTATGCCCTGAACACGCCCGTAGACGAGATTATAAGATCCATAGAGGACCAAAAACAGAAGAAGTCTGCTGAGGCGATGGAAAGTATACGGAAACTGAAGGAACTGGCATCGTCCTGATGCTGAATTCATGAGATTGGGTGCCCCGTGGTCCTCAAATGCAGCCCGAACGCTGGTGGCGATCCAAAAAAGCCGAAAAGATCGCAGCGCGGATGGTGACGCTTGAAATAGGAACGTCAGAAATGCGATTCATGAATATGCTGTGGCGCGTACTGAGGCTGGAAGGGGCAACCCGTCGGGACTGGATCGCAACGACCGACGAGTATGGAAACCCGGCATGGTTGTCGGGTTCGGGACTTCGTATAATGTGGGACCTAATGAAACTCCGGGGTGATCTAGGGAAAGACTTGCTTAGCCCTGAAGATTTACCGGAGAACCTTAGGGAGCAGGTCTCCCTGTGGAGTAGGGCAGACGCGGGTTCGCGACATGGACAGATTGGACAGGTGTGGGAACTGGTTGTGGATGTGTGTGACGAAATTATGAGTAGGGGATAGATCAAGCTCTAAGCACTTTGAGGTCCTGTGCATCGAAACCTGCTGGGAACATCGCCACCATGTCAGCGCTTCCACTTGATGCTGTCGCCCTTAACCTTTACTACGCCATTCTTCTCCAGCGACCTCGCGATCTCCTGTCCGGCTCTTTTGCCATCTACCTTCAGTATGTTTCCATCGTCTTCTATCTGGAGGGCGCACCTTTCGTAGAAAGTCTCGGCACCCATCTTGCCCGAAGAGGATTTCATGAGGAGGGAGATAATCTCCGACAAATAAGTGATCTTGAAGAGTTCCTCAGCGTATTCCTCTCCGAACTCCTCATCCAGTTCATCCACCAGGGTGGCTGAGAACTCATCGATGAATACCTCCGCCTTAGGATTAAATGTCAAAGTCGTGGTGATCCTGGCGAACCTGTGATCCTCCTCATCGTCCTCTGGATCATAGAAGATGCGGATGATGGGGTCGTCCAGGCGATCGCCCACTTCTTCTCCAATCTTGATCTTATTTCGATCCAGGACGTTATGGACGAAGTATTCCGCATTTGAAATCTCTGCCGCACCCATCATAAGTTTAGCCAGATTATGCGTCTTTGCCTCCCGCTCCTCCTCGGAGATCTCGCCCTCGATTGCGTCCTCGACTATCTTGAGAAATTCCGCATGCTTTTCGCTCAACTCCGGGTCCAGCTCCGTTTGGAGCATTTCTTTGAAGTTCTCGTTTGTGGCTCCTTTTACCAGAACCCCTCTCAATGCACTTATATACCGCTCGTACTTATTGAACTTCTCTTCGTCAATCTCTCCCTTCAGCTCGCTCATTCTGCCTTCCAGGAAGTCGAAGGTGTCAACACTACTGTCGGTGAAGGTTCTGATGTCTACCTTCATTCCAGCGTCTCTAAGGTACTTCGCGACGTCCCTGGCGTCATCCTCGTGATATTCCCCTAGCTTGAACATGGTCTTTGGATCTGTTGTGCATCCTTAAGAAGATGATTCCGCATCCTTTTGACTGGGAAAATTTTTGAGATCGCGAATCACACAGGTCTGGTAAAGGTAACTACACGATCAATGATTTATCGAAACAGCAGGAAAAACGTGCGATGAAGATGGAAAGGGTTTGGATGTGCCTGAAAACTAAGTTCAGGCTGTCATCTTGGACTTGGCTATGTACTTGATCAGGTCGGGCGCAAGTTTTGTCCTCATCTGGACGTGAGCTACAGCATCGTCAATGCTCTCGCCGCTGGTGATGAGGTCGCCGATCTGTTCGATCGCGTCTTCTTCGACCACGTAGTACTCGTCGATGTCCTTTCTGTGACCCCAGACGTCTCCTTCAAGCAGGTCTATGCCTTGCATATCGAGGAAGAGCCTGATGGCTTTGGACAAGGTCTTGTTGTATGACGGAGGCACTTGGACAACTCTCAGCCTTGGGCAGCTTCTCATCAGGTCGAGGAAGTCGACGTTCGAGGGCCTGAAGGCCAGATGGACGTTTCTCTCGTTAGGGCTCAGCTTCGGAATCTCGTCTCTTGAACTTACAACTCTTATTTTCATGCGACTTTCACCTTTACAATTGCTAGAATGTAATCCAAGTATTAATAGACATTTGCGGTGTATACTAATGCATAAATCAATATCTTGGGACGAGTTTTAGGCGATATGGAAGCCAAATTAGCCGGGAAAGATGAGTACCGGGTAAGCGGGATATTACAGGAATGTAGCCTAAGGTCGAATTGCTAGAATTTGAGGTACATAACCGACATCGTGGTGTGACAACATACCGATGTGGCGAACTCCGCCAGTTAAGCTGCATATAATTGAATGGAGTGCCAGGAGAGTGCAATGAAGGGGGCTCCATGTCGTAACCTCTCCTGACCTTTTCTCAGATCATATGTAAGGGCTGGATTCGAAGTGATGAACTACCTTGAGTTACCAGCTCTACAGATTATACCTTTCACGACATCATAGAAAAACCAGAACCTTGGAGGGCGAAAGTATTCCGCAGTTTTTCGCTACACTCCAGTCCCCTCAATGAACCTGAAGACGAATGCAACCTCATCCCACGCTTTACCGATCAGCTTCCCATAATAGTCAAGATCGAACTCCGAGGCGTCCCATTCAGTATCCACGTCCAAGATGCTTGCATCACGCACAACATATCCCACTGTCATCCCTGGTGAGACCTTTACACCCTTTCTCCGGAAAGCTTGGATAGCTGAAGCCTGGACGCATCTCTTCTCGTAGTTCAGTTTGCTTATTCTCCGGTGTATGACCATCTCAGAGGGATCTGCACCTTGCAGTCCTCGATGATACCTCTTCGCGATCTCCAACGCCTGCGTTTTGATCCGGCGCAGCTCTTCGATGGTCCGAGCCTCACCCATCTTTTTGAAGACATCCATCTGCATCCGCCTGACGTACTCGGGCGTGTCCCTCTTCCGTGCCGCTACACCCCGTATCTTCATCTTGCCACTAGACATGCGACCGAAATACCGGTTGTAAGCCCCGAAGCCATCTGCCAAAGGGAGGAAGACAATCCAGTCGTAGGGGTCAAGCACGGTGCCTATCCCGGTGGCTGCTTCCACCTTCTCCTTGAATAGAGATGCATCGTCGCCCTTCACCCAGAGACAATCCACGATCCCATGAAGCACTTCAAGATCCATGCTCTCGGCGATCTGCTTGGTCCTGATCAGCAACTCTCTTGAAATGGAGGTTATGGACTCGTGAACCTCGATCCGCCCGAACTTCGCGTTCTTGTAGCCGGTATATCCAAAACAGGTGACCAGCATCCACTTCAGCACCGAATCGAGTCCCTTGTACCGTGGATCGACCTTCTTCAGCTTCTTGGTCTCAAGTCGCAGATCCAACAGCGGCTCGATGACGGCGCTGAGAAAACCTCTCCTTTTAGATCCATCCAGTGTCTCGGGAGAGAGGTTGTAGTTGACTATAATCGAGGGGTAAAACGAGGTGAAGTCCAGCTCGTATGCCATCTCGTGAACCCCTGGTTCAGGCTGGAAGATCATGCCACCTTTGTCCGCCGCCTTCAGCTCGCCGATCTTCCTCTGCCGTTCTGCATCCCATTTCCTGAAGGGCACGGCGATGCCCCGCTTCAAGGCTTCATAGACTTCGTAGTTGGAGATGAGGGTGCCTGGAGTGAATCGGGATGTCAGGTTTGGCGAGAGACCCGTAAGCCTCGAAGCCAAGATTATACCCGCAATTCCACTTTCTCTGTAGATGAAGCTATTCTCGGTGTCGATCAATATCCGACCCTCAGGTATAACAGCACCGTGCTTATGCTCCATTTTCCCGTAGCTCCAATACGATTTCGAGGCCATGTTCCGGAACCAGCCGGTCCTGCTGAGGGAAGGGTCCAAGCCGTACTTCTCAGCCTTGATGACCATCCTGGGAACCCACTGGTCGGCGTCGGGGAAGAGGATCATGTCTGGATCGCAGACCTTAACGAGATCGAAGAGGTCCACAAGAACTTGCCGTTCGGGTCCATTGAGCTTCGTCTCCCGACTGCCGTTCCTGACTTTAATGTTGGTCATAGTCCTTGACAGCTGAGGATTGGCTTCCACCTCGATCATCAGAGTGGTCAGTGGGAGGCTGAAGTAGGTATCGAACCGGGACTCATCCTCGTATCCACAGGGGAACAGATCCTTCTCGGCAAGGTATCTCTGATCGAGCCTAAGATCGACGTTGTAAAGCTGAGCCTGTAGGCGGGCTTGCTTCTCGATCTTCAGGGCAACGTCTCTTCCTGCCCAAATCTCGTATCCATCGAGTGTTCCATAGACGGTATCGAAGCTGCACTCCTCCACCTTGAACCGGCTCTCTAGACCTTCAATCATCTCCCAGTGGGCGTGGGGATCTTCAAGGTACAGGTAAAATGAGGGCGAGTATCTGAAGGTGAGCGGTTTGGTAGAGCCCCTTTCCCGGTCCCAAAGCTCCACAGCACCCCGGTGATAGGAGTCAAAGATCCACATCGTCCTTCTTCTCGATCGCTTTCAGATCGGTCTCTTTCAGAAGCTCTATTAGGACGGAGAATATCGCAGCTTCCAGGGGGTCATCTAGGGCGTAGAACGCCTCGCTGGAGTGGACCTTGACCATCCCAGCCAGCTTCTGCCCGTATACCTGGTCATCTTTGCTCAGTGCTCGGGAGGCTTTGAGCCAACGTTGAGCCACCTCCTGAGACCCCATCCGTACGCTCTTGAAGGTTCGACCCATCAGAACGCCTCCAGGGTTCGCTGTCCTCTCGGACCTGCCTTTGGTTTCTTCGAAGCGCGCTTGTAGACGTACTTCGGCACCTCGTTGAACACGAATACCCGGTCGGCAAAAGTGGATATCTCTTCAAGGTGGCGATCAGTCCAGGGTGAGTACAGGAGCACCGCCGAGCCCTCTGACGCTTCCTTCAAAGCATGTCCGATGTACTCAGTCAACTCGGATGCATCTTCGAAGAGGCTGGGGTCGTGTTCCAGTATGATCAGGGTCTGGTATGCCTCCTTGAGGACGGTCAGGAGCTGGTGAGCGGTGAAAGCCCTCCGAACATCCAGCTCGGAAAAGCGGCGATCGAGCTTGTCCAGAATGCGTGAATAGTTACCAGAGACGTAGAGCACCTGATGGCGCTGAAGCTCCTTCTGGTTGTAGTTTAGCGAATCTACCAGCATCTCTATTGGACCTATTAGGACGTTGAAGGAGTTGGGGACGAGGGTGAGAGGAGATTGCAGTTCAAGTTCCATGATCCGATATTATCGCTCCAATGGAGGTAAGTCTAAAGGACGGAGGGCGAAAGTATTCAGGCTGCCTTCGCGGAAAGGATTTTAATCTCAAAACTCACATTTAATTCAAGGAACCGGGCACCCTCGACATAGCCGAGTGGCGTTCATTGGGTACCAGCCTTAATTTACTAGTAAGAGCGTGCGGGGTTCCCTTCCCCCGCACTCCCGCTAACGTTTTTTGTGGCTAGTGTCGCGATCCCACTTGTATACTAAATCCCTTTAGTTCTGGGAGACCAGGCGGCTCGAG
>LGFT01000017.1 GCA_001509375.1 Methanothrix harundinacea | reverse complement strand
CGCAGTCCATCTTCGAGTAGTGGAACTCGTGACCTCTGATGACTCGCCCCCTCTCGACGACGGAATTTTCGCCGACGACGTCCCCCTCGACGTAGCCGACCTATCAAATATGATGATTATTATGCTCTATGCGATGATTTTCGTGCCCCATATATATTATATTATTATTATATTCAATTTCATTTATATTATGAGTGACTATTATAATTGTTTTTTTACCTTTTAAACTCTTAATAACCTCGTTAATCGACCTCCTAGACCCCATATCTATAGATTTTGTTACTTCATCTAAAAGCAATATCGGAGAATTCTGCTTTAGTCGGAACTCAGTTCCGCCAAACTATGGTACATCATTCCTACATATATAACTTTTGCTTTGTTAAGAAGAAGTCTTTGCATATATAGTCAAAAGTTTTGGAATATTCCATCCCCCTCACCCATCCAATAAGTTTATATGTATTGGCTGAGACGTACTTCTCTGGAGTGGACTTCAATGAAACAGATTGGTAGCGTGAAGATAAAAGTTACAGGGGTGTTGGTAGCCATATTATGTTCAGTTTTGGTAGCATTGCCAATTTCGGCTACTGAATACAGTGGACATGGCATAGCCTTCCAAATTCCAGCTAACTGGACTATATCCGATGATCAGCAAATTAATGGCACGCAGTCCGATGGCAGTTCCATATTCGACACGAAGATAACTTTGTCAGATAGCATATCTACCATCCGGATAGATCTTATAGAGATTCCTCAATATGCATGGATCAGGAACATATATCGAGACAATCCTCACTACGAAGCCAACTTCCTGGAAAATTTTTACCGCAGCATCGTTCTCAACAGCAGTGAAGTTGGTGGCTCGTTGACCCGGATATGGGAACAAGATCTGCTTCTTACCTCACGTAATGAGGGCCGCGAATGGACTTTGATCTGGGCATTGCCAGATAAGTTCCTAGGAGTGTATGCCATATTCGAAGGTAAATATCCGATCATCGAGATGCGTCCTGGTGACCATGAACTCGATATGCCAATGCCATTGTATGAAATATTGGAGAGTATAGCGCTTGTACCAGAGCCCGGCCAAACCGCACCTAACGAATCATTATATGTTCATGCAGTTGCAGGTAATGGATCTGTGGTCACAGAGAGGTATGAGGCTGTACTAGAGCCCGGCCAAACCGCACCTAACGAATCATTATATGTTCATGCAGTTGCAGGTAATGGATCTGTGATCACAGAAAGGTATGAGGCTGTACTAGAGCCCGGCCAGACTGTACCTTAGAGGCGAAGAATATTTTGGCACTTCTCTCTCTATTTGGTCGTGGTGAGTGCCACTGAAATAAAGCCCAAGTTTCAGCGACTCACCCACACGACCTGCCATTTTTGTGCTAGGTGCCCGAAACTCAGATCTGACCAAGATATCTCAAAGGTCTTTCATCACTCTGAGGAGAGGCATGATCCGCGGAGATGAGCTGCAAACGTCTTGAACTCCATTTTTCGCAGTCCATCTTCGAGTAGTGGAACTCGTGACCTCTGATGACTCGCCCCCTCTCGACGACGGAATTTTCGCCGACGACGTCCCCCTCGACGTAGCCGAGGGCCTGGAGCCTCCCGGTCATCGTGGTGGATGCGGGGAGGATTCCGGCCATCTTGTTCTCCGAATCCCCGTCCTTTGAGACCACCGATTCGCAGAGGTACATCAAGCCGCCGCACTCGCCGTAGATCGGCATCCCATTTTCGGCGGCCTTTTTGATCTCGCTGCGGGTTTGGGATCTCTCCAGCGCCTCGGCGTAGAGCTCAGGGTAGCCGCCGCCTAGGTAGAGGCCCTGAACGTCCGGCAAAGGGTCGCACATGGGGCTGAAGAACTCGATCTCAGCGCCCAGCCTTCGAAGCTCGTCGAAGTTCTCCTGGTAGTAGAAACAGAAGGCCTCATCGTATGCTACCCCGATTTTGATCCGGTCTCCTCCAAACTCTGGGAGCGGCTCGGAAGGGGGGACATTGCAACCGAGCTTGAGGATCCAGTCGAGGTCGGCGTTCTCCTCGACGAAGTCGGCGAGGGCGTCCAGGTCGTGATGGCCTTCAAACCCCATCGTCAACCCGAGGTGGCGGCTTTTAAGCGAGATCTCGCTTTTCCTCGGAAGCGCGGCCAGGATCGGGATGCCCAGGGGCTTTAGCGCCTCCTGCAGGAGGGTGAGGTGGCGCTCGCTTCCGACCCTGTTCAAGATGAGGCCCGCGATCTCAACTTCAGGGTCGAACTTCGCGTAGCCGAGGGCCATGGCCGCCGCGCTCCGAGAGGTCCCGTGGACATTTATGACCAAAAGGACCGGGGCTCCCAGGGCCTTGGCCACGGCAGCGGAGGAGGCGACCTCCGTTGCGTCGAGGCCGTCGTAGAGGCCCATCACCCCCTCGATGACGGCTACATCCGCGCCCTCGACGCCTTTCGCGAAAGATCGCCGGACGCCCTCCTCGCCCATCATGAAGGTGTCGAGGTTTCTTGAAGCTCTCTCGCAGATGGCGGTGTGGTGAGTGGGGTCGATGAAGTCGGGCCCCACCTTGAAGGGCGCAACCTCAAAGCCCCGCCTCCTGAGGGCCGCGAGGAGGCCCAAGACCACCGTGGTCTTGCCAACACCGCTTTTGGTTCCCGCGACCAGGACGCAAGGGATCATGATCCTCGATCGGATTCAAGGCTAATGTACTTTCTCTGTGACTG
Organism: Methanothrix harundinacea; assembly: GCA_001509375.1. Classification (GTDB taxonomy): domain Archaea; phylum Halobacteriota; class Methanosarcinia; order Methanotrichales; family Methanotrichaceae; genus Methanocrinis; species Methanocrinis harundinacea_D. Next base: position 31,950 of record LGFT01000017.1, on the reverse strand, counting down.
CCCGAGACAAACTCTATAACCGTCCATCGTCCATGAAACGAATATGCGAGTCGGAGTCGTCACCAGGGGCAAGTACGGCGAGCGTCTCATCGAGACGATAAAAGAGAGGTCCGATTTCGAGGTGGTCTCGATCGACCTTCCTCAGTTCTTGCCTGATTTTATTGAAGACCCGGAGGAGTTCGTCGACGATCTCGACCTGGATCCCGAGTTCTGGAGCTCAGACCTGATCATCACCTACTCCCTCCACCCCGACATCACTCCTGAGATCGCCGTCAGGGCCGGGAAAGGCGGAACCCAGGCCGTCATCATCCCCGGCGGGATGGGGAGAGCAGGGTCGGTCCCCGAACTTCAGAAGATCGCCGATCGTTACGGGATCTACATCGAGGTGGACGAGATATGCTGTACCCTGGAGGAGTGCGGCGTCGAGGCTGTGGACACCTTCGCCGAGAGGTTCGGACAGCCCGTGATCGATGTTAAGGTGGAGGAGGGTAAGATCGCCGACGTCCACGTCACTAGAGGCTCGCCCTGCGGCAGCACCTGGCACGTGGCAAAGGAGATCGTGGGAAGGAGGATGGAGGATGCTCCGCCCCGGGCTGGCCTCCTATGCCAGATGTACCCCTGCAGGGCGGTCCGGGGCGGCGAGGGAGGAATCCACGCCTCCGGCGACCTTCACAAATACGCCATGGAGAGGGCCCTGGGGCTCGACACAGAGCTCGTGATCGCAGACCAGTCAAAGCCGATAAAGATCCGGGGGAAAGATCTACCTTGAGGCAGGAGGACCTGATCGAGGCGACGGTGGCAGTCCTCAAGAGGTCGGAGACGACCCTGCCCCCATGGGTGAAAGAGATGATAAAAGAGGCCTCCGAGAAGGAGACTAGCCCCATCGCACGGTCCACCCTGGCGGCGATACTGGAGAACGTCGAGATCGCGTCATCTGAGGGCGTCCCCCTCTGCCAGGACACCGGCCTTCCGGTCTTTTACCTGGAGGTCGGCCGCGACATCCGAGTGCCGTCGTTTTTGGAGAAGGCCGTGGCCGAGGGCGTCCGAAGGGCGACAAAAACTGTGCCACTGAGGCCGAACGCCGTCGATCCTCTTACTAGGAAGAACACCGGCGACAACACCGGCCAGGGGATGCCCGACCTGATCGTAGACTTCGCCCCCGGGGATTGCTTGCGGATCACGGCGTTCCCAAAGGGGGCGGGCTCCGAGAACGCGAGCTTTTTATCGATGCAGAACCCCGCCGACGATCCCCTTGAGTTCGTCGCCTCCGAGGTGGCAAAAAGAGCAGGAAGGGCCTGCGCCCCCGTCTTTGTTGGTGTGGGGCTCGGCGGGACCTTCGACCTCGCGCCGAGGCTGGCCAAAAGAGCGCTTTTCCATATGCCGGGCACCTCGGATCTGGAGCTTGCGCTCTTATCGAGGATCAACGAGATCGGCCCCGGTCCCATGGGCCTGGGGGGGAGGACGACGGCCCTCGCGGTCAAGATCGAGACGGCCCTCTGCCACACCGCCTCGCTCCCGGTGGCCGTCAACCTTCAGTGCTGGGCGAACAGGAGCGCAACTGCAAAGGTAGGGGATGAGGGATGGAGCATAGATTGAGAACCCCGATATCAGAAGACGACGTCTTCGCCCTCCGGGCTGGAGACCTGGTCTGGATCACCGGGACCGTCTACACCGCGAGGGATAAGGTCCACGCCCTCTTGAGATCGGGAGATGAGCTCCCCGTGGATCTCGCGGGGGCGGTCATCTACCACTGCGGACCACTGATCCAGAGGGACAAGGTCTTATCCGCCGGCCCCACCACCAGCGGCAGGGTCGCGAGGTATACAACGGACGTCGTCAGCCGGGGAGCGAGGTTGATCGTGGGGAAGGGCGGAATATCTGAGGAGGCCGGAGCCCTCAGGGGAAAGGCCGCCTACCTCGCCTACCCCGGAGGGTGCGGCGCTCTCGCGGCCCGCCACCTGAAAGTGAAGAGGCTCCACCTTCCATATCTGGGGATGGCCGAGGGGCTCTGGGAGCTGGAGGCTGAAAACTGGGGGCCGATGATCGTCGCCACCGACTCTTTCGGAAACGACCTCTACAGGGAGGCGAAAAGATCCCCGGAAAAGAGCTCGAAAAATTGAAAAGGGCAGCTGAGGAGGTCCGTTACCTCCTGGACCGGGGATACCAATCAGGGCCTGCGGTCAGGTTCGTCGCCGACCACCACCGCCTCCCCCAGGAGTCGAGGTTCGTCCTGGCGAGGGTGGTGGCGTCCTCGACGGTTGCGGCGTCGAGAAGGGGCAAGCTTATCCCGATAGAAGAGCTTTGCGGCCGGACCGTATCCATCGACGGCTACAACGTCCTCATCACGATCGAGAGCCTCATCATCGGCGCCCCCGTCTACCTCTGCGACGACGGTTTTTTGAGGGACACGAGGGGCATCTTCAGAAGATATAAGTCCTCGGATCAAACGACTTTGGCCCTCTCTGAGATCATCTCGATCCTCAAAGAGAGCGGAGTCGGCTGGGCAGAGCTGTTCCTCGACCAGCAGATCAGCAGAAGCGGAGAGCTGGCGAGCCAGATCAGAGGGATGATGACCGGCTTTGGAGTACCAGGGTTCGCGAAGACCGCAAAAGACGTGGACAGAAGGCTCAAACTCGCGAAATGCCCGGTGGCAACGGGCGATGGCGCCATAATAGATGAGGCTATCGAGGCTGTAGATATTCCCGCAGAGGTCGCGAAGAGAAGGCGAATTAAGGGCGTCGTCCTTTAATTAACAGATCTCAAAATCGCTTTTTTGCTCTCTATAGGTCCGACCCTACTATAGTTATTTATTATATCTATGGTCAAGAGAGAGTATAAGATAGATCATGGCAATGTAGGGGGTAAATTCGAGATGAATAAGATTAAGCTTGTGCTGGCCTTTTTTGCGGTCATCTTGACCGCATCGGTGGGCGGAGCCATATGGTTTCCCTTCGTTCCGCTCAGCGATCACACCATGGCCAAAGAAGTTGACGCCCACTGGGACCCAGTATACAGGACCTATTCCTTTTCTCCTTCAGACGATCAGGCCGTCTCTTGGATCAGGTTCGCAAGAGATCTAGAGCCCCACCAGATGGAGTGGAGATGGTACGCGCCGAACGGACAGCTTTACGCCCGATCCTTCGCGGTGGTCCCGCCAAAGGATTTCACCAGCGGCGACTGGGCAGGGAAGGCCTGGAGCGCCATCCAGATCAAGGGATGTGATCCCGAAAGGATGCAAGGAACCTGGAGGGTGGACATTCACAGGGACTGGAGAAAGGTCAAGTCCGAATGGTTCAACATAGGCGGCCAGTACGTTTCATGTTAGCCCTTATTGGCTGAAATCTCGAGAGATCCAGCTGAACCATCCAGGGGCATTAGCTTAGGCTTTATCTCCATCAGATAACAGAAGCTTTAAAGTACATCCTCCCAAATGGCATATTTATCTCGGTCTTCCGCATATCGCAACTGGAACGGTTGGGTCGCCGAGAATTTGGGGATTTTAATATGATAATATCCGTAGCCAGCGGGAAAGGTGGCACCGGAAAAACCCTGGTGACCACCAATTTGGCAGCCTCCATCGGAGAGGTGGAGCTGGTGGACTGCGACGTCGAAGAGCCGAACTCGTACCTATTCTTCCCCAACCGTGAGGGAGAGACGAGCTCTGACTGCACTGTGAAGATTCCCGTGATCGACGAGGATAAGTGCACCAGATGCGGCAGATGCTCGGAGTTCTGTGCCTACAACGCTCTCGCCGTATTCCCCCAGGATGTTCTTCTCTTCAAGGAGCTCTGCCACGGCTGCGGCGGATGCGTCCTGATCTGCCCCGAGGGGGCGATCTCCGAGGGGACCCGACCCATCGGTAAGATCTTCAGGGCCGGATCCGGAGACGTCAGGCTTCTTTGGGGCGAGCTGAACGTCGGCGAGCCGATGGCGACCCCCTTGATAAGGTCGGTGAAGGCGGAGGCGACCGGCGACCTCGTCCTGATCGATTCACCCCCGGGAACCGCCTGTCCCGTCATCGAGGCGGTTCGAGGAAGCGATTTCTGTCTTCTGGTCACTGAGCCCACGCCCTTCGGCCTATACGATCTCTCGATCGCCGTCCAGGTGGTGAGGGAGATGGAGATCCCCTGTGGAGTGGTGGTGAACAGGAGCGGCATGGGCGATAGGGGGGTCTACGACTACTGCGAGAGGGAGGAGATACCGATCCTCCTGGAGATCCCCATGAAAAGGGAGATCGCGGAGTTCTACTCTCGGGGAGTTCTCTTCTCCCAGGAGATGACCGAATGGCAGGAGAGGTTTGCGGGCCTCATCGCCAGAATCGAGGAGGCGATCAGATGAAGCAGCTCGTGGTCATCAGCGGCAAAGGCGGAACTGGTAAGACGACGATGACAGCGTCTATCGCCTCCCTCGCCGGCGGGGAGGCGGTGGTGGCGGACTGCGACGTCGACGCTCCCGACCTTCACCTTCTCCTGAAGCCCGAGATCCGAGAGACCTTCGACTTTTGGGGGCTACAGACCGCAAAGATCGATCCCGAGAAGTGCACAGAGTGCGGCGAGTGTGAGAAGGCTTGCAGGTTCGATGCCATCCACGACTTTCAGGTGGATCCCCGAGGCTGTGAAGGTTGCAAGGTCTGCACCCTCGTCTGCCCCTCGGAGGCCATCAATATGGTCGACTCGGTCTCGGGCCACGCCTACATCTCGGAGACGAGGTTTGGGACGATGGTCCACGCCGACCTATTTCCCGGGGAGGAGGCGAGCGGGAAGCTGGTGACGATGGTGAGAGAGCTCGCCTTCAAGGTCGCCGAGAGGGAGAAAAAGGACCTAGTCCTGATTGACGGGTCGCCGGGGATAGGCTGCCCTGTAATCGCCTCCATCACCGGCACCGACATCGCCCTGATAATGACAGAGCCCTCCGTCTCGGGGGCTCACGACCTCGAGAGGATCCTCGGGGTGACGGAGCACTTCGGAGTAGAGCCCCTCGTCTGCGTCAACAAGCACGACCTGAACCCCGAGATGACCGATAGAATCGAGGGATTGTGTCGCGATCTGGGTGTCGGTCTCGCGGGAAAGCTCCCCTTCGATCCCGGGGTGGTGGAGGCGATGATCTCGGGAAAGACCCTCGTGGAGGTCGAGGGTCCCGTGGGTCGGGCCATCAGATCTGCATGGGAGCGGATCAAAACGAAACTCTGATACAGCATCCCAACGTTCCACCGACGGTCGACCTCATCTGCGTTGTCATGAGTAGAGCCTGAAGGTAAGGGTTGAGACTTCGCCCTCCGGGTCGTGTTCGACCTTCTCCAGGGCTGCTAGAATGTGGGCGGTCTTGTGAAGCCCCGCCACAATTAGCCCGCCGATGGGGCAGAGAGGATGCACAAGCCCCGTCTCGATCTGCCTGTCGCTAGCGGGAGCAAAGAAGCAGTCTCTGATGGTGATTACGAGATGGCCGTCCTTCTCCTCGAAGGAGCTGTCTCCGATCACCCCCGAGTCCATGAGGGTCTTCATGAAGCACTCTATCTTCTCCTCCCTCGTCTCGAAACTCGGCATGTCGCACTCCCGGAACTGCTCCATCTCATCCCAGAGCTTGGTTCCGATAGCGACGGACATGATCATGAGGCCGCCGGACCCCTGGGTCGCCTGGATCGCCTCGGCGGTGGAGGAGACGAAGGTCATGATGAACTTTCTGAGGTCCTCGCAGAAAGTTGAGGGCTTCTCATCATCTTCCATGATCTCTACTTCTCTGAAAAACGTTATAAATTTGCCGTCCCATTCCTATCCGGGTGTTGAGACTTGAACGAACTCGAATTCGCAGAAAAGACGAAGGAGCCCGATGTGAGAATGCTCCGCGACATGGACGATGTCCTCTACGATAAGAAGTGGGCAAAGGTTGCAGAGAACCTGGAGCTCTACTACATGTATCGGGACCTCTTCTTGAGCAGGAGGGACGGCGATCTCTTCAAAGATCAGGGGATCAGGTACGATATCACCATAATCCCGCCTCTGATGCTGGGATGCGAGTACGTCAAGACCGCGGGCCACTATCACCCGAAGGTCCCTGGCGAGGACGTCACCTATCCCGAGGTCTACGAGGTCCTGGAGGGGGAGGCGACATACCTCCTCCAAAAGGAAGACCTCAGCGACGTAGTGGTGGTGAGGGCGAGGGGCGGCGACAAGGTGGTGGTGCCACCCGATTACGGCCACATCACCATAAACGAGTCCAATAAGAGGCTGAAGATGGCAAACTTCGTCGCCAGGGACTTCTCATCGATCTACGATCCGATAAAGGAGCGGGGTGGAGGTGCCTACTTCCTAACCGAGGACGGCTTCGTCGAAAACCCGCGATGCGAGGATGCTGCACCCCTTAGGGAGATCGAGGTTCCAAAGGCGAAGGCCCTCGGACTCTCGCGGAATCGGGAGATCTACCCCATCGGAAGGGAACGAGGGACCCTCGACTGGCTCCTCCGACCACAGGATTACATGGATATCTTCGAAGGGTTTTTGGACTGAGGGGGTGGAAGGTCTTGAACGGCTGCACGGATACGAAAGATGCAAATATCACAGAGAGGGGGAAGCTCAGAGCCTACTGGGAGCTCCTCCGCCCGCCCCTGGCGCCGATGGACATCGCCCTTCCGGGCGCAGCAGCCCTCTTGGCCTTCTACGCCACGGCCGGAGGCCTCCCACCCGCCTTTCCCTTCGTCATCGCCACTCTGGGGGCATACTTCGCCATCACGAGCTCCTACGTCTACAACGACTGCTGCGACGTCGACATCGACTCCGTGGGAATGCCGGACAGGCCGCTTCCGTCGTCGCAGGTGAGGAAAGAGTCAGCTCTGGCTTATTCAGGTCTATTGTTCGCAATCGCTGCCGTCGTCGCCCTCTACCTCAACCCTGAGAGCCTCTTAGCCCTGATCGCGGCGACGCTGATCATGATCGCCTACTCGAAGGCGGCGAAGAGGACCACCCCTTTCTCCTGGACCCTCGTCGGCCTCGCCTATGGGATCGTCCCGGTGGGGGTCTGGCTTGCCCTGGCCCCTGCAGGCCTCTTGAAAGCAGGGCCCGGCCTCCACGAGGGGGCGATCATCCTCGGGGCCATGATCTGCATCACCGACTGGGGTTTCACCAACTGCGACGCCTCCCGAGACGTCGAGGGCGACCGGCGGGAGGGGATACCCACGTTTCCCGTCACCTTTGGAATCCCCAAGACCGCCAAGCTCGTCGCCGCAGCCTGGGTCGCAGGGGTCGCCCTCTCCCTCGCCCTGGGAGCCGTCACCGGCCTTGGGCCCCTCTACTTCGCCGCGGCCCTGGTGGCGGGAGTTTGGATGGTCGCCCAGACGATCGACTTCATAAGAAATCCGACGGCGAAGCGGGGGGAGGGGATCTTCTACCAGGGGGCGAACTATAGAGCGGTCCTCTTTGCGGCCCTGATCATCGACGTCCTCCTCCGGGCGATGGTGGCGGGGTACCCTGGGATCTTTGGGTGAGAGGAGACAAAAAAACTATTGAGCGAGGATTCACTCCAGCATTTTGGCGATCCTGCCCAGGGCTTCCTGGAGCCTCTCTTTGGAGGCGGCGTAGGATATCCGGACGTTGCCAACACCTCCGGGGCCGAAGGCCGATCCAGGCGTAGCAGCCACCATCGCCTCGGAGAGCATCCTCTCGGCGAACCCGTCCCCGCCCCCGAAATCTGAGACATCGGGAAAGACATAGAAGGCTCCTCCGGGAAGAGGGCAGTCGATCCCGATCTCCGCCAGCCCCGAGACTAGGAGGTCTCTTCTCTCCCGAAATTCCGCCACCATGGCCTTAATGCTATCCTGGGGGCCCTTGAGGGCCTCGATCCCAGCCCACTGAACAAAGGTGGTGGCGTGAGATACGGAGTGAGAGAGAATCCTGTTCACCCACTTCATGATCTCCTGGGGTCCGGCGAGGTAGCCGAGCCGCCAGCCGGTCATCGCGTAACATTTAGAGAAGCCGTTGACGGTCACCGTCCTCTCCGCCATCTCCGGGAAGGAGCCGATGCTGAGGTGATCCTGGCCGTAGACGATCTTCTCGTAGATCTCGTCGGAGAGGACCATGAGGTCGTGGTCGAGGGCGATATCCCTGATCTCTTCAAGAATCTCCCGCCCGAAGACGGCTCCCGTGGGGTTTGAGGGAGAGTTCACCAGGATCATCTTCGTCTTCGACGTTATGGACTCCACGAGGTCCCTGGGCTTGAACTCCTCGTCCACCTCGGCCCATCGCACTCTGCCGCCCGCAAAGTTGACGCTAGGTTCGTAGCTGACCCAGGAGGGCCCGATCAGGACGCACTCATCCCCCTCATCGAGGAGGGCCTGGATCGCGGCGAAGATCGCCATCTTCGCGCCCGGAACCACTGAGATGAGGTCGGGGGACACTTCGATTCCGTTGTCGTTGTAGAGCTTCTCTGCTATCGCCGCCCGAAGCTCAGGGATCCCGCTGGTGGGGATGTAGTGGGTATCTCCCCTCTGAAGTGAGTTTATGGCGGCATCGCAGATGTTCGTAGGGGTATCGAAGTCCGGCTCTCCCACCCCGAGGTCGATGACGTCAAGCCCTGCGGCGTTCAGCTTCTTGGCCATCGCCGAGATCTTCATGGTGGTGGACTCGGGGATCGAGGCGAGTCTCTCAGATACCAAATCTAATCCTCTCCCAGCCTTCTGACCATCTTGACAGCGGCCTCGACGGCCCGCTTTGAATAGTCTATGCGGCGATGCGCGTCCATCCGAGACATCTTGGGACCGGATATGCCCAGGGTGACGGGCTTGTCGAACTCCAGGGCCAAGTCCATTATCTTCCTTGAGGCCTGCTGGGCCACGATCTCGTCATGGCCTGTCTCGCCCTGGATTACGCAGCCGATCGTCACCACGGCATCGACGTCATCGCGCTCGATCAGCTTCTTTACGGCGAGGGGCATATCGTATACGCCGGGAACCATCAAGGTGACGGCGACCTCTGCGCCCAGGAATTCCGCATGTTCTCTTCCCAGGATCTCCATCTGGTAAGTTATATCCCGGTTGAACTCAGCGACCACAAAACCAAGTTTTATCATAGATCCAACACCGCCAAAGGGAGGCTGCTTCTTTAGCTCGGCGCATTTTCCGCTAATAAACCCATCGATCGAACTGGGCGGAGCCACGCGGTCAAAACCCATTTATCCCTTGACAATTATGCGAGGTGGTGGATGCCTTATGAGTTGGGTCTATTTAGATGGGAAGTTCGTTCCCGCTGAAGAGGCGGCGGTTTCGGTTTACGATCACGGGCTTTTGTACGGTGACGGGGTCTTCGAGGGGATCAGGGCTTACAACGGCAGAGTCTTCAGGCTGGAAGAGCACGTTGAGAGGCTCTACGACTCGGCCAAGGCGATCATGCTGGAGATGCCAGTGACCCAGGAGGAGATGCGCGATGCGATCCTTGCTACCCTCAGGAAAAACGGCCTCACCGACGCCTATATCCGGCCTATCGTCACGAGGGGCGTCGGCGACCTGGGGCTGGACCCTCGAAAGTGCGCAAAGCCCACCGTGATAATCATATCTCAGAAGTGGGAGGCGATGTACGGAGACCTCTACGAGGTGGGCCTCACCGCCATCACCGTCACCGTCAGGAGAAACTCGTCGGCGGCCCTTCCCCCCAACATCAAATCCCTCAACTACCTCAACAACATCCTCGCCAAGATCGAGGCTAACGTAAAGGGCGGAAACGAGGCGATCTTCCTGGACGACGCTGGCAACGTCTCCGAAGGAAGCGGCGACAACATATTCGTCGTCAAGGACGGGAAGATATTCACCCCCCATACCCTGAACAACCTCAAGGGGATTACCAGGAAAGCCGTCATAGAAGTCGCCGAGAGCCGCGGATACTCTGTGGAGGGCGTCCACCTGGGGATCTTCGACCTTTACACCGCCGACGAAATCTTCGTCACGGGGACCGCGGCGGAGGTGGCTCCCGTCACCAAGATCGACGGCAGGGTCATAGGCGGCGGAAAGCCGGGACCCATCACGAGAGATCTGATCGAGGGCTTCAAGGAGATGACCCAGAACTCGGGAACTCCCATCTGAAGGATATATTATATTATTATACTTTTGAAAAATCGGAAGATCCGCTTAACCGGGTACTATCTTCAGGATGACGTTCCTCCGCCGAGGGCCGTCCAGCTCCAGAAAGAGGACCCTCTGCCAGGTTCCCATCATCAGGGACCCCTCCTCGATCGATATCGTCTGACTGTTTCCGAGGAGGACGGCCTGAAGGTGGGCGTGGGCGTTGTCGTCGATCCTGTCGTGGAAATATCCATCCCCCGGCGGAGCCAGGGAGGAAATCCTCCTGAGGAGGTCCTGGACGAGGCCGCTCTCAGCCTCGTTGATCACGATCCCGGTGGTGGTATGGAGGGTGTATACGAGACAGATCCCCTTCTCGACCCCGCTCTCCTTTACGGCATCCTTCACACGTTGAGTTATATCTATGACTTGAACGGGCTTTTCCGTCTTTATCTCAATCATCATGATCACCTGAATTTCTGTTGGATGATTATATCGGACGGATGGGATTTAAGCCGAGCGGCCCGAGGATAGAGCGTCTGAACAGAAAGCCGGATCCCGAATCCCGATCGAGCCCTAGCCCCCATAATCTGAGAACATCCGAAAGCCCTTTACACACAGAGGTGGAAGTTCTTTACCATTCTATAGATCCGAACTAAAAAGCGAGGCGGATTCGTGATGGAAAAGACTATCCTGGTTCTGGGAGGGTACGGCGGCGCAGGATCTGCAATATCGAGAGCGATCCTGAAATACACCCATGCCGACCTGATCGTGGCCGGAAGGCGCAAAGAAAAGGCGAAGGTCCTGGCAGAGGAGCTGAATCGCGAGTTTCCCGAAAATCGCGCCTCCTGGGCCGTTGCCGATGCCTCCGACCCTCCGTCCCTCGCGGAGCCCTTCGGGGAGGCAGACCTCGTCATCGTGGCGGCGACGACCACCTCCTTCGTCGAGACGACGGCTAGAGCCGCCATCGAGGCGAGAGACGATTACCTCGACATCCACTATCCTCAGGAGGTGGTGCCAATCCTCAAAGCCCTAGCCCCCGATATCGAGAGGGTGGGGCTCACCTTCGTGAGCCAGGCGGGGTTCCTACCTGGCCTCCCTTCGGTCTTCGTCCGAAGGGCGGAAGCTTTTTTTTCAAACTACAGAAAGGCCGCCGTCTCCACAGCTATGAAGACCGACTTCGACTCTGGCGGCGCTGTTCTGGAGTTCATCGAGACCCTCGGCGACTATTCCGCTGAAGTCTATCGGAACGGCGAGTGGCGAGGGGCCGGGAGCCGAGACGTCCGAAAGGTCGATTTCGGACCCACCCTCGGAAGAAAGACCTGCTACCCGACGACCCTCTCAGAGATGAGGGATCTGCCGGATCGGCTGGGCATCGAGGAGCTGGCGGCTTATGTTGCAGGGCTGAACTGGTTTGTCGACTACGTGGTGACACCCCTCACCTTCGTCCTCGGCAAGGTGAAGAGGGGGCTGGGCAAAGACCAGCTAGCAGGGCTCATGGTCTGGGGGTCGAAGCGGTTCAAAACGCTCGGAGAGGCCGTCGCCCTCGTCCTGGAGGCGGAGGGAGAGAAGGATGGGAAGAGTCGATCGATCAGGATGACGGCAAGGCACGACGACGTCTACGAGTTCACGGCGATGCCCATAGCGGCCTTTTTGAACCAGTATCTGGACGGAACAGTGAAGTTGCCAGGCCTCTGGATGATGGGCCACCTGGTGGACCCCGAAAGGTTCGTCGAGGACCTGGTGAGGATGGGAGCTGAGGTCGAGATGGAGGTAGGAGAGGGCTAAGGGCTGAGGTCTCAGTCGAGATGGTGAGGGCGAAATGAGATCCGACGACGAGTTCATGAGGGAAGCCATCGATGGCTACAGTCTCAGCCAAAAGCTAGAAGCCCCGTCCTTCAGGGCGGGGAGTAGTCACTTTGTCAGATTTCAAGTCCTGAGCCTGAGGGTCAGACTGCCGCCGGAGCCGGAAGGCCTTTTGCAGCGGAGAAAGCCTAGAATTCCGGCCAATTCAGATCCTGGCCACAGCCTCAATCGGCTTCACCTCCCGGATCGCGAGCTTCATCCCCCGGATCAGATTCTCCAGACCCTCAAGGTCGCCCTTCGATATCAGGTCGACGCAGGCGGACCCTACTATGGCTGCGTCGGCGCCAGCCCTGATCACCTCAGCCGCCTGTTCCGGCGTCGATATCCCGAAGCCTACGGCCTTGGGGAGGTCGGCCTTCACCCTCTCGATGAGGGCCTTTGTGGACAAGAGGACCTCGGACCTCGTCCCTGTAACCCCGGCCCGGGCGACGAGATAGAGAAAGCCGCTGGAGCTCTCAGCTATTATGGGGATCCTCTCGGCGGGGGTGTTGGGGGCGACGAGGTATATCAGGTCGACCTCGGCCTTCTCGCAGGCCTCCCTCAGGGGCCCGGCCTCCTCCGGCGGGAGGTCCGGGACTATGAGGCCGGTGATCCCGCTATTCGCGCAGTCCCCGGCGAATTTGTCGAGGCCCCGCTGGTAGATCATGTTATAGTAGCCCATAAATACGAGGGGCAGGTCGGCCCTGATCCGAGAGGCCATCTCAAAGTAGACGTTGGTGTTCATCCCGGCCTCGATCGCTCTCTGGGCCGCCGCCTGGATGACGGGACCGTCGGCTATGGGGTCGGAATGGGGAAGGCCAAGCTCGACGACGTCGGCCCCGGCCCTCGCGAGAAGCTCCACGATCTCCGGTGTGGACTCGGGTGAGGGGTCGCCAGCGCAGATATAGGCTATAAGAAGTGGCCGGCGCTTGAAGGCCTCGGATAGCTTCATCTTCGTCTCCTCCTCTCTTGCTCCATCACCGTCGTGAGATCCTTGTCTCCTCGGCCCGAGAGGTTGATAATTGCGAGGTCTCCGAGGGCGTCGGGGTTTCTGAGGGCATAGCCAACGGCGTGAGACGACTCCAGGGCCGGGATGATGCCTTCAAGGATCGAGAGACGCCTGAACCCCTCCAGGGCGGTCTCATCGTCGGCGATGGCGGGGGTGACGCGGCCGATCTCGGCCAGGTGGGCGAGCTCCGGCCCGACCCCTGGATAGTCGAGGCCAGCGGCCACGGAATAGGACTCGAGGATCTGGCCGTAGGGGTCCTGGAGGATCTTAGTCATGGCGCCGTGGAGTACCCCCTCCTCCCCGAGGTTGAGACAAGCACCGTGGTCTGCGATCTTCTCATCAGAGGACGTGCCCCTCCCTCCCGCCTCGACGGCGATCAGCTTCGTCTCGTCCGCCAGGAAGCCCGAGAAGATCCCCATGGCATTGGACCCACCGCCGACGCAGGCGACAACGGAGTCGGGAAGCCTCCCTTCGGCTGCCAGGATCTGCTCCCGCGCCTCGGTCCCGATGACGCTCTGAAGCTCTCTCACCATCAGGGGGTAGGGATGAGCTCCGGCCACTGTCCCCATCAGGTAGTGGGTGTTCTCGTAGCTTGCGGCCCAGTCTCTCAAGGCCTCGTTTATGGAGTCCTTGAGGGTTCTCGACCCCGACTTCACCGGGATCACCTTGGCGCCCAAGAGCTCCATCCGGTAGACGTTCATCTTCTGCCGCTCGATGTCCACCTCGCCCATATATACCTCAGTCTCAAGGCCGAGGTTCGCCCCCACCATCGCTGCGGCGACGCCGTGCTGGCCCGCTCCGGTCTCGGCGATGAGCCTCGTCTTTCCCATCTCCTTCGCCACGAGCCCCTGGCCCAGGACGTTGTTCAGCTTGTGGGCACCGCCGTGGACCAGGTCCTCCCTCTTCAGGTAGACCTTCCGAGAGAGCTCCCTGGATAGGGATCGGGCATGGTAGAGGGGGGTCGGCCTCCCGGCGTAGTCTGCAAGAAGGCCTGACAGCTCCCGCATGAACTGGGGGTCTTCCTTTAGGTGGGCGTAGGCCTCGGCCAGCTCCTTCAGGGGCTGCATCAGGGTCTCGGGGACGAACTGCCCGCCGTACCTCCCAAACCTGGTATTTGACGTCGTCGTGATCTTCATCAACTGTCATCCTCTCCGATAAATATACAATTTAGCGTAATTCATGTTTTAAGATAATTCGGCCCTCTTCAGGGCACCGTCTCCATGGGCGACCGTTCCGTTGAGGGCCAAAAGGAGCTTCGGTTCCTCCATCAAAGATGTTCCGACAAGAAGGGCATCGGCCCCGGCCTCCACCATCCTCAGGACGTCACCCCGAGAATTCATGCCGCTCTCGGCCACCACGAAGAGGCCTGCGGCCTTGGCCACCGGCCCCAGCCGCTCGAAGGTTCCAAGGTCAACCTCCAGGGTCGCAAGATTCCTGTTGTTTATCCCCACGATTCGGGCGTCGGTCTTCAGGGCTTCTTCCAGCTCAGCTTCGTTGTGTACCTCCACCAGAGGCTCCATATTCCTGGAGATGGCAGCCTCCACCAGCCCATTGAGAGGATGGGAGAAGGCGGCGATGAGGAGGACCAGGTCCGATTCCACCTCGTCGAGCTGCCTCTCGTCCAGGATGAAATCCTTTCTCAGGATGGGAACGCCGACAGCTCTCCTCGCGATCCTGGCGTTCTCGAGAGACCCGAGAAAGTAGGTCGGCTGGGTGAGGACCGATATGCTGCAGGCCCCCATATCCTCGTAGTTCTTGGCGAAAGAGACCACCTCCTGAGGGGTGAGGGTTTTATTCAGGATCCTGGGCTTGATCTCGGCTATGATGGGGGTGACTCCCCTCGATCGGAGGTACTCCGCCCGGCCCACGAGATCCCGAGGATCTGTGATCTTCAACCGGGCCCCCGGATCGGGCTTCGAAAGTTCCGCCAGCCTCGACTCCGTATCCCTCAGGATCACTTTGACGACATCGGAGGTCACAGGGCGAGCCCCTCCAGCCAGTTGGAGATCAGCCTCTTTCCGTCGGGTGTCAGGACCGACTCGGGATGGAACTGGACCCCCTCCACAGGGAGGCCGCAGTGCCTTACCCCCATGACCACCCCTTCGACGGTAATGGCCGTTATCCCCAGAGACGGCGCGAGCCTCTCTACTGCCAGGGAGTGATAGCGCCCCCCTCTCAGAGGGTTATCGAGCCCCCGGAATACGCCCCGGCCGTCGTGGAAGATCTCAGAGGCTTTCCCGTGGACGGGGGTCGTCCTGTTGATCGTCCCCCCATAGGCAAGGTTGATCGCCTGGTGGCCGAGGCAGACTCCCAGGATCGGCGTCCCCTCAAACCGCCTCATGATCTCGATGCAGCCGCCGATATCCTTCGCATTTGCGGGATGGCCCGGCCCAGGCGAGATGACGATTCCCCTGGGGTCGATCTCCCTCACTCTGGCAGGCTCAATCTGGTTAGTTACCACCTCAGTATCGGGATGGAACTGGGATACGTAGTCGACCAGGTTCCAGACGAAGGAGTCCCGGTTATCGATGAAGAGGATCGTCTTTCCGGTCAAAGCTCCACCCCCAGGGCCCTCTTCATGGCGGCCATCTTCCGCTCAGTCTCCAGATACTCTTTGTGTGGGTCGGAGTCGGCGACTATCCCGGCCCCCGCCTGGACGACTGCAATGTCGCCCTTCATCACGACGCTTCTGATGGTGATGGCGAAGTCAGCGGACCCGTCGGCGGAGAAGTAGCCGACGCCCCCGCCGTAGATCCCTCTTCCCGTCCCCTCCAGATCGTCGATGATCTCCATCGCCCGGATCTTGGGGGCTCCCGATAGAGTTCCCGCCGGAAATATGGCCCGCGCGGCATCAAAGGGATCGCACTCGTCCCGTAGGGTCCCCCGGACTGTTGTCTCGATGTGCTGGACGTGAGAGTACCGCAAAACCGCCATGAAGTCCTCCACTCGAATCGATCCAGCCCTCGATACCGAACGGACATCGTTTCTTCCCAGGTCGACGAGCATCACGTGCTCTGCCCTCTCCTTCTCGTCCTCCAGCATCTTTGAAGCGAGGAGTTCGTCCTCTTCGGGGCTCCCGCCCCGAGGGCAGGTTCCGGCGATGGGGTTTGTCGTGACCACGCGGTCATATAGGCTGAAGAGGGTCTCGGGAGAAGCCCCCACCAGGGCCTCGTCTCCGAACTCGAATATATAGGTGTAGGGGCTGGGATTGATCTCCCTCAGCCTCTGATAGAGGAGGACAGGGTTGGGATTCCCGAGCCTAACCCTAGTCCTTCTGGATAAGACCACCTGGAATATGTCACCGTCGAGAATGTGCTCTTTGGCCTTCAGGACCGCATCCTCGAAGGGCTCTGCAGGGTCTGACTCGAAGGATATCGGCGTGAGATCTCCGCCCTCGGGCTCCTTCAGCTCCAGGTCTCTGAGGTGGTCTATGGCCTTTGCGCCAATTTGTTCTGGGTCGTCTTCGGGGATGAGGGGCGCCACCGCCAGGCAGACATTTCCTGTTAAATGGTCGAAAACGAAGCTCTCCTCGAATACCCCGAACTTCGCGTCCGGTGCGTCTGAAGTTGAGGGCCTCTCGATCCTCTCGCCCACCAGGTCGTAGGCGAGGTAGCCGATTCCGCCCCCGAGGAAGGCCTGCCTTCCAAATTTGGAGGGGCTGACGCCGGCAGGAATAGCGGATCGAAGGAGGTCAAAAAGGTCCATACCTTTTCTAATCTCACCGGCGAAGATGGATCCGTCGTCACAAGCTCCGTCCAACCTGGCGGAGGTACAAAGCCTTCTTCCGATTATTTCATTGAGTCCGTCGCCACCCTTGCAGATCTCGAACTTGAATCTGCGTCCCTTAACCGTCACCATCGCAGCGGGACCTGCCCCTACGAAGGAGAAGCGTGCCCTCTGACCCGCCTTCTCCACCGACTCCAAGAGGAAGGGATACTTTTCCTGACGAAGGGCGCAGTAGAGGTTGAGGGGTGCCCGAGGATCAACGAGATCCGATACCTCGAAGAGGCGGGGGGCTGTTCCCACCTTTAATCCATCCGACGATCTATCCGAGACGGTGGCTACGGCTGATGGCAACTCTTCACCTCCTTCAGGAAGGCCTTGATCTTCTCGGGGTCCTTTGCCCCATCGGTCTCTACCCCCGACGATACGTCCACAGCATAGGGCCTGACCTTCTCTATGGCCTCGGCGACGTTCTCGGGATCGAGGCCGCCGGCCAGGATCAACGGGACGTCGACGTTTCTCACCAGATCAGAGCTGAGGTTCCAGTCGTGGACAGTGCCGGTCCCACCGAGCTTTCCTCCTTCGAAGCTATCGATGAGGAGGGCGTCGGCGACCCTGGTCATTTGCCGGGCGTGGTTCAAGCCGCCAGGACTTGCCGGAACCGTAGCCACCAGCCTCGCGGGCACCATATTTTTGAGGGTCGCCATATCCTCAAAGCTCAATGAGTCGTTTATCTGGATCACGTCGGCCCCAGTATCAAGGGCGAGGTTCGCCGCCTCCGCGGCGGACTGGGGCTCCACCACGATTACGCTGGAGACGAAGGGCGGAAGGCCCTGGATCAGCCCTCTCGCCTCCCCCCGATCGATGCTCCTTTTAGACCGGGAGATCTCCACCACGAAGCCGACTGCGTCGGCCCCCGCGGCCACGGCCACGTCCCTGGCCCCGGCATCCCTTATCCCGCATATCTTGGCCCTGGTCACAGAAACCTCTCCAGCTTCTCCGGATTTCCAGAGGCAGATACCATCCTCTTCAGCATATCGAGGGCCCTTCCCGAATCGATCGCTTCCTCCGCCATCCTCGCGCCATCGAATAGAGTGTCGGCGATCCCCGAGATGTAGAGGGCGGCCCCGGAGTTCATGGCTACGATATCTCGTCCGGGGTTTTTTGTCCCGAAGAGGATCTCGACGAGCTTTCTCGCATTCTCCTCGGGGCTTCCTCCCCTGATCTCCCCGAGGGTCGTCCTGGGGTAGCCGAACTCCTCGGGGGTTACTGTATAGGTCTTCAGGCTCCCCCGATTCAGCTCCGATATCAGAGTGGGACCGGTATTGGTAATCTCGTCCAGCCCCGATCCGTGGACGACCATCGCCCTCTCAGCCCCCAGAATCTTGAGGGCGGCCGCGAGCCTCTCACATAGATTCGGATCGTAGACCCCCATCACCTGAAACCTCGCTCCTGCTGGATTTGTAAGAGGTCCGAGGATGTTGAAGACCGTCCTCATGGCGAGCTCTCTTCTGATAGATGCGACCCTCTTCATGGAGGGGTGAAACATGGGGGCGAGCAAAAAGCCGATCCCCAGGGTCTCAATGTACTCCCTCACCTTCTCGGGCTCTGGGGCGACTTCGACCCCCACCTCCGAGAGGACGTTGGCGCTTCCGCAGGCGGAGCTGACGGCATAGTTTCCGTGCTTTGCCACAAAGGCTCCGCAGGAGGCGGCGATGATAGCCGCGGCGGTGCTGACGTTGATGGTGTTCGTCCCGTCCCCGCCTGTTCCGCAGGTGTCGACGAGGGGCCCCGAAACCCGCGGGCTGATTCGGACCGACGAGGCCCTCATTGCCTTGGCGAGCCCCGCGATCTCCGAGACAGACTCGCCCTTCTTCTTGAGGGCAATGAGGAGAGCCCCTATCTGGGCGTCCGTCGCCCCTCCGAAGACCTCACCGAGGAGGGCCTCTGCCTCCGAGACGGAGAGATCCGCCCCCTCCACGACCTTTTGGAGATAATTCATGCGATCACCATAATGTATCATTGTGTACTATAATGTCTAAATATCAACGTTATATTTAAATGTTGTGCATTTGTATCCGGTGTGGCAGGGGAGGCCAAAAGCGTCCCAGCCCTCTGGGGTGGAGCCCTATGGCTGCCATAGGTGAGAATCAATAAAATTATATATACAGGTAATCTCATATGGGTGACCTAAAATAAACTGGGGGTTTTCTTTTGAAGTATGAAGTGCTAGATAAGATGTCAGCATTGATCACCGCCGCCTTCGGCCTTGTGGCGGCGCTGGCCTGGAATGACGCCATAAAGTCGCTCTTCGCTGAAGGGGGACCGCTTTATTTCATGGCATCATACGGGATATGGGGCTACGCGATCCTGGTCACCTTGATCGCCGTCGCCGTGACTATATGGGTGGGAAGGATGGCCGAGAAGGCAAAAAAGGAGGAAATGACGAGCTAATGGTGAAGTCAAAAAAATTTTTCATTTTTCCTGCGTTTCTCTTATTAATCGAGTTGATCTATCTCGCCCGATCGACCGTACAGACAATGAGCTGATGGGAATTCAGGCCATGAGGGAACTCGTATATAGAGACCGATGTTTTTTTTTCGTTAGACTCTGCGAAAGGTGAGTTGATTTGAATGATCGGCATCCAGCAGGTAGAGATGGAAGAAGAGGAAGAAGCCGAGGAGAAGGGGGAAGAGCAAAAAGTCGCTTTGCCCCGGCCCGTCTGGTCAGGCGGCCTGAGCATCGGGCTTGTAAACATCCCAGTTAAGATGATGCCTTTGATCAGAGATAAACGGGTCAAGCTGAGGATGATTCACCAGAAATGCAATACCCCCCTCCATTACAAGAAATACTGCGAAGAGGGGGAGGAGGTGCCCAACGACGAGATCGTCCACGGATACCAGCTGAAGAAGGACAGGTACGTGATATTCGACGATGACGAGCTGGAGGCGGCAAAGCCCGAATCGAGCGATGCAATAAACCTGGATCAGTTTGTGAATTTCTTCGAGGCAGATCCCCATTACTTTGAGAAGACTTATCTTCTGGTTCCTGACGGTTCGGAGAGCTCTTATTCGCTTTTGAGGAGGGTTTTGGAGAGGACGGGGAAGGCTGCCATCGGCAAGATGACGATTCACTCGAAGGAGCGGGTCGTGCTGGTGCACTACTATCAGGATGCTCTGGTGGCCACCACCTTGAGATACTTCGATGAGGTGCTCGATCCCGCCGGGGTGGAGGAACTAAAGAATCTCCCCCAGCCGAAGGAAGAGGAGATGGAGCTGGCCGGAGTGATCGTGGACAAGCTCTCGGGAGATCTCGACCTGAGCGTCTACAAGGATGAATACCGGGAGAGGGTCGAGGAGATGGTCCGCGCCAAGATCGCTGGCGAGGTGATAAAGATCGAGAAGAGAGAGGGAAGGCCGGCGGCCAAGAGCCTGATGGAGGCGCTGAAGGAGACGGCGGAGTCGCTGGAGTAGTTCCTAGCCCCTCCATTTCTCCAAGCGTTCGAGAGGATGAGGCCGATAAGACCGATGCTGGCCGTCTCCGGCGACCCCTTTTCCTCCGGAGAATGGATCTTCGAGCCGAAGATAGACGGCACCAGGTGTATAGCTCACATCTCGAAGGGAAGGGCTGAGCTTCAGAACAGGAGGTTGAGGTGGATCAGCCCTCGCTACCCAGAGATCCTAGATTCCCTGGCCCGAGGGACTATGAACTGCGTTCTGGACGGGGAGATCGCAGTATTCGACGAGGGGATTCCGGACTTCTTCTCCCTGGCCCAAAGGGAGCACCAGACCAACGACCTCAGGATAGAATATCTCTCCAAGAGCCTGCCGGCAACTTACATAGTCTTCGACGTCCTCTATGTTGAAGGAGAGAACGTGATGGACCGCCCCCTGATAGAACGGAAAGAGATTTTAAAGGAGGTGCTACAAGAGACCGATTCGGTGACCATCACCGATTATATCGCCGAGAGGGGAGAGGCGTATTATCAGGCGGCGGTCGAGCTGGGGCTGGAGGGGATCGTGGCGAAGCTGAAGTCTTCGCAATACCTTCCTGGCACCAGAAGCTCGGACTGGATGAAGATCAAAAAGAGCCTCTCTGTGGATCTGGTGGTGGGAGGCTACATCCCGGGCAAGGGCCACCGGGAGCCCTACTTCGGCGGTCTTATGCTGGGAGCCTACGACTCCGGGGGAGAGCTGATTTATGTGGGGAGGGTGGGCTCAGGGTTTTCCAAAAGGGAGCTGGAGGAGATAACCCGGAGCTTTCAGCCTTCCCCAAAGTCGCCCTTCTACCAGCCATCATCTCCATCTCCCTCCGGCGTCAAATGGCTGGAGCCGCAGCTCGTAGTGGAGGTGGAGGCCCTGGAGCTCACTTCCGACCGGCACCTCAGAGCGCCTATCTTTCTGAGGGTTCGAGAGGACAAACCCGCCGACGAGTGTTCGATCCGTCAGCTTTGGATTGAAGGGAGCGACTGATTTGGATATGACAAAACCATAAAGGGCAATCGCTTTTAATTATAACCGACAAATAACTGCCTGTGGAGAACCTGGCAGAGACTTTCCTGAAACTGGACAGAAAGGAGATCGGCCATCTCAAGGCGATCGAAAGGGGGATGCGCAACTTCGAGTGGGTCCCGGTGGAGGACTTGATGGCAAAAGGCCGCCTCTCCCCCAAGGCCGTGAGGGGGGGGCTCTCGAAGCTTGTCGCAAAGAAGCTGGTATTCAAGACCAATGAACCCTACGAGGGCTATGCGATCGGCTTTGCCGCCTACGACCTGATAGCTCTCTCAAACCTCGTCGATGGAGACGTAATCGTATACCTCGGTGACCTTCTCGGCGTAGGCAAGGAGTCGGTCGTATACGAAGCTCTGGGAAAAATCCCCGCCCGGGGCGCAGATGAGAGAGCAGCTGAAACGGCGGGAGTGGCGGAAGAAGCGGCCCCAAGTCTTCCTCTGGCGGTCAAGTTCCACCGGCAGGGGGAGACGAGCTTCAAACATGTCCGACGGGTGAGAGACCATCTCAAAGATCAGCCACGGTGCGCCTGGATCCATGCCGCAAGGCTCGGAGCGGCAAAGGAGTTCAAGACTCTCAAACGGCTCTATCCCGAGGTCTCAGTCCCAAGGCCCATCGCCCTCAGCCACCACGCCGTCGTGATGGAGCATTCTGGGGGGATAGAGCTATACAAGGTAGATCTCAAAAATCCAGAAGATTGTGTGGAAATAATTTTAGAACAAGCGGCCGCCGCCTGGAAAAAAGGTATCGTCCACTCTGACCTCAGCGCCTACAATGTCCTGGTCTGCGAGGACGGAGATATCGTCATCATCGACTGGCCCCAGGCCGTCTCTCAAACCCATCCTCAGGCCCTGGAGCTTCTGGAACGGGACGTAAAGAACGTAGTCGACCACTTTCATCGGAAGTACCGTCTTGATTTTGAGCTGGAAGAGGCCCTCTCCTTCGTCCTAGGCGAAGAGATGCCGGGGGATTAAGGGGGTGAGAAGGTACTTGAGACAGGGGAAGAGGAAAATGGGCAGGTCATGAGGTGATGCCATCCCAGGATTGATCTTCGGAGTGGATATCGCCAGCGGTTCGCCCAAGAGCAGGCAGGCTCCAAGTTACGCACTCTTCATTCTTGAGGGGGAGAGCGAAGAGCGCCACCCCATGATCAGCAGACAGAAGCTGATCAGACTGATCCGGCAGATGGTGCCGGAGATGGTGGCCGTAGACAACGTCCACGAGCTCGCGACTAGTAGACCTGATCTCGTCAGGCTTCTGAGAGGGATTCCACCAAAAACGAAGCTGGTCCAGGTGACGGGAGGGGAGAGGCCCCAGGCCCTGGTCACTATCGCCCGCTGGCACGGGATCTCCTTCGATCGGCACAACCCCATGGATGAGGCAGAGACCTGCGCTCTCCTCGCCTCCAGGGGGGTCGGAAGCGTCGTCTCGGCCTTCGAGGATCGGACCTGGATCAAGGTCAGCCGCCGGAGATCTCCGGGACGAGGCGGCTGGAGCCAAAAGCGATACACCCGCAAGATTCACGGGTCTGTGAAGGCCCTCTCCCGGGAGGTGGAGGATAAGCTCCGGGAGGAGGGACACCATTTCAGCGCCAGGTATGTAGAAGGGATCGGAGGCTACATCAGAAGCGAGTTTGTGGTGGAGGCTTCAAGAGGCGAGGTACATCTCCATTCCGGCTATCGGGGCGACGCCCAGATCAGGGTCGAGGGGGTGGAGCGGCCGCGGCTCAAGTTTGAGCCGCTCCGCGCAAGGCGGGGCTACATCATCGCTGGGATAGATCCCGGCACCACCACCGGGATCGCTGTTCTCAACCTGAAGGGAGAGCTGGTAGACCTCCTCAGCGCAAGGGCCATGTCTCCTCCGGACGTCATAGAGTGGCTGGCGGAGAGGGGCAAGCCCCTGATGGTGGCCACCGACGTCTTTCCCACCCCCGGGGCCGTCGAGAAAGTGAAACGGTCCTTTTCCTCCGTCCTCTATTCGCCGGGAAGCGACATACCCTCTGAAGAGAAGATCGCGCTGGCCCGGGAGTATGGCTACAAAAACGACCACGAGCGCGATGCCCTCGCCGCCGCCGTCAGCGCCTACAAGAAATACAAAAATAAGTTCCAGCAGGTAGAGAAGAAGTGCCCTCCGGGCCTCGACCCCGAAGAGGCGAAGGCCCTGGTGGTTAGGGGCCTCTCGATAGACCAGGCGATATCGAAGATGACAGAGCCGCCGCCCGAGGAGCCAGCAGCCCCAAGAGAGGCAGAGGCGACCGTCGACTCGAATCTCGCGGCCCTGATGGCGGAGAACAGACGCCAGGTCGACCAGATCCGGCGGCTGAGAGAGTACGCCGAGGAGCTGAAAGGAGAGCTGGCGAAGGATGAGGAGATCCGCCGCCGTCTGGAGAGCAAGATCGAGAGGCTGAAGGACAGGTCCCGCCGGGAGATTAAAAGGGACCAGGAGATCAGGATCAGAGAGAAGGAGATCGAGAGGCTCCGAGGCCTTCTTCGGCAGGAGAGGAAGGTGAACCGGAAATTGAAGGCGAGGCTCAAGAGGGCCAAGAAAGCCGAAGAGCTGGAGAAGGAGGCGGCGGGGAGATCGGCCAAGGAGGCGGCCTCCTTCTCGCGAGAGGCGCTCCTGGAGGCGGCCGCGAGGCTCGATATCGGGAAAGGAGACGTAGTCGTTCTCAAAGACGCCAGCGGCGGCGGTCCCAACACCGCAGACCTTTTCATCGATTGGGAGGTGGAGGCGGTGATCATCGAGACGGATATGGAGGCCTCGGTGGAGGGATACCTGATGGACGGGAATGTCCCCGTCATCTCCAGCTGGGAGGTGCCAGTGAGAAGAGTGTCCGGGGTCGCCATCATCGATCCCGAAGAGCTGGAGGGAGCCCTCGCCAGATGGGCCGAGCGAAAGCAGGTAAGGGTGGCAAAGCAGAAGACCGAATGGCTCGAGGGGATGATCCAGGAGTATCGGGCCGAGCGGCGGAAAGATGAACGTCAGAGAAGAAAGAAGACTGAAGGCTGAAAGATTGAGCCATCACCAACTCCCCAAAAGGCCCGTCACTTCAGCTCCCTTCGCCACCCCGCCCCTGGGCAAGGGCAGCGTTTTTAAAGTCGACCCTTCATCTCTGGCTTCCAATTATGCCCGCCGAAGATATCTTGAGGTTGAAGAAGGAGAAGAACGCTGTCATCCTCGCCCATAACTACCAGCCCGGCGAAGTTCAGGAAGTAGCCGACTTGCGGGGCGACTCCCTGGAGCTCTCAAGAGCCGCCGCCGGGGAGGAGGCCGAGGTGATAGTCTTCTGCGGCGTCGATTTCATGGCCGAGACCGCAGCTATCCTATCTCCTGAAAAAAGGGTAATCATGCCCGAGGCCGGTGCAGGCTGTCCTATGGCTTCCATGATAACGGCCCAACAGCTCCGCGAGTTCAAGGCAGGACATCCCGGAGCCGCCGTCGTCTGCTACGTCAACTCCTCCGCCGAGGTCAAGGCTGAAAGCGACATCTGTTGCACTTCAGCCAACGGGATAGAGGTGGTGGAATCCCTCGAGGAGGAGACGGTCCTCTTCGTCCCCGACAGGAACCTCGGAAGGTACGTCGCCCGCTTCACCGATAAAAAGATCATAACCTGGGACGGCTACTGCTACGTCCACGACAGGTACACCCCCGAAGACGTCCGGCGGGCGCGATCCCTCCACCCCGAGGCCGAGCTTCTCGTCCATCCCGAATGCCGGCCCGAGGTGATTGACCTCGCGGACCACGTCTACAGCACCTCGGGGATGGCAAGACATGCCCGGAAGAGCTCCGCCCAGGAGTTCATCATCGGGACCGAGGTGGGGATGAACTATCGGCTGAAACAGGAGAACCCGGAAAAAGAGTTTTACCCTTTAAGCGAAGAAGCGATCTGCGTCGACATGAAGAAGACGAGCCTTGAGAAGGTCCTATCCTCCCTCGTGACCCTGGAGCCCCGGGTGGTGGTTCCAGAGGAGATCGCGAATAGGGCTCGGGGCGCCATCGAGAGAATGCTGGCGGTCTGAAGTGTGCACTTCTCAACCGAAAAGTATCTTATGAGATAAAGATGAACCTGGAGCGGTGATCGCCTATTAGCCGATATATACGTGCCCGCCAGCTGCGGTATCCTCTCTTCGCTGGGAGCGTTCTGCTCCTTTTGGCCGCCGTCTACAGCGATGCGAACCAGCTGAGCATCGAGCCCCTGATAGAGCTCACGGGAATTATTTTGATCATCATTACTGCTGCCATATGGCGGAAGTAAAACCAAAGGAAGCTCTAGCAAAATTCCAATCAATCTTTCATCCCGCCTGATGACTGAAAAGGCTCGGCGGCGAGAAGCCGAGCCCAAAACCCGAAGCCAGAAGGGCGAAGACTTCAATGCCGATATTCATCTCCTGGCATCTGCATCTTCATCTGGGAGGCAAAAACGGCGTTCTTGGAGTTGGCGTCTTCTTTCCTTCTTTTCCTTCGTCTCCTCATCTCTTGGAAGTCCCTCCAGGGACTCGGGAAGCTCAGCTCCGCAGATTGGCATCTTCTCCCGTCATTTGACCTGGATCCTGCAAACGTTCATGCCACCTCTCCAGATATCGGGCCAGATCCCTTGCGATCCCGGCTCCCTCTTTGATCCGATCCTGGGTGGCGAGACCCCGGGGCCGGACCTCCGACTCCAGCCAGTCGGCAGTCTCTCTGAAGAAGAAAATAAGCCTGCCTGAGGCGAGGGCCTCGGCGAGGCCTGCAGCGTCGATGATGCACTCGGCCGCGGCTTCGCCAGAGTTCGACCAGCGGGCCCTGGATCCCAGGGCGTCGCCCAGGGGCCCGCCATAAGTGAGGGTCAGGTGCCAGGAGACGCCCTTCATGTCTCCTGATGGCGGATCAATTCTGAATGGCAGACGGTCCTCTCGGTCGAATTTGTCGCACACCATCCCGTCGGGCCCTGCCCGGACGACCCCGATAAGGAGAAGCTCTCCGATCCTGTCGGCCTTTCCTCTGATAAACCTCTCCTGGCTCAGGATCGCCCTCAGGGACTCAGCCGCTCTTCCTTCGCAGTCTACTGTTTCGGGCTCTTCCGTCCTGCAGGCCCCTATGTTCCCTCGTGAGATCCTCGGTCGTGTATGTACGTCATCGATCATCGATTAAGACTACATCTTCTCGGTAAAGCGCCTTCTATTCATATGCGGATCTACTTGGTGGAGACGACATTCAAGCGAGGTGGTCAGAGGCGGTTCTGGGCGGACCCGGTCCCTCCCCTCCCATCGCCCATCATATCTTCCGTCCTTCCCTCCTTTCCGATTTCAGATCCCCGGTATCCCCTTGAAGGTGGCGCTTTCGTGGAACCTCAAAGTCCTCTCGACGTCGAAGACGCCGGAGAAGGTCTGGTGCTCTTTCGCATCCTTGTAGAAGATCTTGTGCCACCTGTAATCGCTCTCCCAGGTTCCATTGAAGCTGGACTGCATATCCATCCCCACCAGATGGGCGGGGCTTGTGCTTCTCACCGCTGCGGCGCTGACTGGGTCAGAAACCTGAGATCCAGCATCCGTCGAAGCGAAGTAGGTGGTCTGGATCCTCTCCATCTCAGTCACCTCGAAGTACTCCCAGACCTCAGCTCCTATACCCCCGTAGAAGTCGTTGGAGTGGATGTACTTCATCCCCACCATCGGCGTCTTGCCGGAGTAGCTCATTCTGATGTCTTCAAGAAGGTTCAGGGGGACATCGGATCCGTTCAATGTTCCGTGGACGTTGGTGGCCTTGTTGGAGACGGCGCTCTTTGAGTCCATCTCCAGATGGCCGTTCCCGTACATGAAGCTGTAATACTCAAGCCCCACCTTTCTGTCCACCACCGAAGAACCCACCTCAAAGTAGCCGGTCCCCGAAGCCCTGACCCTGTTGTAGAAGTCCTCGCTTTGGACCGGCTCGGTGATGGCCGGATTTCCGGCAGCCTCGCCCATCGCCAGAAACGCGATGAAGAGAATTGTGCTTATCGTCGCCCCCTTCGTCCCTCTCGCCCCATAAGATCCCTTTGGATCTCTGTATTTCGTTTCTTAATAAAAAATGTATCGTTTCGGATGGCTTAAATCTCCCGAACTCCAAGAGAACATAGGGGCTTTGGTTTAGGGGCTTTGGTTTTGGTCTTCGGCAAAATCCACGATCCGAGGAGAAACTGTAGAGTACGCAGTTGGTTGATGGTGTTAAAGTCCTGTAGATCTAGGTGGCTGGTGGGATGACATCTTGAATATCGACATATGGACCTGGGGGACTGGAGGCCCCTTCGGAAGAGAGCTCGGGGTGGTGCCGGAGAGGAGGCGCCGAGGACATACTGCTACATCGATCATAATATCTGAGGAGGGCGAAGACCGCGGAAGAGGAGCCCACATTCTGATCGATGCCGGGGCGCCCTGCGTCGAGATGATGATTGAGAAAGGGGTTTCTGCCCCAGACCTCCTCTTTCTCACCCACCCCCACTTCGACCATGTCTCAGATCTGGACAGGCTCGCAAACAGCAGGATGAGAGGCCTGATGGTAAAAAACGGCGTAAGAGATTTCAAAGAGGCCAAGAGCATATTCCGGCCGCTCGCAGTGGTCGGAGCTGAGGACTGCCTCCACCACCCCAAAGACGGCATCAGGGCGAGGTTCGGCTACCTGGAAGGTCTGGTCCGTTGGACGCCGATCTCGAACTACGACCTCTGGCAATCGGTCAATCTCGAAGGCTCGATTCAGCCCGGCCAGCCACAAGTAAGAGCCGAAGATCTCTTTTCCCTGGAATTCAAGGCCCTCCCGGTCCGCCATTCAAGACACGCTCCCGGATCGTGCTTATTCATATTCAGATTTGGATCAGAGAAGAAAGAGGACCTTCAAATCAGAAATGTTGTCATATCTGGCGACTTCAAATCGATGGAAGATTGGGTGGCCGAAAGTCCAGATCTTCTAGATCCGGCCTGTATCGTCCTTGATTCAAACACCATCAGATCCAAAGGAAACTACCACGCATGCCTTGAAGAGAACAAGGCCAGAATCCACCGATGGTGCTCGGGGGATGAGGAGGTCCTGGTTCTATTAAACCACCTCTCGGGCTTCGGCGACTACCTGGAAGGCTTTTACGATCACGTCCCCGACGATGATGACTGGAATGCCGCCGCCGACCTCGCTCAGAAACCGAAGGTGACGGTAAGAATCGCCGAGGACGGAGGATGTTACCGATTAAAATGACGTTGGTCAGCCGAATATTTAGGTTTACTCGTTTCTAGATCGTATTTTAGCGGTATCTCCCGAAAGAAGCGGGGGCGAATTTCCACAACCGTCGCCCGGCAGCTCCCGTTGATCTGGACGTCGGGTCGCCCCGCCCGCCTTCGGCGCCGTCCACCCATCCGCGCCCAGAGCCGCCGGGGATCGCTACTTGCGCCGATCGATGGTGGCGAAGATATTCCGCCTTCCGAGACCCACCTCAGAATTGTCTATTCGTCTTCCTTCCGGGCCCTGATGATCACCGCCTCTTCCCTCACCTCCACCTCCGCAGAAAATCCCGCCTCTCGGAAGATCCGCGCCCACTCGGTCCCGGAGTAGTTCGGGCCGTGGTGGTGGCCGAGGGGCTCTGTCGCCAGATATCGCCCCTCCTCTCGGAGGACGCGCCGGATCTCCGAGAGGCCTTTCGGGATATCCTCGAGGTGGTGGAGCATAAAGAAGGAGTAGATAGTCTCAAAGCAGCCGCCTTCGAAGGGGAGGCGGTAGACGCTGGCGGTTCTGAAGGTGACGTTCTTTATCCCCAGCGCTTCGGCGTTCATCCTCGCCTGACACATCTGGGGGTCGTAGATGTCGATCCCGAAGACCTGGGAGGAGGGGTTAGCCTCTCCGACGTCGAGGGTCTGACTCCCAAAGCCGCATCCGACGTCCAGGATCCTTTCCCCCTTCAATTCGGGGAGAACCTTGGGCCAGGCCCGTCTTCTAGCGGAGAGGGGCCGGGGATCGGGGAAGGTCGCATCCACCGAGGCGGCTGCATCGATGGAGGTGAAGGGTAGGACCGCGTAGACTTCCGACCCGTTCGCAGCCATCAGCCCCTTGACGTAGATGGCGCCGCTCTCAGCCCCAATCCGCTCGACTATCGAAACCCCCAGGCGGCTGGAGAACCTCATGGACCACTCCTTTCCGTATTCCGAAGGCAACGCCTCGAAGGGGGCGTGGGCGACGAGGTAATGAGAGTATTCGGGGCTGAAATACGCCGGAAGATCCTCTTTTTTGTTGAGCTGGATCTCGCTGATGCTATCCTTGAAGAGGGCGAGGTGATGCAGGTCGCCGGCTTCGACGCAATTTCGGACGGTCCCGATCTCTACGAACATGATCCGCGATATGAAGATTCCCGAATAAATAATGGTCCATCGATTGTCTCATCCTCATCCACATCCTCATCCACATCCTCATCCACATCCTCATCCACACCCTCATCCACACCCTCATCCACACCCTCATCCACATCCTCATCCACATCCTCATCCACATCCTCATCCACATCCTCATCCACATCCTCTCCCTCCACCCTGCCCTCCATCAGATCTGTCGATGCCGCCTTCTTTCTGCCATCCTGGAAAGTCGAAGTAGCGGTGATCGTCGATGTGGGCCACCTCTTCAGGCTCAGCATTGAAGTAGCGGCAGAGGTCGAAAAAGGACTCGGAAGAGTCCTTCACCTTCCCGAACTTGGAGGCGACGGATGATCGCGCAGAAGTGGTGGCGGAGGCTCCCAAGCTCGAACTAGACGAACTAAGTGGCTATGTTGGAGGCGACGACCAAGTCGTACTTCTTCGAGAGGAGGGCCAGGACATCCTCGGCTCGGGGATAGAACTCGCCATCATTTTTGTATATTTCCAAAATTTTCATCAGTGGAGCCGAAGGCCTGGAGCCGGAGACCGCCAGTATTATGTGCCTAAATATGCATATGAAATCGTTCACTCGCATCAAGAAGATAAATGGCCAGGAATATCTTTATGAGATAACCCCCTATTACGATAAAGAAAAGAAGAAGATTCGCCAGAAGAGCAAGTATCTTGGAAAGAACGTCAACGGTGTTCCGGTCAAGGTCCGCTCCGTCGACCAAATACCGAAGAAAGTGTTGTCGCATGGCGAATTTGTCCCGCTAAAAAAGATCGCGGAAGACCTTGAACTGGAAAAGGTCCTCTCTGGTGTCGTGCCTGGCAAAGAAGTCTGGCCTATTTTAACTTTGGCAATGAACTTCGCCACACGTCCACGAGCACTAACCCATATTCAGAGCTGGTATGAAGGTACGATCTTATCTGAAGACCATCCCGATCTTCCTTTATCATCCCAGAGCCTTTCTAGACTGTTAAGCCATATCGGTGAAGGAACTGCGAATCTTGAGTTCTCTCGCAAACTCATTGAGCAAATATCGACGTGCAGCACGCTGGTCTACGATATAACCTCCTTGTCATCTTACTCTCAGAGCATCAGCCTTTTGGAATACGGTTATAACCGAGATGGTCTCGACCTGCCCCAGATCAACTTGTCCCTGATCGTCGATAAAGATCTGGGCATACCGGTAATGTACGATCTCTATCCGGGAAGCATTGCAGATGTATCTACGCTCAAGAACACTGTCAAGAAAATGAAGGCCCAGGGAGTTAGAAACTATACCCTGATCATGGATAGGGTTTTCTTCTCAACCGATAACATCGAGGAGATGGTGTCTGCTGATTTGTCGTTCATCATTCCGCCAACTAGCAATCTAAAGAACGTCAAAGAAGCGATATCTGCTATCCACAAGCGCATCGACGACCCTGAGCATCTGAGGCTCTACGAAAAAGAGCCGCTCTTTGTGATGCCCATGAGCATTGATATAGGTGAGAATAGGTTGGACGGATACGCATTTTACGATCAGAAACGAGAGCAGCAGGAGAGAAACACATTCTATAAGCGGTTATATGATCTGATGGAAGTGCTAAAGTCCAAGAGCCTAAAACCTTGGATGGACCCTGGCGATGTCTTCAGGGCAACGGCAAAGAGGGATGCCAAGTTCATCGAGTGGAAAGCGATAGACGGCAAGTTCCATGTATCGCTCAGAAAAAACGCAGTCTCTCACGCAGTTAATAAAATGGGCAAGTTTATTCTGCTTTTTCGAGGCGAGTTTTCTTGGATGGAATGTCTCTCACTTTATCGAAGCAAGGATGTAGTCGAAAAGGGATTCGACGTGTTAAAGTATGACATCGAGTTGATGCCAACCAACCTGAGGACTAACAGCAGTCTAAGAGGATATCTGTTTATCGCATTCATCGCCTTGATATTGAGGATGAAGTTGATGAAGATGATGATTGATGCGGAGCTGAATAAAAGATACTCCGTCGAAGGATTGCTTACTGAGCTGGAAAAAATTAAGATTATGGTCTTGCCGAATGGAGAGAAGATTACCACTGAGATATCCAAAAGGCAGCGAGAAATCATCGACGCTCTTCATATGTGTGCCTAAACGCTGGGGAGGTCAGGATAAAAAATTAATACCAATGATCCCAATTACTTTGTGCGTTTAAGTTATGTTTGGACGAACTCAACGGTATAAGTTCCCATCCCGCACGTTCCAAATCGGTTTCATTTCCAAAAACGCTTTTTTCATGAGCGGCCACACATAATAAATGAGTGGGCCTTGTTAAACCAACGTAGGCCATTTTTAATGAATTAATCTCCAAAGGACGCTTGGGTTTTTTGTAATTTCCCTTAAAATACTCGATTAGTCGTTCTACGAGGATTTCGAAAAACCTAATCAATGGTTAAGTTTATATACTATTATTACTATATTTAACTTCCATGAGAACCCTAATAGACTTTTCCATCATGCACGA
>LGFT01000016.1 GCA_001509375.1 Methanothrix harundinacea | reverse complement strand
AAAATATACCGTAGTAGCCCGGCAAGGATTCGAACCTTGGTGACGAGGTCCAGAGCCTCGTATGATTGACCGCTACATCACCGGGCTTCAGGACGCGAGATTTCGCTTTTCATGTATTAACCTGTCGATCCGACCACGGCCCCTCCCCTCGCTCATTTGTAGTCCAGCACCATAACCCGCGGTCCCTCCCCCTCTTTCGGGAGGGCCTCCTTCGAGACGAATAGTGTGTGGCCAGGCCGATTGACCTTTTCTCCCGAAAGGAAATCGTCCGCAGGATAAATCCCGAAGGAAGGTGGCACGGCAGCGGTCTTGAAGTGCATGGGGATGACGATCCGGGGCTTTATCTGGCCCGCGACTTTTTTGGCCCCCTCCCCGTCGAGGGTGAAGGTCCCGCCCACCGGGATCATCAAAACGTCCACATCGCCGAGGGCGGCGGCCTCTTTTTCGCCGAGCTGGTGGCCCAGGTCACCGAGGTGGCAGACGCGGATTTCGTCCATCTCGAAGCAGAAGATGGTGTTCTTGCCCCGGAGCTTTCCCTCCCTCTCGTCGTGGTATGATGCGATCCCCTCAAACTCGATTCCCTCGGCGGTCTTCTTCCCGGGACCTCTGACCACGGCGGGGTCGCCTTTCAGGGCCTTCACGTTGTTGTGGTCGTGGTGGTCGTGGCTGACGACGACCACATCCGCCCGGATTCGTGGTGGCGGGTAGTTGACGCTCTCGTCGAAGGGGTCGGTAACGACGACCTTTCCGCCATCAGACTCAATCTTGAAGCAGGAGTGGCCAAGCCAGGTTATCTTCACGATAGATCACCACTGTCAGTTATTGACCTCAAAGGATAACAATCATTCGGGCGGCAGGATCATTCGACCCTGGCGTCCAGGACGGCGTGGAGCATCCCCGGCGAGTACTTCTTCACCCTTGCGCACCTCTCGATCCTGACCTTTCGCCCTGCCCGCTTTGCCGCCTCCGCCAGATCGCTTTTGAGCATCTGGGGGTATATCCGTTCGGGGACGGTCTGATGGTAGTGGAGGAGCCCGCCGGGCACGAGGGCTGCCATCCCGGCATCGAGGTAACGGTCCGTCGTCCCGACGTACCCCATCACGACACGGTCAGCGACGCCTTTTGGGGTGGCAACGGCGCAGTCGCCGAGAATAGGCTGGACAATATCTTCTACATGGTTCAGCCTCACGTTCTCCACCAGGTACCCGTAGGCGACCGGGTTGATCTCGATGGCGACGATTTTTCGGGGGCGGGAGTGGACCGCCATCGGTAGTGTGAAGTACCCGATCCCGGCGAACATGTCGACGACGGTCTCCCCTCCGCCGAGACGGCCCATCCTCATCCTCTCTTTGAGGTTTCCGGGCGAAAACATCGTCCTCATGGGGTCGAGCTTGAAGACGACGCCGTCCTCCCGGTGGACCGTCTCCGTCTCGGCGGAGCCGGCGATCACCTCCCGGTCGGGCTCTCGGAACTGCCCCTCGATCCCCCGGTCCAGAAGGACGGTGATGCACCTCGGGTAGATATCGAGGAGCGCCTCGCCGATCTCCCCCTTCAGATGCTCAATTCCGGGATCGATCTTGACGATGACCACCCTTCCGAGGATCGACCACCCTCGGGGGAGGAGCTCCCTCTCCCCGGGGCCGATATCGTCGGCGAGAAGCTCTGCCAGCCCCAAAGGCCTCTCGTAAAACTCGGGACGCTCTTGAGAAATGATCTTCAGCCCCGGCAGGGACCCGGACTGGGACGGGGACGGAAACGGAGACGGAGGCAGGGGCCCAGTCACCGGGATTTCGACCTTGCCGTCCTTAGATACCGTCTTTCGGCTCCGGTCCAGAAGGCCCAGCTGACGGAACAGATGTAGCGTTCTCTGGGCCTTCTCCCTTGGGACCGGGACCGCCAGAAACGTTCTTCGCATTGTAGATCTGATCGAAGTCCAGATGTTCATCGGTGCAATTGCACCAGAGGCTGATGTTACTGTTGGTGCGGCTGACCTTGTAATCCTTGTCGTAGACGAGGATGCTCGACTCGTAGTCTTGCGGTATAGCCAGGTTGAAGGTAACGGGGACGAGGACGTACTTGTCGGTGAGGGCCACAGAGACGCTGGCGTTGTTGCTGGAGGCGAGCTGGATCACAGTGTTGTTGGTGTAGAATATGGTGATGATGCCGCCAGTAGCGCTGATGCTCCTGTCCACGTCCGGCGGCAGGATCAGCTCAACTCTGCTCTCAAGGCCTTTGGGGTTTGTGACGTCCAGGTTCAGATAGGTGTTTCCGCTGACGTTGGTGAGATAAGCAGAGTAGCTGACAAAATCAGAGGGCACGGCCGGTGTTGCCGGCTCTTCGGGGGACGATGGCCACCAGATGTAAAGGGCGGCGATGACTATGATGAGGGCCAGGCCAGTCAGGGCCAGGAGAGGGCCCTTATGATCTTTATCCCACCCCCCAAAACCGCCCCCATTCTTTTCGGGGGGACGGGGCTTGAAGGGGGCAGCCTCTCTCGGGGTCGTTTGCCTTCCTTCCGACTCCGCGACTTTCTCCCCCTTTTCTCCCTCCTCCATCTCCGGGTTTGGCCCTTTCATCTCGACGAGGGCATCCTCCTTCGGCC
Organism: Methanothrix harundinacea; assembly: GCA_001509375.1. Lineage (GTDB taxonomy): Archaea > Halobacteriota > Methanosarcinia > Methanotrichales > Methanotrichaceae > Methanocrinis > Methanocrinis harundinacea_D. The sequence continues at coordinate 32,435 of LGFT01000016.1, read as the reverse complement.
CCTCCTCGACAGGCGCCTCTTTCTCAACTCCTGCCTCGAATGGGACCATTTCGAGAGGCCCTTCGTCCTTGGGCGCCTCCGCTGGGGAGGTCCCAGCGACGGGTTCGGTCGGCGACATCTCCTCGACCACCTCTTCTGGGATCTTCTCCCCGGGTTCGGCTCCTTCTGGGGGCTCCTCTGCAGCTTCGACCGTCTCAGATGGCGCCTCAACCTCCTCAAGCATCAGATCCTCTTCTTCGCCCTCCAGCTCCTCCTCGTCTGCCGACTCCTCCTCGGTTTCTGCCCCTTCAAGTCGGGAGATAGCTGAGGGCTTCTCCCTTCTGGGAAGGACGACCTCGCCCTTTTCTAGGTCAAGTATTAGGTCTGTATAGGTGCCGGTCTCATCGACGAAGCGTCTCGCCTTGGGTATGAGATAGGATATCCCGGAGATCTTGACCTCCTCGAAAAACTCTGTGGCCCTCATCAGCCTGTCCTTGTAGGCGTAGATGGCACCGCTCTCCATCCTGGACTCGATCTCGCTGAGGCTCGGAAAACGGTCCTCTTCGGCGGAGACCTCTCTGGTGGCCCTCGCATAAGCCTCGAAAAATACCCGGCTCATCCTGTTCAACCGGTTGGAATAACGCCGATCGAAGAGAAAGGAGAAACTATCGCCGCCTATCTCCAGCTTCTCCGCCGCGACCTCGCGCCAGACCGAGTAGGAAACGTCCATCGCAGTTACAGAAGTCATCCCATGATAAGTATTTTTGTATTATTCCCTGTCCTCAAGAGGAACCCGAAAGGGGTGACGGAGGGCTCATGTAGCTCTTATATGAAGGCTACCTTTAAATCCCGACAACTCCCAATTTGAGGTTTGATGAAAACGTTCAGGTGATCTACACCGACGATGAAGGCAGGTCCCGCCAGATGAGATGCGGCGACAAAAGCGGCAGGCTTCTCGTCGTCAGCTAGACTCGTTGATCAGAACTGCCGAGCTCGATCGAGAGATCTGCCCTCGTAAATATCGATTCAAGATCGTATCCCGCGGCCTTTAGCCTCTCGCTTCCGCCCTCCCCCCGGTCGAGGATGGCGACGACCTGGATCGGCTCGTAGCCCTCGCTTTTGAGCCGCTCGATCGATCTGATGAGGGACGATCCAGTGGTTACGACGTCGTCGACGACCGCCACCTTCGACCCCTCGGGGAGGGACGGCCCCTCCACGAACTTCTGGGTCCCGTGTTTCTTCGGCTCCTTTCTTATGATCAGGGCCGAGAGGCTCCTTCCCTCGAGGTGACCGACGACCGATATCGCCGTCACGATCGGGTCGGCACCCAGGGTCATCCCAGCGACGGCGACCGCCTCTCGATCGATCATATCGAGGATCAGCCTTCCAGTCAAGTACGCCCCCTCCGGGTCGAGGACCACCTCCCTTGCGTCGACGTAGTAGTCGCTCACCTTCCCCGAGGAGAGGGTGATCTTACCCACCCGAAGGGCCCTCGTCTTAACCAGTTCCCGCAGCCTCTCTCTCTCGTCCATGAACTGTTGCTAGGCCGCCCGAGATATAACCGTTTTCAGCGACGTCTTCTCGTCTTCAGTGCCTGAACCGTCCTTATCCGGTCGAGCCTTCCGAGGTCGGTCCCGTCCAGAAGATAGACCCTGCCCCTCTCCAGCCGGGCCATCTTGGGCAACGGTCCGCGATCCTCCCGGGCGGCGGAGTCTAGGGGGTAACCTCCGCAGAGGGGGTTGTAGGCTGGAACGATCGTTATCTCAGGGCTTTTGAGGTCTCGGCGGTACTCTTCCCGGAGGCGATCAATGGACAGTGGAGCTCTCACCCAGGCCCTCTCGGGCGGGCCCGACCCCAGCCGGTCGGCGAGCCTTACGGCAGGGTGGAGGTGGGACGCCACGAGCGCTTCGGCCTCGAATAGGTCGGACGCCGGCCAGGTGTGGCCGTGAAAGTAGCCGACGCCGTCGAGGACGAACCCTGAGGCCGGATGAATCTCGATCTTTTTGGGCGCGAGCTCTGAGATGCCGATGTCGTGGTTTCCCAGGACGAGGTCGATTCTCACGATATCGCAGAGCGACTTCAGAAAGGAGGGGACCTCGCTCTTCTCCTGAAAAGAGGTCCTGGGGAGGTTGTGCTTGACGTCCCCCAGAAAGATGAGCCGGTCGGGTTTGACCTCTCCGACCAGGTGCCTTAGATCCTCCAGCATTTTATTGGTCTGGCTGGGGACGCTGGCCCCCCCGAGCCATAGCTGATGCTCGATTCCTATGTGAAGGTCCGTTGCCACCAGCACCCTCAAATCTCCCTCCACCAGCAGGAGGGGTTCGTTCGGAATCGGTCTCGTCCTGATCATCTCATGGACTCTCGTAATCGGAGGTCGCTGGCGCGATCTCTTCAAGAGCAGATTTCAGCTCCCGAATGAGCCCCGAAAGATCGTCGACGATGGCCCTGCAGGACACTTCGATCATCAGGTTCACCTTCGACTCGGGGGCCTCGCCCGCCTTCCTCGTGTCTGTTCTGATCCCGACCGCCCTCGGGCCGAAGAGGGCGTAGTGGCATCCCACCTCCCAGGCGGTCCCATCGTCGACCATGGGTCCATCCAGAACTGCCACCATCAGAGGAGAGCGCTTCAAAGCCGCCAGGTTCACCTCGAAGATCTCCTCTTTCGTCCCTGAGGCGATCTCGACGGGCCAGAGGACATCGATCCGATTTCCCAGCGCCGACTCGATCCCTCTTTTGAGAGATCCGGCCCAATCGATATCGCCCCTGCTGAAGAGGGGGCCAGCCAGGTAGACGGAGACCTTCTCCATGGAACTTTCCACCATTTTCCCCCCTTAAATCTCTCTTCTCCTAAAACCCGATCTCACCATCTAATTTATTCCGCCGAGGCCGCCTTGAGCCTCTCTCTGACGAACTCTCCATCGAGACTCGCCAGAAACCAGCCGACCTTAGGCCCCTGCTTCTGGCCCAGGAAGGCTACGTAGATCGCCTGAAATAGCTTCTTTACGTCCAGCCCCCTCTCCTTGGCGATGGCGTATACATCGTTGTGGATCTCCTCGGCGCTCTTCCCATAGATCCTTCCCGCAAGAACGCCGAGGGCCTCCCTCAGTTCGGGATCTACGTTCTTCACCTTGGATGGTAGCGTCTCCTGGAGCTGGAACTTGACGAAGGGCGGGGCGTAACGGTCGAGCCAGGCCCTGACGTTCGCAGCCCGTGAGAGGATCTGATCCACGCCGGTGGTGTCGTAGCCGCTCCGGTCCAGAACCGCCAAGAGCTTTTCAGCATCGTCCCCGGCGATCTGGACCGCCGTCACCATGTGACGATAGGGGATCGCCGACGGCCCCTCGGCCCCGACCTTCGAGAGCTCGATGGCCCTCTCCTCCCCGGCTCGGCGGTCGTACTCCTCGATGAGGGTGAGGAGGGGAAGGCCGGGATCAAACTCGATGTGCTTTTCGGGCTTGCTTCTGATGATGAGATAGCGGAGGACTTCTGGGGGGACGACGTCCAGCATGTCCCTGATGGTCACCACTACGCCGGTGGAGGAGTGCATCGCCCCTTTCCCCTTCAGGTGGATCCACTCGTAGACGACGGGGTAGGGGGCGGGGTAATCGTAGACCTCCTCGGAGATCCTCTTGCCCGTATCGTAAGATCCGCCGGCGGTGGCGTGGTCTTTTCCGAAAGGCTCCATGGTGACCTTCAGGATTGACCATCGGGCGGGCCAGTCAACCCTCCAGGCGAGCTTCCCTCCGCCCCTCATGCTCGCGGTGCCCCGGTGGCCACATCTGCAGACGTACTCGGCCGTCTCACGCTCCAGGTCGAAGCCCACAACTTTGGTGGTGTTCAGCCGGCCGCAACTCTGGCAGATCACGTCCAGGGGGCACCAGTCGGCGGCCAGATCTCTTCCTGAGACCTCTTTTAAGATCCTCGCGATCTCGTCCCTCTTCTCCAAGGCGGTCTTGATGGCGTCGACGTAGAGCCCCTCTTTGTACATCCGGTCAGCCCGATAGACCTCTGGCCTGATCCCGAGCCTCTCCAGGGAGTCGAAGAAAGGGCGGAGGAAGTGGTCGGCGTAGCTCTCGCAGCAACCCTCGGGGCAGGGAATCTCCGAGAGGGGCTTTCCTACATGCTCCTCGAAGCTCTTCGGCAGGAAGGGATAGAGCCTTCTGAGGGGGTCGAAGGTGTCGGCGATGTAGATCAGGCGGGCTCCGACCCCCCGATCGATGAGCGCCCGAAAGACCGCGTCGGCGGTCATCACCTCTCTCATGTTTCCCAGGTGGATCTGGCCAGAGGGGGTGATCCCGGTTGCCACCGTCTGAGGGCCTCGGCCAGCCAGCTTCTCCGCCGCCACGTCGGCCCAGTGAATTGTCATGGCCTCACCATCGACGCAGAAGGTGATATTAACTTTCCGCCCTTTCTCTTGGCCGGTAGAAAGTTGGCCAGAGATAAAGGTGATATAGCCTTTGATTAATCTGATTCCATGGATCGGCCTTCCCTCGACGAGTACTTCATGGAGATCGCCAAGGTGGTGGGGACCCGGTCCACCTGCCTCCACCACCAGGTCGGCGCGGTCCTGGTGAGGGACAAGAGGATCCTCTCCACCGGGTACAACGGCGCTCCCACGGGCCTCCCCCACTGTCTGGAGGTGGGGTGCCGCCGCGAGAACGTCGAGAGCGGATACCGCCACGAGCTCTGCCGCGCCGTCCACGCCGAGCAGAACGCCATCATCCAGGCCGCGATCCACGGCGTCAGCACCCTGGATGCCACCCTCTACTGCACCCACCAGCCCTGCATCCTCTGCGCAAAGATCATCATCAACTCTCAGATCAAGAGAGTCGTCTACGGAAACCCGTACCCCGACGACGAGGCCCTCCGATTTTTGGAGCAGGCGGGGGTGGAGGTCTGCCAGATGGCCAGGGACGAAACCCTTCGGGAGGGGGTGTGATCTTTAAAGCGATCTTCTGACGAAGATCGAACGCGGGAAGGTGCTCGACATTTAGAAGCGTTGAGTTGAAAGCGAGAATTTCAACGCTCGGGAGTAGGGTTGTTGTGGTATGCTTCGCTGTTTTTAACTTCATCCCTTCAGGAAGTCGGGTGGCCTCTCAAAAGGTTATTATGCAATTTATGCAGATGTTATGTCATGTTTTCCAGCCTCGACTTTGAAGGAGGGATCGAATGAGGGGAAGCGAGAGAATCCTCCTCATTTCAGTCCTCTTTTGCCTCGTGTCGTTCGCATCGGCCCAGGACGGCGATTTCATCGGCGGGGTGATAGGCCCGGGAACTGAGAGCCCCGGAGGCAGCATAGGCATGTCGAACCCCGCCGCCGACTACTGCTCCAACCAGGGGTACGAGTACAGCAACGGAAGGTGCGTGTTCCCGGACGGGTCGTCCTGCGACGCCTGGGAGTTTTACAGGGGAGAGTGCAGCTACGACCCAGAGCCTGAGAAGCCGATGGGAATGCCAAACCCAGCGTCGTCCTACTGCACAGTTCAGGGGTACAAGCTCGAGACCAGAACCGATCCGACAACCGGCGGAGAGGTAGGATACTGCGTATTCCCCGACGGCTCGTCCTGTGAGGAGTGGGCCTTCTACAGGGGACAGTGTCAATACAATCCGAAGCCCAAACCCAAGCCGACTCCAACTCCGACGCCCACACCACCAGTCCCCAAGCCCCAGGCGCCTATAGCCACCTACACCTGCGATGCGCCTTCCGCCTCCCAGCAGGAAGCGATCCTGGACTACGACGCGAAGTCGGCGCCACCAGGCCAGGTTTACTTCATGGGGAGCTTCGTTTCCTGGCGCGACTTTCAGGGCACATTCCCTGCGACCTCGCCCGCCCTATGGATAAAGACCTCTTCTGGATGGTCCTGGAACGCCGTATGCCCCCTGGGCGCCTGGATGAGCGAGGTGATCTACTTGCCAAGGAACGGGTCGGTCAGCCTCTACATGATGGACTTCAGCGGAAACGCGAGGCTTCATCAGCTTGGATCGGCCTCTGAGGGGTACAAGCAGATCACCCTCTACACCAACTCGCCGGGACAGAAGATGGCGATCATCACCCTCGACGGGGTTCCGAGCAACGTCGTCTTCACCAACGTGAAGTCCGACTGGATGCCCTGCGGTGTCCGAGACGTCAGCGGTTCTGCAAGCCCAGGGGTGGACCTCATCCCCTGAAGGGGGATCTTCGATCAGAATTTTGTCGGTAAGAAGGTGATGAATTGATAACGAAGAGCATGCTTTTGCTGATGGCGGCGCTGGCAGCGCTGGCGGCAGCGGGCCCCGCGGTCGCCGATCTTGTGACGATCGAGGCCGGAGACTACTCGATAGCCTTGAACGTTGACCTAGTCAAAAATGACTCTCAGGAGATCGATGCGGGAAGCCTGACCTACCCCCTGGTCGTTCGAGGGTCACAGTGGCCGGGCGAAGTTGCGTCGGCTGCGAACTACTCCCGCCAGACTTTCTCGATAGGGTCGGCCTCCGAAGACGTGACGGACGTGCCTCACGACCTTTTGACCCTGGAGTCGAACGTGGGTATACAGCTTGACACTTATCCTGAGCCGACCGAGGGCGGGCTGAACACCACGCCCTTTGGCCTCGGCGGGGAGGTGGAGAACCTCACGGTCACCTTCGACAAGAACGTGACAGTGGGCTGGATCAATCCGATCCAGACGCCGATGTACAGGGCTGAGTGGAACTATGGAGACGGCAACGATTTGCCCGACGTTTACTTCGTCTTATTTGCCGTGGACGAGGTTACGACCTGCAGGATGGAGTCGATCTATGGGGTCTCCGGCGACGAGAAGAGCGCCGAGGAGTTTGAGGTTTTCCTCAAAAACGTGGACGTCCTGCTGCACGTCCGCTCATCCGGGGAATAGCCAGCCATGAAACAAAGCCCCTAAATCTTAAATATGTGGTTTTGAAAGTGATGGATACGTACGAGAAGATGAAGGAGAGCTCGGGACACACGTCGTCGGCTTTTGGCTGAGCGGAAAGCTCCCGGCCGCCGATTATAAGGCCATGGGACCAGCGTTTGAAACGGCGATCGAGAAGTACGGAAAGATCAGATCCTGTGGCTCCTCCTCCTCCATCCTGCCATTTTTTTTCTCAGCATTCTTCCGGACCCGCTTCGTCCCGCTCACCCAGCCCAGCCCCGCCGGGCGGCCCAAAACAACTCCGACAGCCGGACCCTCCCACGATCGGCCAAAGTTAATATAAATACGATGAGTATAAAATACTGCAGCGTTTTATCTGTCGGTTCGATTCAACCCGTCGACCGATTCACCTGCCTGCCCGCTCGCTCATATGGTGGAAAGAAGGCTCTACCACCTTTTTTTGCAGCTTATTCTTCAACGTTTATCTCCAACCCATAATGGGGCTTCTCTCATGGGCCTTCGCCGTCTTTCAGCCTCCCCTCTCTTCTCCGATCAGAGCCTCAAACCCCACCAACACGTCCTGCATCTCCGAGGAGATCGCCTCCTGCCGCCTTTTGCGGTACTGGCTGGAAAGCTCGTTCAGGTGCTCTTCTATGTTCCTCTCCGCCGCCTGCATCGATGAGAGCCTGCTGGCGTTCTCGCTCGCCAGCGACTCTACGAAGGCCCGGTAAAGGGAGGTGAAGATCTGCTCCCTCACCAGGGAGGAGAAGAGTCGCTCCGGGTCCATGGAGAAGGTGGGAAGGGACCTCGAGGGCCACCTCCTCTCAGAAAGTTCGTTCATCTCCTCGGCGTCGAGGGGGAGGAGATCGGCCATGGAGGGGCGGAACGTCGCTAAAGGTCCCGATTCCGGCCTGTTGTAGAAGAGGACTATCCGATCGAGGCCGCCATCGATCCGCCACTCCTCGATCTTGACCAGAACCTCCCCCATCACATCAGTTATGCCGAGGAAGTCTCCAGAGAAGGTGAAGTGCGCCTCGATCGAGAGCCCCCCATCTTCGAGGTGGGGGATGACCCGCTCGCCGACGGCCACGGCCCTCGTCGCCTCGTAGCCCATCCCGGCGATCTCGGCGAGGGCAAAGCGTGCGATCTGCTCGTTGAACTTGCCGCAGAGCCCCTGATCGGAGCCGAAGATCACCGCCCCCAGAAGCTCCCCCTTCCCGGAGGGGAATAAGGCCGGGATGATCTTCTCGCTCTTCATCACCACCGCAAGCCCCATCTCGATGGACCTCGCGTACTCGCCGAGAGATTCAACCGCCCTCTCGTATTCGCGGATGTTCGTAGAGCTGATGGCCTTCATGATCTTGACCACCGACTGAAGCTCCCCCGCGTTCTTGATCTTCCTCTTCACCTTCTCGAGCTCTTCCATAATCTGCCTCTTATAGCCCTCTTCTCATCCTCCAAGAGCGTCTCTGAAGCTCTTCAGAAGAAGATCTCGATCCTCTTCGCTGAGCCTCTCGCCCGACTCGATCTTCTGAATGATCTCCGGCTGCCTTTCCCGAAGGGCCTTTCTTATGGCATCCTTCGCTGAGGCGACCTCTTTGAGGGGAAGGGTGTCCAAGAGCCCCGAGGTCACCGCCAGAAGGACCGCAATCTGCTCAGAAGATGAGATCGGCTCGAACTGGGGCTGCTTCAATATTTCGCGGATCCGTTGCCCCCGTTCGAGGGTCCTCCTGGTATCCTCGTCGAGCCGTGTTCCGAACCGCGTGTAGGCCTCCAGGTCCTCGAACGTGGAGTAGGTGAGGCGGAGATCGCCGGCCACCTTGGAGTATGCGGCAAGCTGGCTCTTTCCTCCCACCCGGGAGACGGACATCCCAACGTCGACGGCCGGGAGGATCCCCTTCCCGTAAAGCTGGGGGGAGAGGTAGATCTGGCCGTCGGTGATGGAGATGAGGTTTGTGGGGATGTAGGCGGAGATGTCCTGGGCCTGGGTCTCGATGATGGGGAGGGCGGTGAGAGAGCCGCCGTCTTTGAGGTTTGTGGCCCTCTCCAGAAGCCTCGAATGGATGTAGAATATGTCCCCAGGAAAGGCCTCCCTCCCGGGCGGGCGGCGAAGGAGGAGGGAGAGCTCCCGGTAGGATCGGGCGTGGCGGGTCAGATCGTCGTACACGATCAGAACGTCCCGCCCCCTATCCACGAAGTATTCGGCCATGGTGGTGGCGGAGTAGGGAGCGATGTAGTTTAAGCCGGGCGGATCGTCGCCGGTGGCCACGACGGCCACGCAGTTATCCATGGCGCCATACTTTCGGAGATCGGCGATCGTCTTCGCCACCTCCGACTTCTCCTGACCTATAGAAGAGTAGACGCAAACGACGTCCTCGTCCCTCTGGTTGATGATGGCGTCGATGGCGACGGCGGTCTTGCCGGTCTGCCGGTCCCCCAGGATCAGCTCTCTTTGGCCGCGGCCGATGGGAACCATGGCGTCCACCACCATCACCCCCGTCTCCAGGGGGACGTTGACGGGAGATCGATCCATGATCGCCGGAGCCTCCCGCTCGATGGATCTTCTCTCCGAGGTCTGGATCGGCTCGCCCTCGTCCAGGGGCCTGCCCAGAACATTCACCACCCGCCCCAGGAGCTCATCGCCCACCGGCACCTCCATGACCTTTCCGGTCCGGTGGACCACCTGCCCGGCCCTGACCTTCTCGCTCTTGTCGAGGAGGATGACCGCCACCTCTTCAGGGTCGAGGTTGAAGGCGATCCCGAGCCGGTCGCCGGGAAATAAGACGACCTCTTCAGACCGAACGTGGGGCAGTCCTCTGATGCGAGCGATGCCTTTGCCCACGAAGGATACGACCCCGATCTCCTCGAACTTCAGCTCGAGCTTTCGGCTTTCCAGGGTGTGGCCGACGACGTTGAAGGCGTAGTCCAGGGCCTCCCTGACCGCCTCGTCCCCCTTCTTCGTCTCCATCATCTGACCCGCTTCTCTTTAGGAGCTCTCTCTTCGATGACCCGGGAGAAGTCGGCCTCCAGGGAGTCGAGATATCCGGCGATGCTCCAGGAGATCTCCGCGTTTCTCGCGCTCATCTCCATCCCGGAGATCAGCTCTTCGTCGATCTCGAAATGAACTCTAACGTCGGTCTCGGTCTGATCTCGCAGAACCTCCTTGATCTTCTCCTGGAAGTCCCCTGGAATCTCGAAGGCGCTTCTCACGACGATCAGCTGTTCAGGATACTTATAAAACTCCTTGAAAGCCTCCTTCTCCGATCCTTCCATCTTCTCCAGCCGTTCGACGAAGGTCCTGATCATCTGCCGCTCCAGGACCTCGTCCGCCAGGTCTCGGAGGACGCGGCGAGATATGACGTAGACCTGCCTTCCGGTCCTCTCTCTCAGATCGTCAAGGAAGGCCTTCTTCGAGCTCTCCACGGCCCTGTACCATTCGGCCCTGCTCTTCTCGACCTCGGCCTCAGCCTTCTTTTCGAGGTCTGCCCTGAAGTTCTTCGCGTCCTCCTTCGCCTTTATCAGCATCTCTTCGTGCTCCGCTGAGATCTCCAGTCTCTTTTTCCGATAGGTCTCTGCCTCCTCTTCGGCCTCCTCCTTCTTCTCTTCAACCTCCTCCAGCCGGGAGGCGATCACCCGCTCTCGCTCGTCCATCAGCTTGAGGACCGGGGCGTACAGGAAGTGCTTCAGGAGGAGCACCAGGATCAGAAAGTTCACGATCTGGGCCAGAGTGGTAAAATAGTCTATCTGCACGTCATCCACCCATTCCGATCACGTAGTCCCAGAACGGATTGGAGAAGATCAGGATTATCGATATAACGAAGCAGTAGATGGCGGTGGACTCTATCATCGCAAGACCCACAAAGAGGGTCCGGGTTATGGTGTTCGCCTCGTCTGGCTGTTGAGCGATGGCGCTGAGGGCGCGGGAGAGGGCCCAGCTCTCGCCCACCGCGGGTCCGATCGAGCCTATGGCGATCGTCAGGCCGGATATAATTATGGAAGCTGTGCCTATCGTATCTATCGCAGCCATGTCAAGTTCCTCCTTCAGGTTCTCGCTTCGGGTTCTCTTCAGATTCCTCTTCTTTTTCGGGTTCCTCTTCGATCTCCTTCTCGTCCGAGCTGGCCGAGATTATGTATACCGTGGCCAGAACCGCGAAGATGTAGGCCTGGACCTGGCCGATCAACAGCCCGAAGAGGTCCATTATTACGGGCAGAAACAGAGGGGCCAGGGAGATCAGAACAGCGACGAGGAGGGTCTGGCTCATCATGTTCCCAAAGAGCCTGAGGGCTAGGGCCACCGTTCGGGAGATCTCCCCTATGACGTTGAAGGGGAGCATCAGCGGCGTCGGCTGGACATACCGCCTGAAGTAGCCGGAAGGTCCCTGCTGCAAGATCCCGTAGATCGGGACCGCAAAGAAGACGCAGGCGGCCAGGGCCGCCGTGGTGGAGAGAGAGCTGGTCGGCGACCTGTAGCCCGGCACGATCCCGAGGATGCTTGAGACGGAGAGAAACAGGAAGAGGGTGCCGGAGAAGGGGAGATAGGGGTCAGAATCCCTGCGGGCTATCTCTCGGATCTCCTTTCTCATGTAGCTGATGATCGTCTCCAGGGCGACCTGCCTTCGGGAGAAGGGGGGCGTCGTTGAGAGGTGGCGGGTCGATGCCCAGGCAAGAATGGCCAAGATTCCGATCACGATCCATGTGAAGACGATCGTCTCGTTGATGGTGACAGACTCCCACCTCCAGAGGACCGCCTCGTCGGGGCTCAGCTCGACCATTTCTAGATCGCCCTCCTTTCGGGGTGCCGACCAAGACGGCTGACGATGACGATCTTCGTCAGGATGAAGCCGGCAAGGGAGAAGGCCAGACCCAATAGGCCGGTTTCGACGACGAGATAAAAGCCGAATATAGAGACTGCTGACCGAAAGAGGAAGCTTCCCAGGGTCAGAAGCTCTGGCCTCTTAGATTTGGGGAGCCGATTTATCGTCAGCCAGAGGCCTCCGAAGAAGAAGACCCCAAGCCCTATCCCAAAAGTGAAGCTGAATAAGGGCAGAAGATGCTCATTCATCCGGCTTTCTCTCCTCGATCACTGGTTTTCTCCCCTCGATCTCCGTCTGCTCTTTTTTGACCCAATACCAGGCGTTGGCGCAGCCCACGATCAGACCTGCGGATAGAAATACGAGGGTCCAGGAGATGGGCCCAGGGTATTTCGTGTCGATCCAGACCCCGATGGCCACGCCGATCAGGGTAGGAACCGCCACCGACCAGCCGATGACGCCCATCATCCCCAGCCCAAACCAGATTCCTCTCGCCCTCTCCCTCCGAGCCTTGATCTTGCGCTCTTCCTTTGAGCCGATCTCTTCGGCGAAATCTTCCCGATCTCTCTCCATCGTCCCTTCCCAAAGCTACATCTTTTCAAAGACGCTTTTCGCGAAATCCGCCTCGAGCTTCGCGAGGATGGTGCGGGTCTTCTTCTCCCTCTCGTCCAGGGATCGAAACTCTTCTCGTACCGTCCTCTTCAGCATCCCCAGGTCTCTGCTACGCATAGCCTTTCTCGTAGAGACCACGACCTGCGAGGCACATTTGACCAAGATCCCCTCGTCGGTGGCGAGAAACTCCTCTCCCTGGTCGGACTCAAACGAGAGTATTCCGGGCACCAGGGCGGCGACAAAGTCGATGTGCTTCGGAAGTATGCAAAATGAGCCGTTCTCGGCCTCGGCCACCACCTTAGCCACCTCCTCGTCGACGAAGACGGTCGTGGGGAGAAGAACCTTCAGCCTCATCTCTCCGCCTCCTCGATCTTTCCTATCATGTAGAGGGACTTCTCCGGGTAGTCGGAGAATTCGTCATTCAAGATCTGCTCACAGCCGTCGAGGGCGTCCTCCAGCCCCACCATCTTCCCCTTCTGACCGGTGAAGTGCTCCGTCGTGGCGAAGGGCTGGGTCAGAAACCGCTCCAACCGACGGGCCCGGTTGACGGTCTTCTGGTCGTCTTCGGAGAGCTCCTCCAGCCCCAGCATGGCGATGACGTCTTTGAGCTCCTCGTACTCCGCAAGGGTTCTTCGGATCTTCTGGGCGGTGTTGTAGTGCTTCGATCCGACGATGGTGGGGCTCAGCATCCTCGACCGCGATTGGAGGGGGTCTATCGCCGGATAGAGCCCCTGGCTCGCCATCTTCCTCGATAGGACGATGGAGGCGGAGAGGTGCCCGAAGGTGTGGGCGACGGCCGGATCGGTGAAGTCGTCAGCGGGGACGTACACCGCCTGAACCGAGGTGATCGCCCCCGTCCTGGTGCTGCAGATCCTCTCCTCGAACTCGGCGAGCTCCGTCGCCAGAGTTGGCTGGTATCCCACCCTGGAGGGCAGCTGGCCCATCAGCCCCGATACCTCGGATCCGGCCTGAACGAACCGAAATATGTTGTCGATCAGGAGGAGGACGTCCTGCCTAAGATCGTCCCTGAAGTACTCGGCCATGGTCAGGGCGGCGTGGCCTACGCGAAACCTCGCCCCCGGCGGCTCGTTCATCTGGCCGAAGACGAGGATGGTCTTGTCCAGGACAGCCACGTCCTGGATCTCGCGGTAGAGCTCTTCGCCCTCTCGAGACCGCTCTCCTATGCCGCAGAAGATGCTGATCCCCTCATACCGACCTGCGATGTTGTTGATCAGCTCCATGATCAGGACGGTCTTGCCGACGCCAGCCCCGCCGAAGAGGCCAGCCTTGCCGCCCCGTTCAAGGGGAGATAGGACGTCTATCGCCTTGATCCCCGTCTCGAAGATCTCGGAGGTGGTGGTCCGCTGGGATATGGGAGGTGGGCTCTGGTGAATGGAGCGGAGCTCCTTCGCCTCCACCTCCCCGTCCCCATCTATTGGCGAGCCGAAGACGTTGAAGACCCTGCCCAGAAGCTTCTCGCCCACCGGCGCCGTCAGAGGCTGGCCGGTATCGGTCACCAGAGAACCCCGGGCCAGCCCCGAGGTGGGGGTGAGGGCGATCCCCCTTGCGGTTTCCGAATCGAGATGAACCATAACCTCAATCAGGATCCGGTCGTCGTCGCCGGCCAATAGAACGCTGTTGATCTCGGGCAGCGACTCGGTGAACCTCACGTCTACGACGCTGCCCCGGACGGAGACCACCATCCCCTGGTTGGACGCCGCCAAACTTTCATCTCACCTCGGGCCTTCCGCCCTCTTTTCCCGCTGCGCCGAAGTGCTCTTTGATCTCCAGCTCCACCTCTATCTTCTTCTTTTTGGCGTCTTCCTTGTAGGAGATCTCTAGGGTTACCGGCTCTTCGGCTTTGAGCTTGACCTGCCGCTGAGAGAAGCTCATCTCCACCGTCCCTCCCCTCTCCAGGGTGTCCGCCAGCTCACGGAGAAATGCTACGGTCTCGGCTAAGTTCAGGGGGTACTTCTCTTCGATCTCGTCCACCTCGCTCTTCTCCCTCTCTGCGGTCTTCTCCTCGGCCATCTTCTCCACCTCCGACTTCTTCTCGCTCTCTCTTCCCGTGCCTTTAGGCACCATTATCGCCATTAAATCGTTGTTCTAACAAATAATTATTTTGATCTGCATAATTAATAAACTTAACCTCCGGAGCGCCCTCTTGACGGGCGGGATCGACGATGGATCAGAGATCTCGTCAAAAAACCTGATGGACCGAGCCGATCTTGGGTGAGGACGAAAAAGGATTTACGGGCCTAGATCCTACATCCAGATCTATGTTCGGGACGAAGGAGCACCTTAGGGCGCAAGAAGGCCACCTTTTGATCGACGGGGTCGACGTCGTCGACCTGGCCGGAGAGTTCGGAACGCCCCTCTATGTGACTAGCGAAAAGCGGCTTAGGGAGAACGTGAGGCTGTACCGGGAGGCCTTCCCCGAATCCTGGATCTATTTCGCGGTGAAGGCCAACGGGAACCTGGCCCTCCTCCGGATCCTGGCGGAGGAGGGGATGGGGGCTGATGTCTTCTCCGCCGGGGAGCTGTCATTGGTGAGGATGGCAGGGATGCCGATGGAAAAGGTCCTCTTCAACGGCAACTCGAAGAGGATCGAGGAGCTGAAGATGGCCGTCGAGGCCGGCGTCCGGATCTCCGCCGACTCTCGTGACGAGCTTTTGGCCCTCTCAGAGGTCGCAAGCGAGATGGGCCAGGAGGCGGAGGTGGCCTTCCGGGTGAACCCCGACGTCTCCGCAACGACCCACCCAAAGATCGCCACGGGGCTCAAGACCTCCAAGTTTGGGATACCCTGGCGGGAGATCGTCGAGGTCTACAGGACCGCCATGAGCCTCGAAGGCGTGCGGCCCATCGGCCTCCACTGCCACATCGGGTCTCAGATCCTGGAGACATCCCCCTTCGAAGAGGCGGCGGCGAGGATGATGGAGCTTGCGGGGGAGATCGTCGGCATGGGGGGCGAAATCGAGATGATGGACTTCGGCGGAGGCCTGGGGATCGCCTACTCCCCCGAGACGCAGGCCCCAACGCCCGCCGACCTTGCCGCAGGGATATTGCCCGTCTTCAAAGATGGGTGTCAGAAGCTCGGAATATCTCCGAGGATGATCCTGGAGCCTGGCCGGAGCATCGTCGCCGATACAACCCTCTTCCTCACCAGGGTGAACGTCGTCAAGCGGGCCCACGTCAACTTCGTCGGCGTCGACGCCGGCTTCAACCTCCTGGCAAGGCCGATGCTTTACGACGCATACCACCACGCCGTCGTCGCGAATAAGGCGGACCATAAGCCTGAGGAGAAGTACACCATCGTCGGCCCCATCTGCGAGAGTGGCGACGTTCTGGCGAAAGATCGGACCCTTCCGAAGGTCGAGAGGGGCGACATCGTAGCGATGCTGGACGCCGGAGCTTACGGCTTCTCCATGGCCTCGGTCTACAACGGCCAGCCCCGTTGCCCAGAGGTCCTGGTGGGGGGCGGCAGGGCAGAGCTGATCCGCCGGGGCGAGGACAGGAGCGTCTTCCTTGCGGGTCAAATCGTCCCCCCGAGACTGTTGAAGTGAGACAAAAACGAAGCCATTAAGCGCCCATGCCCACCTTCCACCCCAAGATCGCCCTCAGGGCCCTGGCTCAGATGAGGGTCCGAAAGAGGCCCTTCGTCCTCTCCCACGGGATAAACGCCCGCTGCAACCTCAGGTGCCCTTTCTGCGAGTACTGGCGGGCCCCCGGCCCGGAGATGACCACGGAGGCGGTCTTCGCCATGCTGGATGACGCAAAGTCCTTCGGGATTGGGGTCTACAACGCCTGGACCGCCGAGCCCCTCCTCCGGCCTGACCTTCCCGAGATCCTCGGCCATGCCAGGTCTCTGGGGATCGCCACCTCCCTCATCACCAACGGTCAGCTTCTCTCCGACCGGATCGAAGATCTCGAGGATCTCGACTACCTCTCCGTCTCCGTCGATGGGATCAAGACCTACAGAGAGATCCGGGGAGCTTCTGTGGAGCCGGTCATCGAGGGGATCAGGGCCGCCCGAAAGAAGGGGCACCAGGTTCTGATGAACTGCGTCATCAGCCGGAAGAACCTCTCCGAGCTCGAGACCCTCGTCGGCCTCGCCGAGGAGCTCGGCGCCCTCGTCTCCTTTGAGCCCCTCCACGAGACCCCCGAGGTCGAAGGGGACGTCTGGGAGGATATGGGGATCGGGGACGCAGACCTTCCCGAGTACAGGCGGTCGGTCGACCGGTTGATAGAGATGAAAAGGGAGGGGCGTCCCATCATCAACTCATTAACGTATCTTGAGATGGTCAGGGATAGAAATCTCAACTTCAGGTGCCATGCACCCCAGATCGTCCTTTCCGTCGCCTCCGATGGGACGGTTCAGGCCTGCAGGGTCCACAAGGAGCCACTGGGCAACGTCTCTGAAGGAATCGCCCGGGTCTGGGAGTCCTCGATAGTGAGGAGGGAGGAGATCGTACGGAAGTGTAAAGGATGCCTCTTCTTCGGCTACGTTGAGAACAGTCTCCTCTACGACTTCCGGCCCGAGGTCCTAGCCCACTACCAGTGGATGTGATGTTGACAGAAAAATGATGGGTTAGGATCAGCTGCAACAGCCACATCCGCCACCGCCGCTGTTCCCGAAAGTGCCGCCGAGCATGATGGACGGGTAGAATATGTTCGTATAACTTTCCATGTTATCGAAGTAGCCGCTCAGCTGCACAGCGCCTGATGCTGTCGTTTTTGTGCCCAGATGGCTGCTGCTTCCGAGCTGAACCGCGGCCACAGCCTCTTCCTGGGGGCTCGATGGACTCCCATCGCTCCCAAGCTGCGCCGAAGGTCCCGTCTGCTCCTGCTGACTCGTCTGGCCGGCGGTCCCTCCCAGCTGCACGACCTCCTGGTCCGAGCTGACCTGCTGGGAAGGCCATGAGACAGAGCCGTGTCCGAGGCCGTATATGCCCGGGCTCCAGACGGTTGCTGAGGCCAAGGTTCCAAATGCTGTCACGGCGATGGCGATCGCCATCATGGCGTTCGCGATAATTTGCCCTTTCGTCAATCTATCACCCCAATTGCGCCGTGGCCCCTGAGGTTTATAAACTTTTTGAGATGGGGAGGGATCAGCCCGCTGGCGAAAAGCCGGTCATCTCTCGACCGCCCATTTGGAGCTCCCTCACGAGATCGCCAGCCTCCCGTTCATCTTCCGCCCTGGAGATGACTTTGACAGTATCGATCTTGATCCGCTTCCCGCAGGGACAGGTCCTGGTGGCGGCGCTCTCCTCGGCATAGAGGTGGCGCCCGCACCCGGCACACCTGAATATCAGGTACATCAAAATAGGTTGGACGAACGGTTCTTTATCACTCGGCGACGAGGATCGCGTTCACGACCCCATCCTGCCCAGGCCTGCTGGTGACCCGAGCATCTCCCAGCTCGGTCTTTATGATGGCGCCCTTGGTGATTATGTTTCTCCTGATGTAGTTGAGGTTGGCGCTGTTGTCGTTGACCGTCTCGATCTTCGCCATCTTGGATTTTCCGGTAGCGGGATCTGCGACGGAGGCGGCATTGCACCTCAGGAGCCTGACCTTGGAGTTTCCGCCCCTGGTATTTATCTGCTTCTTTCGCGTGACGTCGACGTTCGGCTCACCGGCCTCTCTGCCCAGCTCATCCTTGCGCTTTCCCCGGTTTGAGATCAGCCTTCCACCTGTGAACTTCCTCTTTGAATTTCCTTGCCACTTCATACTATACCCCGGATCGGGGATAGTCATGGAGGGGCGATATTTATACTTTTGGTAGTCGCTCGGAACTAGCGTCTCCTTCCTCTCGGTCCTTCAAGGGTGAACCCAAACCATTAATATGTTAGCGGTTCCCAGGGGCTGAGAAATGCGTTTCCTCGGCAGAAATGCGAAAAAAGCTGGCTGAAACCGTTCGAAGGCAGGTTATAGATGGCGACGATCGACGAGCAGATTCAAGCGATAGAAGAGGAGATCTTCAACACCCAGAAGAACAAGGCCACAGAGCACCACATAGGAAAGCTCAAGGCCAAGATAGCGAAGCTGAAAGCGCAGCAAGAGCTACAGCGGATCAAAGGCGCCGGCGGCGGCAAGGGCTATTACGTCAAGAAGTCGGGAGACGCCACCGTCGCCCTGGTGGGCTACCCCTCCGTCGGAAAGTCGAGCCTCTTGAACAGGCTTACGGGAAGCTACGCTGAGGTGGCTTCCTATCAGTTCACAACCCTGGAGGTGATCCCTGGGGTCATGGACTACAAGGGCGCCAAGATCCAGATCCTGGACATGCCCGGCATAATTAAGGGCGCCTCCAGGGGGAAGGGGCGGGGGAGAGAGGTGATCACCGCAGCGAGGGCCGCAGACATCATCCTTCTGATGGGGGACGTCTACAACTATCGCCTCGACGTCCTCGAACGGGAGCTCTACGACGCCGGGATCAGGCTCGACAAGACCCCTCCCGACATCACCCTCAGCCCCTCGGACAAAGGCGGAATAATCATCCGAAATACAATCAACCTCACCAAGATGACCAACGTCGAGATAGCCGAGATCCTCCGGGCCTATGGGATAGTCAACGGGATCATCACCATTCGGGAGGATATCGACACCGAGACCCTTGTCGACTTCCTCGCAGGAAATAGGATCTACGTTCCTCAGGTGGCCGTCATCAACAAGATCGATCTCGAGTATGACGACGTCAGAGATGAGATAAAGAGGACCATCGGGCGAGACTTCCTGCCCCTCTCCGTCGAGAAGGACGTCGGTGTAGAGGAGCTGAAGGAGCTGATATACGAGACCCTTGGCTTCATCAGGATATACCTCAAGCCTCAGCGGGGGAAAGCGGACATGAAAGACCCCCTGGTGATCCTGAATGACTCCACCGTCCGGACGGTATGCGAACACCTTCATCGAGACTTCGTCCGGCTCTTCCGGTACGCCAAGGTCTGGGGAAAGAGCGCCAAATTCCCGGGCCAGTCGGTGGGCCTCGACCATGCCCTCTCCGATGAGGATATCCTCACCATCGTAGTTCGGGGTAAGTAGCCGGCCCCGGGCCCACTTTTCTCGCCTCCCCATCCCTCGACCATTCTCTCTTTGTCCATTTGTGTTCAGCGATTATTCCTCATAGGGCATATCTTCGGGGCTCGCGGGGTAAGACCTTATATATTCACCCCTCCTTTCGGATGATTAGATCAATAGCTCAACTTCGACAGGATGAGTGCTAAGATGTCGAGGCAGATCATCGTTTTATTGACGGCGGCGCTCCTTTTGGCGGGCGTCGCTTCCGGATTGAGTGGGGGTAAAGAGCGTCCCATCAGCACCTTGGGAAGCTTGCAGGAACAGCCCGCCATAGACGGCCACATAGTGGCCTGGGCAGACAATCGAAGCGGCAACTTTGACATATTCATGTACGACCTGGAGACGGGAACTGAGAGGGGAGTCTCCTTCTATCCCGGCTACCAGGACCATCCCGCGGTATCTGGGAACAGAATAGTCTGGCAGGATATGCGGTCGGGGGAGTCGGACATATACCTCTACGACTACGCCACAAGAGAGGAGATGCCGATCACCACCGCCCCCGGAAATCAGTTCCTCCCAGACATCGACGGCGACCGGGTCGTATGGATGGACGATCGGGACGGCGACTGGAACATATACATGTACGATCTGGGGACGGGCCTGGAGCGGAAGATCACATCGGACCCCAAAGACCAGATACAGCCCCAGATCAGCGGCGACCGGATCGTCTGGGTCGACGACAGGAACGGTAACTCCGAAATCTACCTCTACGATCTGAAGACGGGCCGGGAAAGCCCCATCACCACGGCGACCGGGGACCAGGTCTTCTCGGCCATCGACGACAATCTGGTGGTCTGGTCCGACAACAGGACCGGAGACTATGATATCGTCATATACGACCTATCTACGAAAAGGGAGACTGTCCTCGAGAGGCCGGGCCTGCAGACCGCCCCCTCGGTGAAGGGGAACCTCGTCGCTTGGCAGGACCACAGAAGCGGCGTGGCCGACCTTTACTTATACAACGTGGCGACCGGCGAGGAGACGGCGATAAGCCCCGGTTCCATGAAGATGGACCCTGCAGTAGGCGAGAGGGGGGTTGTCTGGACAGATTATCGGGCTGGCGACACCGATGTCTACATCCACGACTTCAGTCTTCAGCCAGACGACACGATCGCCGCGGGTCCCTACAACTGCACCAACCCCTGGATCGATGGCGACCGGGTCGTATGGACCGACGACCGGACCGGCAAGTTCAACGTCTACATGATGGACCTGTCCACCAACCGGGAGACCGTAATCACCACCTCGGCCGACGAGAAGAGCCGACCCAGCATCAGCGGCGACCTGATCCTGTATACCGACAACAGAAATGGAAACCTCGACATATTCCTCTACGATCTTTCTAATAAAAAGGAAACCGTAGTGGCCGATGATCCTTCTGACCAGATGTACGGGATGGTGGGCGACGGAAAGGTGGTCTGGATCGACGGCCGGACCGGCGAAGACCAGGTATATGTTCACGACGTCGCCGCGGGTTCAGAGGATCAGATCACCACGGCTTCTTCGAAGAAGGCGACGCCCATGGTCAAGGGTAATCTGGTGGCCTGGATGGACAACCGGGCGGACAACTGGGACATCTTCGTCTTCAACCTGACCTCTGGGACCGAGACCCAGGTGACGACGGACCCCGGAAAGCAGGAGGCTCCCTGGATCAGCGGAGATGTGATCGTCTGGATGGACGACAGAAACGAGAACTGGGACATCAGGGCCAAAAACCTCAAAACCGGCGAGGAGACGGTGATCACTACAGACTCAGGCTATCAGGGTCTCCCCGTCATCGCCGGGAGTCGGGTCGCCTGGCTGGACGATAGGAATGGCGACCAGGACATGTACCTCTACGACTTGGAGCTGGAGAGGGAGATCCCCGCTGTGACCGGACCGAAAAACCAAAAGCCGAACGACGGAGTGGGATTTCCCTTCTACGTGAACGTCGCCGGTGGATCTCAGTATCTGAGCGGCGATCGGCTCGTCTGGATGGACTACAGCCAGGGCACGCCCATGATCATGACCCGGACGGTCGGAGATGATCCGATATTCCTTTTGGAGAAGGCCGACCTCGCCACCAACGGGAGCCTCATAGTCTGGTCCGACAACCGGGGCGGTGACTGGGACATCTTCGGCTTCGACTTCTATAGCCGGTTCGAGCGGCCCCTGGTCCGGACGCCGGGCGACCAGAGGGAGCTCGACGTCGGGGGCGACCTTCTCGTCTGGGCTGACGACAGAAAGGGGGACTGGGACATCCGCGCCCTGGACCTCACCTCAGGGGAGGAGATCGTCATCGCCGAAGGGAGGGGTGATCAGGTCCGCCCTTCGGTCAGCAATAGGCGGATCGCCTGGATGGACGACTCCTCCGGCGACTGGGACGTGAAGATTACGGACCTGGACGGGGCATCGATCAATGTGCCCCCCCATAAGGTAGGAGATCAAATGTATCCGATCGTCAGCGGAGACCTTCTGGTCTGGCAGGACGACCGGAACGGCGAATGGGACGTATACGCCTTCGACCTCGCCACCGGCGAGGAGACGAGACTCACCGGCGAGGGGGATCAGGTCCACCCCCACGTCTGCGGCGACTTGATCGTCTGGGAAGACTCCGCAATCGGCAACGTGAACTACTTCTTCTGGGAGAGGAGGTGGGGCCGCGCCTATTCGAGGGCTGGAGATCAGCTCCAGCCGAAGGTCTACGGAAAACGGGTCGTCTACCAGGAGAGAAGCGAAACGGGCTGGTCGATCCGAAGCTTCGATCCCAACACCTGGAAGGATTGGGAGGTGGCCAGCGGCACCGGTGAGATCGAACTCGATTTTGATTCGAGGCTCGCCTGGCTGATCTCCCCCAGCGGGAAGTTCGGCTTCCAGAATCTGGGGTCCGACCAGATCAGCGTCATCTGCCAGGCCTCTGGCGACCAGACGAGCCCCGCCGTCAGCGGCGACTGGGTGGTATGGATGGACAACAGGACGGGAAACCCCGACATCTACCTTTACAACCTGGTCGAGAACGTCGAGTGGCCTCTGGCTGCAGGACCTGATCTGGACATGTACCCCGACATCAAAGACGACGTGGTGGTCTGGATGTACCGCGAGGAGCAGTTCGACAGCTGGGCCATCAGGACTCTGGACATACCCACCGTCACCAGAACCCAGCTTCAGAGGGGGATATCCGTCCCCTCGAGGGCCTCCATCAGCGAGGAGATGCTGGCCTGGGGCGACCTTCCCATAGCCGGCTTCGGGTGGCGCGTCCAGAAGAAGCCCCTCTATACCACCGAGACGATGGAGGCGATCCCGCCAAGGGGAGAGCAACCCGATGCTGGCGGAAATGTAGTCGTCTACCAGACCGACCAGAACGGTGAATGGGACGTCTACATCTGGTCCGGCCAGACCCGAAAGCCGGTCTTCTCTGGCCCCGGTGATCAGACATTTCCCACCACCGACGGGAGCATGGTCGTCTGGCAGGACAACAGGAACGGGAACTGGGATCTCTACGCCAGCGATCTGGCCACCGGCAAGGTCACTCAGCTCACTTCCGATCCCTCAAACCAGGAGAGACCCCACCTTCGGGACGGGATCCTGGTCTGGCAGGACGATAGGAACGGTGATTGGGACATCCGGGCGATGGACCTTTCGACCGGGAGGGAGATGGAGATCTATACGGGTCCCGGCGACCAGACCGATCCCCGGACAGGAGACGCCAAGATCGTCTGGGTCGACGACCGGAAAGGAGACGAGGACATCTACATGTACGAGATCTACAGAGAATAGCCTCCTTGGTTAGTCGATGGGTCGTAACTCCCCTCTGAGGAGTTATGGCCCATCAAACCCGCCATCCTATATCGGTTTGACAATGGATGCCGGGCGGCTTGGGGAGCAAAGTTTATTTATTCGGCCCTCACTTGTACAGGGCTTAAAAAATATCGGGGCATCTGACTATCATGCAATTGGAAGAACTTCGTTTCGGCACGGAGCTGCTCAAACGCGGCTTTGCTAAGATGCAGAAGGGGGGCGTCATCATGGACGTCACCACCTCTGAGCAGGCCGTTATCGCAGAAGAGGCGGGGGCCGTGGCGGTCATGGCCCTCCAGGCGGTGCCGGCCGACATAAGGAAGATGGGCGGGGTCGCCAGGATGGCCGACCCGATGATCATCATGGAGATCATCGACTCGGTCTCGATACCTGTGATGGCCAAGGTGAGGATCGGACACTTCGCTGAGGCTCAGATCCTGGAGGCGATCGGGGTTGACATGATCGATGAGTCGGAGGTTTTGACTCCCGTCGACGAGTTCCACGTTGACAAGTCCAAGTTCAAAATCCCCTTCGTCTGCGGCGCCAGGAACCTGGGTGAGGCCCTAAGAAGGACGAAGGAGGGTGCGGCCATGATCAGGACCAAGGGCGAGGCCGGGACCGGCGACGTGCGGGAGGCGGTCCGCCACATGAGGATGATAATGGGTCAGATCAGGAGCCTCAAGGGGATGACTGACGAAGAGCTGACGAAGGTCGCAAGAGAGATCGAGGCAGACTATGAGCTCGTCCTGGAGTGCAGGGATATGCAGAGGCTGCCGGTGGTCAACTTCGCCGCCGGGGGGATAGCCACCCCCGCCGACGCATCTTTGATGATGCAGATGGGGGCGGACGGCGTCTTCGTCGGGTCCGGGATATTCAAGTCCCAAAAGCCCGAGCTGATGGCCTCAGCGATCGTCGAAGCCGTGAACAACTATGACAACCCGGAAAAGCTCGTCGAGATCTCTACGGGTCTCGGCGACCCCATGAAGGGGATTGATGCTGGCACCCTCCAAGAGGGCGAGATCCTTCAGACCAGGGGTTGGTAAATCGAGGATTGGCGTGGTTGCCTTCCAGGGCGACGTCTCTGAGCACGTGCTGGCGATGGAGCGCGCCCTCGGGGGCGGGGGGTCGGCGGTGGAGGTCCGAAGGGCAGGGATCGTTCCCAGATGCAACGGCATCGTTCTCCCTGGCGGGGAGAGTACAACCATCGCTAAGCACCTCGCCCGGACCGGCGTCGGCGACGAGATCCGAGCCGCTGCCAGGTCTGGCGTCCCCCTGATGGCCACCTGTGCTGGCCTCATCGTCATATCCCAAGAGATCGTCGAGGAGACGAGGTTTCTTCCCCTCGGCCTTCTGGATGTCAGGGTGGTAAGGAACGCCTTCGGATCCCAGAGTGAGTCCTTCGAGGCGAATCTCCAGGTTGAGGGCTTCAATTCGCCCTATCGCGCGGTCTTCATAAGGGCTCCAGCCATAGTGGGCTGGGACGCTGAAGTCGACGTCCTCTCCCGGATCGAGGAGATAGCGGTGGCTGTCAGAGGGGAAAATGTTATGGGCCTCGCCTTCCACCCGGAGCTGACCGGCGACCTCAGGTTCCACGAGATATTTTTGGATATGATTTAGGAGGTTCTAGTTCATGTTCGTTGCTGACGAGGAGTTTGTGGAGAAGAGCTTCGAGGAGATGGAGGAGGATATGAAGAAGCTCCAGAAGGAGTCGGAACGGCTCAAGAGGGAGGCGACAGAGCTTATGAGACGCTCCGACGATCTTAGGAGCCGATCGATCGACCTCCGCTCAGAGGAACCTTCGGCCGCAGAGGATATGTGGCAAGAGTCCGAGGGTCTCCGAGCCGAGAGCCGGGAGATGATGAGGCTTGCGGTGGACTGCGGCCTCAAGGCCGGAGATATCAAGCACCGGCTCGAGATCCACGACCAGATTGTGGCTGTGGTGGACAGGGCGGACGAGATCTGGAAGGGGGCCATCAGGGGCAGAAGGTCCTGACCCCCTCGATTGATCTCTCCTGGGATCTTCGGGTTATCTAATCTAGTCCTCGAAAGAGATCCTCTTCTGGGTCTCGAAGGTTCCGCTCAGCTCCTGTTTTGCCTTTATCTTCTTGTTGAAGTTTGAGTACTCCGTCTTGGTGCCCCATATCCCCTCGAAGGCCTGCTGGGTGTTGAAGAGGAGGGTGTGATCAGACCTGTTGAGCGACGATATCGTCCCCGTCTCGCTCTTCTCCAGGGTGGTGGTGCTGAACTGTTCTGTGACGCTGGCGCCCATGCCGCCGTGGAAGGCCGGGGACTGCATGACCTTGAAACCCTTGAGGTAGCCCTGGTCGAAGACCAAAAGCCGGCTGTCGGATATGTTGACGACGGGGTTTCCTTTGTTTATGACCTTCTCGGACTGCATCTCTATCGATCCGTAGCCGTCCAGCTCCTCCCTGTACCGGGCGCTAGACTCTCGAACCTCGTTCTTGATGGATATGTCGCCCCTGCCGATGATGGTGGTGGACTCTACGAAGAGCATCCCTCTCTTCTGGCTTTCGACGGCGTCGGGCTTTCTGTCATCATGGGCCGCCGTCTTCTGGGGGGAGGACTCTTCAGGCTCCCTCTCCGGAGCGGCTTCCGACCAGAATAGGATGTAAGGACCGTCCTCAGCCCACCTCTCCCCGTCGCTCACCTTTACGAAGACCGCCATGTAGGTTCCTGCCACCTGGCCGGGAATCTCGTAGCTCCAATAGCCGTCTTTTGCGTCCCCCTCCTCCAGCACCATCTTCTGGGAGTTGATCTTGGTGATGTCGGCGAGATCCATTCTGCTCACCGTGGTGCTGGGTGTGTTCCAGAGCATCTCCACTGACTTGACACCGATGTCGTCAGAGGCGTGCACGGCCACCACCACCGGCGTCCCAGCAATCGGCTCTGGTGGGAAGGCGCCCACGTCGATTATCACCGGAGGGCGGTCTACCTGGAGGTTGCCCGGATCGCCGATGACCAGCTTGATGTTTTTAGTGGGCGATTTGGATTGGGAGGGCCTGTCCAGGCCGAGGTTTCCAGATGGAGCCGAAGCCTCTGCATAACCTGGAGAGACCTCGGAACGTCCTCTGATGTTTGAATATTCAACAGCGGCCTTTGATTCGGCCACCTTCGGCGATATAACCGAAGACGATCTGGCGTCAGCCGTCTCGCAATTTGAAGGGGTCGCCGATCCTGCGAGGGTGGGGGAAATTCCTGCGGGCGAGGTCAGGGCCGAGAAGGGACCGCTGGAAGAAGAGGCGTATCCAACGCTCCCGGGCGAAGTCCTAGGCGGCGAGAGGTATGCGGAGGTGGGGCTGCTCGCCGAGTAAGCGTACTCGGTGCTTCCCGGAGAGATCTCTTGGGAGGATAGATAGGAGGAAGCCAGCCCCTCAGCTGAGTATGAGTAGCCCACAGTTTCAGGGCTCATATAGCTCTGGAAGGGCGCGGCTCCTGACCCCACCATCGACGGAGAATATCCAGCCCCTTCAGAGGGAGCGCTGACGGTCGGGAGGGGTGATGCGTTCGTTCTCTCTTCGTAAGTCCTATATCCCGCCAACTGGGTCGATGTGCTGGGAAGGCTGGCTGACGACAGGGCGTCCGAGGTGGGCGTGGGCTTTGATTCGGTGGGCACTGATGAAGTCTCATCGTCCGTCTCAGCCGAGATTTCCTTATCCAGCCTGATCTTCTCCAGAATGTCCCTCAGGCGGTTCATAAGCTCGGCTATGCCGGAACTTTCATCTTTTAGAATATCCGAGATCTCTGTCTCGCTTCGGTTGACCATCTCCCCAACGCCAGCCCCTTCCTGGGATTCGACCTTTGCAACGCCGGCATACGGCTCCTCCTCAGCGGTCGGCCTTTCGGCGACCCCAGGAGTGCCCTCCGTGGCGCTATCTGGCAGCACCTCTTCAACTGGTGGTTGGGGCACCGTCAGATCCACCGAGAGGATCGCCTGGTCCCTCACCGAAGCCCTCTCCTTTGTGAACCCCTCGGCTTTTATCTCAGCCTCGATCTCCTCGGAGACCTCGATCTCCCTCTCCAAAGTGCGGCTGGAGCCTGGGGAGATGTAGTCTATGGTACCCAGGTGACCCAGGGATTCGCTCATTATGAAGGTGCTGAAGATGGGGAGGCCACCTCCGTTCTTTACAGTGCAGACTACGTTGACGGTGCCTCCGGGGGTGATCTCGGGCGGATCTGCCCTGACGAATAGCTCGATGTTGGCGGAAACAAGCTTCACCGCCACATTCTGAGAATTGGTCCAGGTTTTTCCCATCGAGTCGGTGCCCTTCGCCTCGAGGCTGAAGGAGGTGTTCATCTCCGCAAAGAAGTCGAGAGTTACGACTCTGAAGTCGCCGGGCTCCAGCCTTCCTATCTTCTCGAGGGTCCCGAGGCTCATCTCGGATATGATCACGTCCTTGAGGATGTCGTCCCCTGAATTGGTCACAAGGCAGGTCAGGTTGAAGGCCTGCTCTGGGCAGGCTTCTACCTCCGGGGGCTTGACGTTGAGGCTGATCCCCGGCGAGACAACCTTGATCTCAAAGGAGGCGGAGTCAAAGACCGTCTCGCCACCTGCAGTCCTCCCCTCGGCCAGGCCAAAGATCTCTCGGCTCTCGTTGGCGAAGTAGGTGGAGGATACCTGTGTTGTGCCACCGGTGGCGACAGCGGGAAGTCTGAACTTGCTGACTCCCTCCCCATCAAAGGTCACGTCTGCGAGATCAACCTCACCGGTGTTCTTTACCGTCCAGACCACCTCCACCGCATCACCAAGATATGCAGCTGTGTTCCTGGGATCGACCGTCAAGTTCAAGCGAGGCTCGAGGAGCTCGAAGTTGAGGACCTCCGACCTATGGATGCGACCTCCAGTGGAATCGATCGCGACGACCCTGATTACGTCTTCGAGGTCCTTGTCGATCGTCGAATTTCTCGTGAGGGTCCTCGCCTCTCCCGGCTCGAGGATCGAGATTTTTCCGATCTCTCCGAGGGCATCTGAGACAATCACGTTCGAGAGCGCGTCGTCTCCAGAGTTCTCCAGCCGGACGACGATCGAGATCCTCTGGCCTCGACAGATCTCTTCTGGCTCTTTGCTGACCTCAAGATTTAGGTCCGGCGAGATCACCTCTATCGTGATGAAGGCCTCGTCCGTCAGACGCGATCCATCGGGTCCCGAGCCGCTGGCTTTGGCCGTCAAGTTCATGGGGCCATCTGCCCTAATCGTCCCTTCGAGGGGGAGGCCATCTCCAGGAGAGAGATTTGCTGCGGTTGCCGTCACCTCGCCGCATCGAAGGGCGACATCGGCCGCGTTTGCAGTTCCTCGATTCACGGCGGTGCACCTATACCCGACCACGCCGCCTTTACGAACCAGAGTCCTGTTGACCTGGAGGGTTACCACCAGATTGGGTGAGCCAATTTCAGCTTCAGCTTCGGTTTCCGTCTCCATCTCCGCCCCGCTCTCTGATCCCGTCGATGGAGCTTTGAGGCCAGAGCTTCCTCTGGCAGGGGCCATGCCAAAGCCGTCGCCGAACCCAAAATCTCCAAAGTCGAGACCAATATCGAATACCCCAAATCCAGCATCTGAACCCATCTCTTGGAACTCTGGACTGACGGTCGACGCGCCCGATTTCCGGCCGCGATCTGTTGTCGTTCCGATCGCATCAAAGCCGCCGATCTCTCCGAAGTCGAGATCCATGTCCATTACACCAAATTCCGGCATGGTCCCAAACCCTCCAGGCATGGTGGTCCCGTCGAACGGCTTCGGTGAAGCTGAATTGCTCTTCGTTTTCTGAACAGAGGCGGTGGCAGGTCTGGAAGATGTGGGGTGGACGATCACCTCTCCTTCGACCCCTTTCCCCTCTGGCGAGATGGCCGTCACCTTGATCTGCCCCGGGGCGTCTTCAGCCCCGGAAGCGGTTCTGGTCAGGCTCTTGGACTCTCCAGGGCCGAGCTGGGATAGGATGCCAAGGGTCTCCCCATCAACACCTCTCAGGGTCACCCGGCTCAAAACCTCCTTGCCCTCGTTCTTCAGCCTGTACTCTGTGGTGGAGGGCTGACCTGAAATTGTGGGATTTGGGATTACCATGACCGAAAGATCTGAGCTGATGGTGTGAACCGTCAGCCTCTCATGACCGGAAGCCTTCTCACCGCCGTCTGCGGTCCCAGTGGCGGTCAGAGATGTTGATAGGTCTTCGGCGATGGTGATGGTCTTAGAGTAGGTCTTGGACTCGCCGGGGTTCAGATCTCCAGCCTCTACGGACCAGCCTGGGCCATGGATCTCAACATCTCTCAGGGTCTGGAAGAACCGGTTGGTGACGGTCATCCTCACAGTTGTCTTCTCTCCAGGTCGAACGGCGCTGGGGTCGGCCCCGACGACGAGCTCGATCTCGGGCGATGCCGACATTATCTTCAGGGTCTGATCTTCAAATGCCGCTCGTTTTTCATAATCAAATATCGAAACTTCTTCTGGGAGTCCCACCCGGACATCGGCCTTGGCCATGCCTATCTCTTCGCCTTCTGAGCTCACCACGACCTTCAGCTGGGTGCTGGACTTCAGGGGTGGCGTGGTTCTGCTGAGGTCGAGGGACTCTCCTGCGGGAAGGCTGGCGAAAAAACCCGCTTGTCCAAAGTTATCCGCTATCGAGATGTCGGTTAAGTCGTCAAGTCCTGGATTGTTCAGGTGGATGCTGTAGTTGGCTGAGTTCCCGTAATCCACCATGAGCTGATCGGTGCCAAGGCTCAGCTCACAACCTTCATCGGGGCTGAAGAGGGACGGGATCGAGAAGGGAAAGGACCAGGCTGTGGCGATGGGAAGAACGAAGAGGATGAGGCCAGCTAGCCAGAACAAAAAACGAACTGCACCGCCCCTTTTGGGGGATTTCATCCAGCATCCACCCTTCATACGCCCCCCCTGAGCAAACGTTTTATTGTTTTCCTTCTATAAAGTAATTTCGGAACAATTAGGCGGTACTGTCATATATATGAATCGATCCCATAACTTGCGATATGTTATTTTTCATATTAATAGGATGAGAAAACGGAGTTCGAGGAGACCTTTTTATAGGCTGGCACTTATAGATCCTCTCGATGGATCCTCTTCCAGCCTTCCTTTTGGCGATCCTTCTGGCGAGCTTCCTGACGGTGAAGATCGGCCTTTCGCCCTTTATGAGCCTAATCATCTCGGCTCTGGCCTACGGGGGAATATTGGGGATGGGTCCTGAATTGATCGGTTACGTCACGGCGGGTTTGGCCGGGATCTTTTCGACTCTTTCGATAATCGTCTTCTCCGGGTCGGTGATCGCCGAAAATCTGCGGCGTTCTCGGGCCGTGGACAGGATCGTCGCTGATCTTCTGGGGCTTTTGGGCCAGAGGAGGGGGATTCTGGCCTCCGGTCTATCGGGATACCTGGTCACCCTCCCTGCGATGTGCTCCATCACCTCTTATTTGATTCTGGAGCCGGTGGTGGGGGGAATGGGCAGAAAGGCCGAGGGCTCGAGGAGAAGGTTCCTATTTTCGGCAGCATTGTTCTCGGTGATCTCCTTCAACCTGATATACCCGTCTCCGGTGATGGTCGCTCTCACTGGATCACTGAAGGTCCCGCCCCACGAGGCGCTGAAGTTCGGCCTTCCTCTATCTTTACTCCTATTCATACCGGCATTCCTATACCTGGGACGCCTTCCGATCGTCGAGGAAGACGCTCCGGACGAAACCTGTGCCCTGCCTCCAAGGATGGTTTCGTGGGCACCTCTGACTCTGCCCATGATCCTGATCGCGGCGGGCCTCCTCTCTCCTCGGGCCTGGTTTGTGGGATCTCCCAACGTCGCCCTCCTGGCGGGAGCGCTCCTCTCGGCTATCCTGGCAAAAGGCGAGGCAGAGGAGATGATCAAGAGGGCCACCAAGAGGGCTGGGATCATAATCTTCGACCTATGTGGGGCAGGAGCCTTTGGGTATGTCATCGCCCAGAGCGGCCTCGGGTCCGAGCTTTACAGAGAGCTCGGTCCCCTGGTCCCGGCGGTGGTCCTTCCCTTCCTCGTCGCCTCTCTGGTCCAGCTCGCCCAGGGATCGAGGGTGGTGACGGTGGTGATCGCCTCAGAGATCATGAAGGGCTACCCGATGGAGCCAGTCACCCTCCTCTTTTTGATCTCGGCGGGGGCCTTCGTCCTATCCAGCGTCAGCGATCCCTACTTCTGGCTGGTGAAGGAGACGACAAATTCCGATCTCAGAGACAATATCGTCGGATACACCCTTCCTCTCACCATCTTCGGCCTTTTGGTCTTCGCGGCGACGGTCCTCCGCTGGCTATTTTTCGTATGATCCAGATCGCACCTGAGCGTGGGCGTACCAGACCGCCTCCAATATCTCCTTTTGATCCTGCGAGAAGTGGAGGTGGCTGGCGCACCGACAGTCGGTGCAGCCGAACTTCCCTACGAAAGAGAGCTTCTCTCCGATCTTGCGAGCGATGGGGCATTCGAGGTCCTCCTCGGTCTTCGTTGCCACCACCTCCACCAGGGTCGTGTGGGGTAGGAGCCGGTCGATGTGCCACCTCTGGACGGCATTCTTCCCCTCCAACACCCGCATGTGCCGCTCTACTCGAGCGAGGCCCCCTGGGCCCCGGGCAGAGCCGGTGTAGGCGTAGTAGCCAGCCCTGAAGTGGATAGGTCCGAGGGAGCCGACCACTATGTCTCGGTCCGCCTCCAGCCGGAGAATGATGGTATAGATCCCTTTTTCCATCGTGAGCAGATTGGATTTGGGGGTATTTCAGGTTAGGGCGTCAGGCCGGGTCCAGCTCTTCCAAGATCTCTCGAAGCCTTCTATTGACCTCGGCGGTGATGTGCCGTTCGAGATCATAGTTTTCGATGTTTTCGTGGATCGCCGTCCCCACGATTACGCCCTTGAGAAACGCAGCTCTCCTATCCTCCTCCACGGAGTTTAGGACGCGATTGAGATATCTCTGGAGGGTGGTGCCGGGGATGGACCTGTAGGCGTCCAGCTCATCCATCACCAGGAGGACCTCGTCCTCTTCGAATCCGGCCACGTCCAGGAATGTAGAAAAGTCGTACTTCTCATATTGATACACCGACGTCTGGAAGTTGTGCTCGTCATACTGATACATGGGTTCACCTTCGGTGTTTGACGGGGCCGAGTTTGCGGGAAACTATTTATCTTGCGCGCTTCAACTCCGCCTCTATCGGGTGCAAACCGGCTCAAAAGCGGTGAAGCATCTCGGTTTTGCAGTCGAATCAGGGCGGGGGTTGCCAAGTGGCCAAAGGCGCGGGACTTAAGATCCCGTCTCGCAGGAGTTCGCGGGTTCGAATCCCGTTCCCCGCAC
>LGFT01000116.1 GCA_001509375.1 Methanothrix harundinacea | reverse complement strand
AATTCAAATATAATCTCGGAGAAGGTAGGAGTCAAGGAGAAGTTAAATGCGCAGCTCCACGAAGTTGCCCTCCCTCTCTATTCTGTCCATATCGAGGAATAGCCGCCGCTTCTTCTCGTGCTCCGTATTTCTCGCGAGGGGTTTTGCGAACGTCTCTTTCGGCCCCTTGAGGTCTGATAGGCCCTCCCAAACTTCGCGGGTCACAGGCGTGCGTTTATCGGCGACTTCGGCCATGTAGGGGCTGTAAGTGATTATAGGTTGTGGTGTGATTCATCCACTCTGAGGGCTAGAAGGGCAACAATCAGCCCCCATAACATCTTGATCCGGCAAAACATTTTTCGCTGATGCCATCATCCTATCCCGCAAGTAGGGCTTCGAGGTTATGGGCTTGATTTCGGAGAAGAAGAAGCTTGAAGCATCGGGATGGGTGAAACCTGAAGATTGGCCCAAAGTTGCGGAAGCGATTCTGCGTTTTGTCCTTCGCTGTTACGATCGTCCCGAAGAGCTGAAAGCCGCATGTGATGACTTCTCGAATTCACCCTACTCCAAAGGGTTCCAAGCTGGCACTTTGACGCCGATCCTTCACGCCCTCAGGCCGGACGACTTCATCTTGATCAACAACAAATCGAGGAGCGTAGTCAACCACTTCTCCGGCACGTCTTACTCGTCAAGTCTGACAGATTACCCCTCGATCAACGAGACGGCACGTTCACTGGTAAACGACGTATCAGACGACATTAGCGATTTTGGGATTTCGAGAATTAGATCAGACGATCTATTCGACATGTTCACTCACTGGCTGGTGGCGATCAAGAAATACGATTTCAACGGGGAAGCCCCTGACGATATCCAAAACTTTCTGGACCCAAAAGAGCTCTCTGAACCATTTGCCAAAATATGTGAAAAGATCTTCAGGAACAAGCAGGAGGCCGGATGGGCTTTTGATTTGCTGAAGATGACCCTTGAGCGTCTGGGCATCGAGAGTCTCGATGATGAGCGTTTTTCGATTACAATACCGATAAAATCCGGTGGAAGAACTCTCCATCTGAGTTTTGGCCCGTGGTTGGTATTGGGATTCGATGGCTCAAAAGATCACGCTTCGGATAGCGTTACTATAACACTTTCATCAAATCAAACGATTTTGGACGAAAGTTTTGTATCATTCGTTTTTGCTCAAGATGAGGATGACCCCGACATAAGAAACTACAAGATACCGATTGAAATGGCCATCTCCTCTGGTGACGAGATCTTTAACGCTTACGAGGATGCCCTCAATTATATTGCGAACAAATTTAAAGATTGGAAAAGATCTCCATGGCGGAATAAGCATCAATCAAATATTGCTGAAGCAGTTTTAGATCAGAGCAAACGAGCTATTCTGCTTAATGAGGAGATGACTGACAAATCTTACTGGGTCTTTCAGTCTAATCCTGACTACTACGACCTCGCTGGAGCTATCAGCGAGTTGACTGAGATTACTTGGGCCGTTAACCAATACACAAAAAGGATACATGATGGTGATAGGGTCTACCTCTGGGAATCTGGAAAGGATGCTGGCATTCTTGCGGTTGGGACGGTACTTTCAGATCCAGATTTTATACCTGATGACGAGAGAGAGGTAAAATTCATCCGGAACGCAGAGAAATTCTCTGGGAAAAGACTTCATGTCCCTCTTCGTATCGATTATGTTCTGCCAGAGAGGATAAGACGGAAGGATCTGCTTGAACATTCTGTGCTCAGATCCTTGGAGGTCATAACATTTCCCAACGCTACGAACTTCGCTGTTACAAAAGAACAGGCTCGATTTCTCGATGAATTGATCTTTTCCCCTAAACGTCCAATATACACCATCTCTCAATGCGCCGAAGATACCGGCTTCGACTTCGCAACCCTGGAGCGCTGGGTCCGCGCCATCAGACGAAAGGGCCAGGCCGTCCTCTACGGCCCGCCGGGGACGGGGAAGACGTACGTCGCCGAGCATCTCGCAAAGCACCTCATCGGCGGGGGAGACGGCTTTGTCGACCTCGTCCAGTTCCATCCGGCCTACGCCTACGAAGACTTCATCCAGGGGATAAGGCCGCAATCGGACGAGAACGGCGGGCTGAAGTATCCCCTCGTTCCAGGAAGGTTCCTCGAATTCTGCGAGAGGGCCGAA
>LGFT01000068.1 GCA_001509375.1 Methanothrix harundinacea | reverse complement strand
CTACAGCTTGAATTCCAGGCGTTTCATCATATGATATTATAATCATGTCAAGAGGCTTGCCCTCTTTTGAAATTTGCTGAAGTAATTCTACCTGCTTGTTGAGCCAAATATTCTAAAATTCCATATCCTCAGTTCTGATAGGTACGTATTTTCCTCTCCGAAATTTACAACTCTGTCAAAGAACCTTCTAGTTTTTCCCTATTTGTGACTTTCGCCCCATTTCCCTCCAGTGCTGAACCTCAGCCCAAAAATTACATCCCCATCACCCGCTCCGCCGCCTCCCGGAGGTCGTGGACGACGTCGGGCCCCGACTCCATCCGGTCCCGGTCGAGGTAGAGGGCGAAAAGGCCCGCCTCCTTGGGGACCTCGTAGTCGAAGTAGCGGTGGTCGCCGATGTGGACCACCTCTTCGGGCTCAGCATTGAAGTAGCGGCAGAGGTCGTAGAAGGTCTCGGGATAGTCCTTCACCTTCCCGAACTTGGAGGTGACAGAGAGGATCTCGCGGAAGTAGTGCTTGTGGCTCCCCAGCTCGAACTCCACGAACTCGGTGGCGCCGTTGGAGGCGACGACCAGGTCGTAGTCTTCGCTGAGGAGGGCGAGGACCTCCTCAGTCTCGGGATAGAGCTCCACCTCGTCCCGATAACGCTCCAACAGGTCGATCCTCTCCACGTCCAAGTCGAAGAACTCGATCCAGTGGGAGAGATCGTACCAGCGCAGGTCCCGGGTCCCTACGGACATGTACTCGTCGTAGACGAGCTTTTGGGCCTCCTCGAAGCCGATTCCGTGTCGCTCGGCGTAGAGGGTGGGAACCCCCTCCAGCCAGACCTTCTCCACGTAGTTGGAGGTGACGAGGGTCCCGTCCATGTCGAAGGATATGATCTTGATCATCTTGAAACACCAGTCTTCTCCGATATTTGGCCGAGGGGCTTGTTAAGCTTTTGCCGCCTTTTCTGCCCTTTCTGCTAATCTATTTAACTGATGCAACCCTTTTTGATCCTGGAATTTCATGGTCGAAAACCTCATCCCCGCCCTAGCCCTCACCTTCTTCGCGGGCCTCGCCACCGGCCTTGGGAGCCTCGTCTCCTACTTCATCCCCAAGCCCGACATGAGGTACCTCTCCGTCAGCCTCGGCTTCGCCACGGGCGTGATGATCTTCGTCGCCTTCGTCGACCTCTTCTGCGGCGCGAAGGAGGTGATCGGCCTCACCCAGGCCGACGTCTTCTTCCTCGCCGGGATGCTGACGGTATATTTCCTGGACAAGGTCGTCCCCCACTGCCACATGAACGGCCAGGCGGACTCCCATTGCGACCGGCTCTACCGGGGCGGGATCATGATGACCTTGGGGATCGCGCTGCACAATCTGCCCGAGGGGCTGGCGGTGGCGCTGGTCTCCCTCGCCGACCTGCGCCTTGGGATACCCATCGCCATCGCCATCGCGATCCACAACATCCCCGAGGGGGTCGCCTGCGCAGTCCCCCTCTACTGCGCCACCGGCGACCGTCGGAGGTCCTGCTTCTACTCGTTTTTGGCCGGGATGGCCGAGCCCCTGGGGGCGGTGATTGCGATCCTGGTCCTCCTGCCGTTCCTCACCGACTTCGTCCTCGCCGCCTCCATCGCCTTCGTCTCCGGGATCATGGTCTTCATCTGCTTCGATGAGCTGATACCCATCGCCAACTCCTACGGCGACGAACACCTGACGAACATCGGCCTCATCGCCGGGATGTTCGTGATGATGATCGCCCTCGCAGTCTTCCACTGAACGACTGGCGGCTTGGCTGCGAGGAGGAAAAAGAGAAGGACGGAAAGAAAAAGAAGTTTGGTGCTGGTGGGGAACGTGGCGGAGAGTAAGAATACTCCCGCTGAGTTGGAAGGCTCACTTTCCTTCTTCCATATCCTCTACAGCCTTCTCGACAGCCCGCGACCCCCTCTTCCTGAGCTCTCCCGAAAGCTTTGCGTAGTACTTCATGGTGTCGGGGGTGACGGAGGGGCCGACGTCCTCAAGGGCAGCCAGAAAGTGCCTCTGCGGAACCTCGACGGCGTTCATGTCCTCTCGAAGGGAGAGACGGCCCGCCTTCCTGCAGATGGAGGCGATGTCGGCTCCTGTGTACTGGTCGGTCCTCTTCACCAGATCCTCCAGGTCGACGTCCTCGGCCAGGGGCATCTTTCCGGTGTGGACCTCGAAGATCTTCTTCCTGGACTTGGCGTCCGGGACCGGGACCATGATCAATTCGTCAAACCTGCCGGGCCTGACCAGGGCTGGGTCGACGATGTCGGGCCGGTTGGTGGCAGCGATCACCACCACGCCCCGAAGCTCCTCCATTCCGTCGATCTCGCTTAGAAGCTGGTTTACGATCCGTTCGGTGACGTGGGGCTCGCCAGTCCCCCCGCCCCGGACCGGAGCGAGGGAGTCGAGCTCGTCGAGGAATACGATCGCCGGGGCCACCTGTCTCGCCTTCCTGAATATCTCAGCGATGTGCCGCTCGCTCTCGCCGTACCACTTGGAGAGGATCTCGCTCCCCTTGGTGGTGAGGAAGTTGGCGTTGGACTCGTTGGCGACGGCCTTTGCGAGAAGCGTCTTTCCCGTCCCCGGCGGGCCGTAGAGGAGGACGCCCTTGGGAGCCTCGATCCCCAGCCTCCTGAAGTTCTCGCCGTAGACGAGCGGCCACTCGACGGCCTCCACCAGGAGCTGCTTCACCTCCTCAAGCCCCCCCACGTCGGCCCAGGTGACGTTCGGAACCTCGATCAGGATCTCCCGCAGCGCGCTCGGTGATACCTCGTGCATCGCTGACTCCAGGTCCTCTCTCGTCACCACCAGCTCCTCCAGAATCTCCCGAGGGATCGTCGGAAGGTCGAGGTCGATCTTGGGAAGGACCCGGCGGAGAGCGTTCATGGCGGCCTCCCGGGTGAAGGCGGCGATGTCGGCTCCCACAAAGCCGTAGGTTAGCTGGGAGAACTCCTCCAGGTCGACGTCCTGAGCCAAAGGCATTCCCCGGGTGTGGATCTGGAGAATCTCGCGCCTCCCCTCGAAGTCGGGGACCCCCAGCTCGATCTCCCGGTCAAACCTGCCCGGCCTTCTCAGGGCCGGATCGACGGCGTCGGGCCTGTTTGTCGCTCCGATGACGATGACGTTCGACCTCTCCTTGAGGCCGTCCATGAGGGAAAGAAGCTGGGCCACCATCCTCCGCTCCATCTCGCCGGCCACCTCCTCCCTCTTGGGGGCGATGGAGTCGAGCTCGTCGAGGAATATAATGGCTGGGGCGTTCCTCTCCGACTCTTCGAAGACCTCCCGGATCCTCTTCTCGGACTCACCGTAGTACTTGGATACGATCTCGGGGCCATTTATCGAGGCGAAGTGGGCGCTGGACTCGTTGGCGACGGCCTTCGCTAGCATCGTCTTCCCTGTCCCCGGCGGGCCGTGGAGGAGGACGCCCCGAGGAGGGTCTATCCCGAGCCTCTCGAAGAGCTCGGGATGCTTGAGGGGAAGCTCGATCATCTCTCTGACCTTCTGGATTGCGTGCTTCATCCCCCCCAGATCCTCGTAGACGACGTCCGCCGCCTGGTGGGCGTCTACTGCCCTGCTGATCAGCTCGACCTCCGTCTCGTCCACTATCCTGACCGTACCCGAAGGGGTGGTGGATATGACCCTCATCTTCACCTCGCCGAGGCCGAAGGACGATCCCTTATCGGACCTTTTGAAGATCTCGTCGAACATGGTGTCCTTCCCAGTGGCGAGGTCTCCGGGGGGGCGCCGGAGGGTGGTGGTGGAGATGACGTCCCCCTTGGAGACCGGCCGCCCCAGAAAGACCTTCCGAAGGGCTTCGCTCGGAATTGAGATCTGTATCCCCCGGCCCACTGGGGCCAGGGAGACCTTCTCGGCGGGCTTCCACTCAGCCTTCGAGATCTCTACGAACTGGCCGATGGTGGCCCCCATGTTCGACCTAATGAGGCCGTCGACCCGGGCGACGTCCATGTCCTCATCGGTGGGATAGGCCTTCACCGCGAGAGCGCTGGTGGACTTGTTTCCCCTGATCTCTACCAGGTCGTAGTCTGCGACCCCCAGGTCGGCCATCTGCCGCTCGCTGATCCTCACGATCCCCTTTCCCACGTCCCTCTGGTCAGCCTCAATGATCTTCAGCCGGATGGATTCGGAGTCGGTCATCTCTTTAACACCCTCTAGATGGCTTTTTATGGACGAGTTTCTAGTTAAGTATTCTCCTCAGTTCTTTCCCATCCGAAGGAATATCTGGATCGACGCGATCTCTCATCTCTGATACGTTGATCATCCCGGTTATTTTTATCAGAGTCAATAACCAGATCTCCTCCCGACCTGATGATGGGACCCTCATACCTTCTGCCAATTCCATCGCTTTGTTGGTGGCTTTCTCTTCGGGCTGGTGGGCCTATCTGCCCACGGTTTCATCGGATCTCTGATTGCGGCCACCGTCGGAGCAGTGGTCTTCCTATTCCTGCTGAGGTATCTGAAGAGGTTCAGCTGACGGGAGGAGCATGGACTTACAGGTTAGGAGAGATCGGCTAGTTAGGGCTGGCGGGCTGGATGGCTTGCCAGATCTCCTGCCCAGCTCCTATCCTCTTGTGGATTTTCACTCCCGTCCCAGCACCACTCTCAGGGCCCGTTCAAGCCGATCGCCTGAGACGAAGCCGTTCCACCTCGCCACCAACTCCTCGCCCCTTTCGGCGTCGACCATCCTGAACTCCACCTGACCGGCAAAGACCTCCGACAGCTCCTCGAGAATCAAGGCCTCCTCACGACAATATCTGCAGGCCTTGGTATAAAAGTCCGTTAAAACTATTTCGGGCAAGATCTCCTGGTCATTCTGGGATCTCGAACCTCACCCCAATCTTGAATATCCTCCTGGTGGGGAGAACGAGCTGATCGAGGTCGGTCTTCTCCTTTATCTCGGCCAGAATCTCCTCGATCCTCTTCTCGGATGCCGATATCGTAAACCACATGTTGTAATCGGTATCGTTGGGCCGGAGATAGTTGTGGGAGATCTCCTGGTAGCCGTTCACCACCTCGGCCACCTCCTCCGTCCTTCTCTCCGAGACGGGAAGGGCGACTAAAACCCCGGCAGATCCGAGCTTTCTCATGTCCAATATCGGCCCGATCCTTCGAATAATGCCCAGGTCTCGGAGCCGTTCTGCCCTTCTGATCACCTCCGCCTCACTCGCTCCCAGCATCTCGCCGAGGGCGAGAAAGGGCCTTTTCACCAGGGGAAACTCCTCCTGGATCAGGGATAAGAGCCTTCGGTCCAAGTCGTCCAGGTCAGGCCTCTCCATTCCGACCGGCCCGAGTTCGACCTCACCTTTCATAGGATTCGAGCCTCCCGATAGCTGCATAGCGGATCGGATTCGAGATAATCTCCAGTCTTTGCGTAGGCCCGTGCCCTGCACCCGCCGCAGACCTTCTTATATTCGCATATTCCGCATCGACCCCTAAGCTCCTTCTTCCGCAGATCCAGAAAGATCGGCGAGTTTTCCCAAATCTCCGAGAAGCTCATCTCCCTGACGTTCCCTGCGATGACCGGGAGGTACCCACAGGGGCAGACGTCTCCGGTCCGAGAGACGAAGACGAAGTTCGTTCCCGCAAGACAGCTGCTTCCCATCACCCCCTTCCTCTCTGTCTCGGTGAGAACCTCTCTTATCACCCGGCCATACTGGGGGGCGCAGGTGACCTTCACCTCGATCTTCCTCCTCCTGCACTCCTCGGCCACCCACCGGAGGATCTCATCCTGCTCCTCCGGTGTCACCAGCTCCTCCTCCCTCCCCCGGCCCGTAGGGACCAGGAAGAAAAGGTGGAAGGCGACAGCCCCGAGCCTCTCAGCCAGGTCCATGGTGGCGCGGATCTGGTTGAGGTTCTCGTTGGTGATGGTCATGTTAATTTGAAAGTCGACTTTGCCGTGGAGGTTATCGATCCCCCGCATGGCGAGGTCGAAGGAGCCGGAGCCCCGGGCCGCGTCGTGGACCTCGGGGCTGGGACCGTCGAGGCTGATGCTAACCCTCTTGATCCCAGACCGCTTGATCCTCTCGACCATCTCGAAAGAGAGGAGGGTCCCATTGGTGGCGAGGGAGACCCGGATGCCCCGGTCCCTCGCATGCTTCGCAAGGTCGAAGAGGTCGGGGCGGAGGAGGGGCTCTCCGCCGCTGAGGATTATCATCGGTTTTTGGGGGGCGACCTGATCTATAAAGGCCAGCGCCTCCTCGGTGGAGAGCTCCGCCTCGTCGGGGGAGGAGGAGGCTGAGGCTCGGCAGTACTTGCAAGAGAGGTTACAGGCCGCCGTCACCTCCCAGGCTACGATCAGCATCTAGAGCATTCCCTTCTTGGAAAGGAGCTCTGCGTTCAGTACGCTGGCTCCCGCGGCGCCTCGGACGGTGTTATGGCCCATGACGATGTATCGGATCCCCTCTCTTATCCGACCGACGGATACGGCCATTCCTTTCCCAGCGTTTCTGTCCAGCCTGGGCTGGGGCCGGTCAGGCTCATCCCGCACGATGAGGGGCCTCTTCGGCTCTGTGGGCAGGTCGTCGAGGCCTGGATCGAATTTGAGGAAGACCTCTCTGACCTCTTCGGGAGTCGGCTTTGATGCCATCTCCACCCAGAGGGCCTCGGTGTGGCCGTCCATGACGGGGACCCGATGGCAGCTGGCGCTGACGCCGAAGGGGGCGTCGACGATTCTGTCACCGTCGAAGGTTCCCAGGATTTTCTGGGCCTCCTTTTCGACCTTCTCCTCCTCGCCAGAGATAAATGGGATTACATTGCCCAAGATCGCCATGGAAGGGACGCCCTCATATCCGGCCCCGCTGACGGCCTGCATCGAGGCGACGATCACCCTCTGGATATCCAGGGGCATTAGGGGCTTAAGAGTCAGGGCGAACATTATGGTGGTGCAGTTGGGGTTTGTGACGATGTACCCGTCCCATCCCCTCTTCTTCTGTTGGACCTCCACGAGGCCGAGATGCTCGGGGTTGCACTCGGGGATCATCAGGGGTACGTCTGGCTCGAACCGATAGGAGCTAGCGTTGCTGGCCACGACAAACCCTTCCTTGGCGAACTCCGCCTCCACCTTCTTCGCCTCGTCAGCAGGAAGGGCGGAGAAGACGACGTCGGCCTCCACCTCTTTGGGATCGACGCCCACTACCCCCATCTCCCCGACCTCGGGCGGAAGCTCGTGCTCCAGCCGCCAGCGTGCGGCCTCACAGTATTTCTTCCCCGCGCTCCTCTCGGAGGCCGCGAGGCTCGTGAGCTCAAACCAGGGATGGTTCCATAGCTGTTGGA
Source organism: Methanothrix harundinacea (assembly GCA_001509375.1). GTDB lineage: Archaea > Halobacteriota > Methanosarcinia > Methanotrichales > Methanotrichaceae > Methanocrinis > Methanocrinis harundinacea_D. The sequence goes on along the minus strand of LGFT01000068.1, from coordinate 11,755 downwards.
TGAAACGCTGCCCTACCGCACCCGTAGCTCCAAGAACGCCTGCTCTTATTTTGGCCATTGGAAATCACCTTGAACGACAGCGGCCTTTTGGTGGCTACTTGATATAAATGCCTTCTCGAAAAGGGGGTCTGAATCTGGTCCCTTTCAGAATTTCGGGCCATAATCTCCCCCAAAGATGAGGTCCACCTCACCTATCACACCTAATAGTTCGCGACCCAGATCTCTGGGCGAGGGATCTTAAATTCCGGCCATGGATTCGTGAAAGCCCTCGCCCTCCGGATCAATGCCAGTTTTTAATAGGCCACAGAGGCGGAAAGGAGCTTTTGCATCTGAGGCACTTCAGCCCCAAGACCCGGGAATGGAGCCGAAATGCTTCCTCCTCCATGTCCGTTCCGGGGTGCTGAGGTTCACCTACATAAAGAATATCTTTTTACGCCAGAAAATCGCCACTACCAGAAAGAGGAACGTTCCCTATGACCGCGAGGAAGATCCTAATGACAGCGCTGATCCTGGTCCTCTCCGTCGGCTCCGGGCAGGCGGACCTGACCGTCTCCCAGCAGGTCTATCCCGGCCAGATATGGCCAATGAGCTCAGGGAATGAGCCCGCCTTCGGGAGGGTCTCCCTAAAGGTAGTCGGTGACAGCCTGCCCGGGACAGTGCCCTTGGATGTGGTGCTTGCGATAGATAGCTCTGCCAGCATGAAGGAGACCGATCCAACGGAGATGAGGCTCGACGCCGCCAGGATCTTCGTCATGAAGATGGACCCGGCCAGAGACAGGGTGGGGATCGTCAGCTGGGACGATGGCGTCGACTTTTCCATACCCCCGACGGAGAACTTCCCCGTGGTTTTGGAGGCTATCGGGAAGGTGGACAGCGTCGGCAGAACGAACCTGGATCGCGGCCTCAAAGAGGCGATCGACCTTTTGACGGCCACCTCGACCCTTGGATCGGAGGAACGGGCCCGATTTGTGATCCTCCTCTCCGATGGCGACGGTGATTACACCGCGGGCGGAAGGACCGGGTCCCAGACGGACAGGGCCAGAGACGACGGCATCGTGATCTACACCATCGGCCTTTTGCTAGCTGACTCAAAAGCCGAGAAGAGCCTTGAAGATATGGCTGCGACGACGGGGGGGAGATACTATGAGGCCTGTGGAGGCTCTGCTCTCGAATCGATCTACCAGGCCATCGGAGAAGATGTGATAAACGTCCTGGGAAGAGACGTCGTGGTCAGTTATGTCCTTCCCCGAGAGATCGAGGCTCTCGGCTACTCGGCTCCGCCCACCTCTGAAGTCCAAGAAGAGAGATACAAGATCCTGACCTGGAAGGTCGGCGATATATCGGCCGGCGAGATCTGGTCCACCTCCTTTGACGTCGGCTCCGAAGACCCAGGTATTTTCGAACTTGGGGGAGGAGGCTCCGAGGTCGCCTACCAGCGGAGGAGCGGGTTTGTCGAGAGGTTGAAGATCGAGGATGTGCTCTTGGACGTTGCTGAGTTGCGGTCTGGGGCCTCGACAAATGTAGACTTTGCCCTGAACTTAACCGACCTCAGCGAGATAATAAAACCGATCCACGATGTGGTGGAGGAGGACAGAGCTCACATCGCCTGGAGATTCTCCGAATGCAACTCGGGGTGCACAAAAGACTGGGCGTTTCTCTCCGAAGACGGCACGATCATCGTCGCGAGCCTCTGCCCCTTCAGCCTATGTGTGAGAGACGCCCTAGCCGAGGACATCCAGAAGGTGATGGACATAATGGAGGCGGCTGGATCTAACATCTCCGAATACAATCGGTCCAGGGCCATCAACGCCGCCGAGTATTACGCCAACGACCCCGGAATATACCACCAGATAAGCTACTCCTTCGGCGCCGACTTCGACCTGAACCTGGTGGTTCCCAACTGCACTGTGAGGGATGCGCGGCTTTCAGTCACCGGAAAGGAGATGGACTATTTTGCTGGAGTTGCAGATCAGGAGTATTACCTTGACGGCGATTACGTTGCAGGTTGCGAGTTTCATGACTTTCCCTGGGACGGTTGGTGCACAGCCGAGGATGCCAACATCACGAGGAAGATCCCGCCCGGAAACCACAGGATCTCTGCGAAGAAGATCTCAGACCCGCATACCATGATCATTGAGGTGATTACAGCTGAGAGGCCGTCAAAGGATTTTCTCCTTTACAGCGACGATTACAGATCGGTCTGGATCCCTGCCACCTCGAACGCCCTCCGCTCCTCCTCCGAGATGCTATCTTTATCTTCGGGGACTTTGGGGCGGAAGGCCGTTATCAATTGATCCGAAGGTTCAGTCGGAACCGATCGCCTGCCTCGGCTCTCTCGGGCCAGATTATGTTATCTTATTCTCACATAATGTTAGATATACAAAACATTTATATACGAAATATTAGAAATACATAACATGCAGTGATGGGAATGAAACAGAAATACAAAGTACAAATCGCAGCAGGAATATCCTTCCTGCTCGCAGGAATCGCGCTGGCGTTCCTGGAAGTCTGGCCAGAGGAACATCTAACACCCTTTTGCTACCTGGCACCTGTGGGTCTGGCCCTTATAATCATTCCATTGGTGAGGCACTGGAGGTATGGTGATGAGCCCCAAAAGGACGAGCGGACGAGTAACATCTTAACCCGCGGATTCGTCTATTCCTGGCACCTCACCGTCGGCATCATGGTCGCTCTCTTCGTGATGGACGATGCGGGGGTTATGACGATGACGGTGCAGAATACCCTTGCTCTGATTATTTTGGTCGCCACCTTCAGCGCTCTGATCTTCCAGGGGTACCTATCTCGAAAGGAGGCCAGCCTTTGACGTGGGAATCATCGAACCGCGGTCTCGAAGATGGTGGATTGATCGGCTTGAACCTAGAGATGAAAGCTGTTTTTGGGCACTATGATTATCTCAGCAATGGCGCTTCGCCTCTGGCATGGATAAATTGAGGGGCAGATTTATGAAAACCAGGATCAAAGAGTTGCGGGCGAGGCAGAACCTCACCCAGGCGGACCTCGCCTCCATGGTGGAGGTGAGAAGAGAGACGATCCTCTTTCTGGAGAAGGGAAAGTATAACCCGTCCCTCAAGCTTGCTCACAAGGTGGCAGTGGCTCTGGGATCGACGATAGATGAGGTATTCATCTTCGAGGAGGAGGATCTCCACTGAGATGATGGCCGAGACCTCCGAATTCGATCCCGCCCCTTTCGCTTCAGCTCTCCAGGTCTGCGGCCTCGAAACCGAAGGACTCCTTGAGGACCGCGGGGTTGAGCCGTCCGGCCACCAGGGTCCTCCTGGATCTTAGGTCGTTCATGACGACCTTGGCGGGGGCGAAGACGTTGTGGTCCACCTTGAAGAAGTCGAAGCCGCACTCCTTGAAGGTTTTGAAGAAAGGCGCGCCGTAGTCTCTTGAGGTACAGGAAGGGGTCGCCTTGAGGTATGCGAGGAGCTCGTCGAAGGGCTCGTAATCGACGGTGTAGTAGGTCTCGCCACCGTAGATGATGGCGTCGTTGGAGGCCCCCATGCACTTTGTGGCCTTGCCGACGACCGGGGCTATCGGGGCCCGCCCCCAGCCGGTCTTGATGGCCTTTATGTCAAATCCCATGGTGAAGAGCTTGTGAAGCCCGGTCTCCACGACCCGGGCCGAAACCTGTACGAGGCCGGCCACAGAGTCGGTGGGGGCGACGGCGAGCTTCAGGTCCGCGGGGTCGATGCCGCAGGCCTCGGCGATCTTCTCGGCGGCCTCCTCGTCGGGGAGGGCGTCAGCCTCAATAAAGAGGACGCCGACGTCTGCGTATTCCTCAAACTCCAGGGACTCATAGAGCTCCTTGGTCTTCCGCGCCAGGGCCCGTGCCGGTCCCGAGCCCATGCCGAAGTACTCGCCAGCGTTGATCTGCCACATGGCGCACTGGGAGGCCATGCAGGAGATGGCAGGATGGTCTGTCGCCACCTGAACTCCAGGGATGGTGATCCCGTCGATCTCGATGGGCGTTGGCTGGATGTCGGCGAGGTCGGCCATGCAGAGCCGGCTGAGGTAGATTCCGGCCCCCAGCCCTCCTTTCGCCTCCACTCCGGCGTCGGCCACCACCGTCCCGTTATCCAGCTCCTCCACCCCCACCTGGAGCTCGTCGGCGTAGTCCAGCATCTCCTCGAATACCTCTAACCCAAGCTCGTTCAACGACTGCAGAGTTCTCACCGGATAACCGAGATGCAGGAGGCGATATAAATTTGGCGATGACAAAAAATTGAGATGGAGCCTTTTGGGCCAAACCTTTTCATCAGGCAGAGAGCAGGTCATATCATGTTCGAACCCGAAGAGGAGTCCATAGTCCTGGAGATAGTCTGCGGCATCCTGGATATCTCGCCCGACGAGATGATGAATATTGGCGATGCGGCCAAGGAGATCATCATCTTCGATCCCAGCCTCGAAAGCGAGGAGACGGCCGTCGGCCGGCTGAAGGAGGCCTTAAAGGATATGTCAAAAGAGGAGGCGGTTGTGGCTGGGATGTTCATATCGGGCCTTCTGCGGTGCAACCTGGAACAGCAGTACATGCGAGCGATGGCAGAAAACGAGAGATGCGAGGATTCCGAGTGAGGGCCGAAGCCGCCAAGAGAGAACCTGGACTATTCGATTTAGATCTTGATCTCCATCTCGATCAGGAGGGAAGAGGCGGCTTGCTGCCAGCTCCCAAACCGCCCAGAAGAATAGTGGTACCCTCGGCCGATCAGACCTTCTCCAGCTTCCACCACGGGACCGCTGACGAGCCCCCGATCATCGGTACCAGGTCTCTGACGATCGCGATTCCCCCCCGAAGATCTCCATGCTCGATACCGTCCTGAAAACGGAGAAGCCTCCGGATATCAGGAAAGGCAAGGCGCCTGACATCGTCGCCATATATCGCCATCTCTCTTTTCCTGGGATCTGACAAGAATCAGCGTGTCGATTTTATACCAGCCCGTATTGGTCTTCTGCCATGATCAAGGTTGGAATAATCGGTGGGTCCGGCTATACCGGAGGCGAGCTATTACGCCTCCTGAGCCTCCATCCCGGGGCTGAGGCGGTGTGTATCACCTCAAGAAAGCTCGAGGGAACCCCCGTGGGTGATGTCCACACCCACCTCCGAGGGATCTCCTCCCTCAAGTTCGAATCTCCGACGATATCGGAGATCGCTCGTAGGTGTGACTTCGTTTTCACCGCCGTCCCCCACGGGACGGCCATGGACTGGGTTCCTGGACTTCTGGACGAGGGTGCCAAGGTGGTCGACCTATCGGCCGATTACAGGCTCCCCTTGGACGAGTTTGAGAAGACTTATAAGATGAAGCACAAGGCCTTCAGGGAGGCGGTCTTCGGAATGCCAGAGCTCCACCCCGAGGTGAGGGGCGCTGCTTTCGTCGCAAACCCCGGCTGCTACCCCACGGGCGCGAGCCTTGCGGCGGCGCCCCTCGTCGAGGCGGGCCTTGCGGAGAGGGTGATCTTCGACTCCAAGTCAGGGATCTCGGGGGCCGGGATCGCTCCCTCTCCGACGAGCCACTACCCCAACCTGGCCGAGAACGTCGTGGGCTACAAGCTCACCACCCATCGGCACACGGCCGAGATAAGGCAGGAGCTCTCTCGCCTATCGCCCGGGGTCAAAGTCAGCTTCACGCCTCACGTCGTCCCCGCCATCAGGGGCATTTTGACGACGGCTCACGTCCTGGTCAAAGATGAGTTCGCAGGAAAGATCCCAGACAAGACCGAGATCTCGAAGATCTATCAGGAGTTCTACGCGATCCAGAACATGAACCTGATGATGGGGCCCGGCGAGACCGAAGGGCTCTGGTTTCCGGGCGGAGCTCCCTGATGGAAAAGAAAGTCGCTGGATAGACTGAAAAGGTAAATAAAAAGAGAGGGTAGGAGTTAGAGCATGTTGGTCAGGGACGTGATGAACCCAGAGCCGATCGCCTGCCAGGCGACGGACGCCGTCAGCGATGCCGTCAAGATTCTGAAGAAAAGCGATATCAGCGGGATGCCGGTTCTGGAGGGTGAACGGCTGGTGGGGGTGGTCTCCGAGTCGGATCTTCTCAAGCTCCTCTCCGCCGAGGAGGAGGGGGGACTCTGGCTCCCGAGCCCTCTTGAGATCCTGGAGATTCCGATCCGGGACCTGATCCGATGGGAAAGACTTCAGGCCGGGGCCGAGGAGGTCGGCATGATCCGGGTCTCCGAGGTGATGACGAAGAACGTTTTCACCGTCAGACCTGAGGACACGATCGAGGATGCGGCATCGATCATGATCCGCCAGAGGATCAACAGGCTCCCTGTCCTGGAGGATGACAAACTTGTAGGGATCGTCACAAGAGGAGACATCATAGCCGGGCTTGGTGGTGGGATGGGGGCATCGGAAGTTGAAGAGGATTGAGGGCGGGATCTGCGCCGTCGACGGCGTCAGGGCCTGCGGGGTGAAGCGGGGCAAGTACGGTGTCGCCCTCATCGCCGCCAGGGGTGCGGCGACGGGGGTCTTCACCACGAACAAGATAAGGGCCGCGCCCCTGGACGTCACCGCCGAGAACCTGAAGGTATCCGAAGCATGGCTTGAGGGGGTGATCGCCAACAGTGGCTGCGCCAACGCCTACACCGGCCCGCGAGGTGCCGAAGACGCCCGATGGATGGCGGGCCTCCTCGCCAAGACCCTGGGCGTCGGGGCCGAGAAGATCGGCATAGCATCGACGGGCGTCATCGGGAGGTACCTGGACCGAGATCTGATGGCCGAGCTCTTCAACGAGGCGAAGGCGCGTCTTAGGTCAGACTCCGAGGCGAGCGGGGAGGCGGCGAGGGCGATCATGACGACGGACACGAAAGTAAAGGAGATCGCCGTCGAGCACGCTGGATTCAGAGTGGCGGGGATCACCAAGGGCTCCGGGATGATCGAGCCCAACATGGCGACGATGCTCGCGTTTCTCTACACCGACGCCAAGATCTCGTCGGAGGCGCTCTGCGACTGCCTCACCGAGGCGGTCGATGAGAGCTTCAACATGCTCATCGTCGACGGGGACACCAGCACCAACGACATGGTCCTGATCACGGCGACGGGAAAGGTCGATTGCGACCTCGACCAATTCAAAGAGGCTCTGAATTACGTCTGCATCGAGCTGGCCAAGATGATGGCGAAAGATGGTGAGGGGGCGACGAAGCTGGTGGAGATGCTTGTATCGGGAGCCCGGAATCAGGATGATGCCCGCCAGGTCGCCAAGACGATCATGAGAAGCAGCCTAGTCAAGACCGCCATCTTCGGGAATGACCCCAACTGGGGGAGGATCGTGGCGGCGGCGGGAAGGTCCGGGGCGGACTTGGACCCCGAGAAGATCGCCCTATCGATCTCCGCCGCCGGTCGAAAGGGTGAGGTCTTCCTGGTCAAAGACGGCAGGATCGTCGAGGGCGTCCTGGAGGAGGCAGAGGAGGTCATGAGGTCCGAGGAGCTTTTGATCAGCCTCGATCTGGGCCTCGGCGACGCCTCCGCCCGGGCCTTCGGCTGCGACCTCTCTTACGATTACGTCAGGATCAACGCGGAGTATACGAGTTGAAGAGGCGGGAGGAGGGCAAGAATCATGCTTTTGACTCGGCGAAGGCGAAGACGTCCACGAGGCGATCGAGGCCGAGCTGATATCGAAGGTCGGAGCCGTCGGCGGCCGGATGCACACCGGGCGGTCCCGAAACGATGAGGTGGCCACCTGCATTCGGATCGTCCTTCGAGAGGAGGTCCTGGGCCTTTTGACGGAGGTGAACGATCTTGCGAAGGCCCTGGTCGATAAGGCCGCCGAGAACGCCGATACAATAATTCCGGGATTCACCCATCTTCAGCACGCTCAGCCGACGACCCTCGCCCACCACCTCCTGGCCCACGCCGATGCCATCTTCCGGGACTTCGAGAGGCTCCGCGACTCTTACCAGCGGATCAACAGGTCTCCCCTGGGGGCTGCGGCCTTCGCCTCCACCGGATTTGATATCGACAGAAAGAGAACGGCAGAGCTCCTCGGCTTCGATGGCTTAGTCGAGAACAGCATGGACGCCGTCTCTACGAGGGACTTTCTTCTCGAAGCTTTATCCGACTCCGCCATACTGATGGCGAATTTGAGCCGCCTCGCTGAGGAGCTGATCCTCTGGTCTACCTCCGAGTTCGGCTACGTGGAGCTCGACGACTTATTCACCTCCACGAGCTCCATCATGCCCCAGAAGAAGAACCCGGACACAGCGGAGCTCGTCCGGGGAAAGACCGGCTCTGTCTTTGGGTCTCTGGTCGCTGCCCTAGCCATCTGCAAGGCCCTTCCCATGAGCTACAACCGGGACCTTCAGGAGGCGACGCCGAACCTCTGGCGCGGGATCTCCCTGACCCGGGGCGCCGTGCGGATAATGGCCGGGTCGGTCTCGTCGGCGAAGTTCAAAACAGACCGGCTGGAGGCCGCCTCCGGTGCGGGCTTCTCGACGGCGACGGAGCTCGCGGACTCGCTGGTCAGAATCACGAAAATCCCCTTCCGGACCGCCCACCAGATCGTGGGCGCCCTGGCCGCGAAAAGCGAGACGCCGACGGTCCGGGACTTGGACGAGGCGGCCGAGAGGATCGCGGGGATGAGGCCGAGCGAGAGGGGCTTCGGCGAGGATGAGCTCGCGGCCGCCCTGGATCCAGAGGAGAACGTGGCGATGAGGTCGAGGACCGGAGGCCCCGCGCCAGCGGAGACGAGGAGAATGGCCGTCGACCGTAAAAAGAGGATAGAGGAGAACGAGCGGCTGATCGTCGAGATGAGGGGAAGGGTCGACCGGGCGCTCTCGTCCTTACGGGAGATGAGGTGAGCCCTCCCATCGGGGGGTCCCTTATGGCGTCTGAGGTGGTGACCACGAGGGCCTCGGGCGGCGCAGCTTTGGAGGCGGGCCGGGCCCAGCTGACCGAAAAAGATGAGCCGAAGGCCGGTCCCGCGAGCTGGAAGCGGCGGCTCGGCTTCGGCCTCGTCGGCCTCTCCTGCCTCCTATACGGCTCTCTCCTCCTCGTTCCGATGACTCCTTTGTCCACCAAAGGCAAGGTCGCTTTGTCGTCCCTCCTGGTCATCTCCGGCGAGGCGTCCTTCTGGATCGGCGGCATAATTCTCGGCAGGGAAGCGATCAGAAGGTGGCGGGGCGCCCTCGACCCGCGCCGATGGCTTCGGGGGCAGGGGTGAAGAGGGCCGATATAAGTGGCAAGATTTTTTTGATCTCTTCAACGCCCCCTTCGACCACCGGCGAAAAGTTACGAAGGATTAGATATTTGATGGATCATCTGCCCGTTCGCCTCTGATCTCTCGGGCAATTTCGGAGAATGGCCAACATGGTTCTCCTCCTGCTCTCTAATCCGCCAGATGAGCCGCTCCAGCTCGGCAAACTGCCGGTCGAATTCTTCATACAGTGCAGCCAGCTCCTCCGCTTCGGAGGTCATAATCCCGCCTCCTCCAATAAGGCTCGGCTGTCCTCGGCCTTCAAGACCACCCCTTCCCCTTAGCCAGACCTTTGGGGAATTCTTGGCCGGAAACTTTCATACCCACCCTCACCAATTTATGACGGGATCTGCGACAGGCGATGCCAAACCCTCCGCCAGCGCCTCCTCTGCACAAGCCGTATGATATAGGTTCCCGTGATCGGTTACGTAAACGTCACCGATTTTTATTGGTTTAAAACAAATACCGCAACTATAGCCTTCGCAGTCCATCTGATACCTTCGGCTCATCTCCTCGACCTCTTCTTACGTTTCTTCTCCTCGTCGGCCAAAAGTATCATGGCCTGGATCCTTGACATACTAAACACCTCTCTCATCTCCTCTCCTCTAGATGCTGGTATCATCCATGTATCTCGCAAGTTGCGTCGCCCGACAGACCGCCAGGTAGGCACCTACCACCTCATTTCTTCCGTGGTTTTAATGTGACCGTCTCTACCTTTCCCCAGGTTGGGTGATGCCACTGCAACAAATTCTGAACTATCATCTTGTACTCTTTTGCGATCTCTTCAGGGGATTTGTCCGACATCCCCCTGTACTGATCTCCGATAAATACAAATCTCTTCATATTATCCTCCTCGAACTTCATGGTTTCTCTTAAAACCGCCGATCTTCAGCATAACTTCGGCTTATGTCAGATAGTGTAGTTCTATAGCCCTCAGAAAAGATGATCCATTCTGCAGGCCATAGATCGATACCAACCTACGCTATTTTCCCAGCCGAACTGTTCGCCCTCATCACACCCACAATAGGGACAGACTGGCCTCCCCGCCTTAATCTTCACCACTACAGGGCAGCGGTTTGAGATCGCCTTTAATATCTTCCGCCACCCTCGAAACGCGTTGAAGATGTAGTCGAAGCTGAAATTCATGGGATCAATCAACGACTCGCCGTCGATTCAATTCGGAAAAACGTCCCATGCAATTCATCAAAATGATGCGACTAATGCATCTCCCCACCAAGCTGCGGGGTCGAGCAGCTTGCCACAAAGATCTGCCAGAGGTGATTGGCCAAGGCGCTATATCCCATTCTCGCGATTCGCACAAGCCCCCTTCTGAAAGAAGGGTTAGATCTCTCACTAATGGAGCTTCTGTTTTCATTTCCGCCTCTTGAACATCGAACGCTCGAACTTCTCACAGGCGGTCCATGATGCCTGTTCTGCAATTTGGTGCTGATTTCCAGTTCTGTAAACTTCCTTGCTTTGGATTATCCTGCTCATAACCTCATCTCATTTAGCGGACTTATTTCGGGCTAGTTCAGTAATTTATAAATTTTATCTCTATAGAAAGGATAGACGCATTCGATCTATATAGTTACCCCAAATTCTATTGGTTATCGATGAAGCCCCTCCACTCGCTCAGCGATCCTGGTTCAACCTGACTCAAACCACCCCCGTGGGTTCGAGGGCGGGCTTAATCTACTGAAGAACAATCTCTTGGGACCGATTCTCTCTATCACAAAAAAATGTTAACATCCTGATCCCTATAGATATCCACACAGGTGGGAATCGATGCCCGGCATAAAGGCTGGTATCCCCATCTCTCAGGAGGTTTGACGCTGATGGAAAAAAGTTCGACTCGTCTTATTGTTCTCGTGATCATCCTTTTATCGCTGATGGCTCCGGCCGCCGGAGCGCCTGCATCGCTCGATAAGACGAAGTCAGAGCTGGCCATCGCTGGCCCGTCGATGACGGCCGACGTGCGAGCTGTCATATATCCCTGCCACTTCGAGGGGATGGTCACGGACGAAGAGACCGGTGATCCGATCCGGGGCGTGGCCGTCACCTTCGTCAAAGACGACGACCGTCGAACCTGGACCCGCACCACCAGCACCTCCGGCAGTTATCGGGTGGAGTTACCGGAGGGGAGCTACTCGTACATCGCCACTCACAAGAACTACGTCATGGTGTCGAGCAGCCCAGAGCTCGTCAGCGTCCGCGCCCCCTATTCTCGGAGGGTCGGCGGCGCGGGCGGGATCGTCCGGGAGATCACCGTCACCGGCGAGAGTACGAAGGAGGTCGATATCGAGATGGAGCCTCGACCCCGCGACGTCCTTCTCGTCACGACCTCTCTCTTGACGGAGAGGGCAGCCCTCGAAGACGCCGTCGAGAGTTACATCGAGACCGTCGCCCGGACCGACGGGCTCGTCGCAAGATACATCGTCCTCGACTCTTCGGACTGCTTTGCGGAGTACGGCGTTCGGATGGACGATCCGACCGACTGGCATGAGATCAGGGATGCATTGGAGGCGATCTCTGAG
>LGFT01000067.1 GCA_001509375.1 Methanothrix harundinacea | reverse complement strand
AGCCTTGGTATAAGCTCTCATCGTTTCAGCGAGAGTAACTCGGTCTCGGTCGCCCATCCTAAGCTTGAATGTAACCGTTCTAAGCACGTTCATATATCAGGTGGTTAGATGATATATACTGTTCGGAGGTGGAAGCACGCGCTCCTCCCCGGCCTAAAGACCGGGGTCTCCGCGCTGCTACGAGGATGAAGAGCGACGACGGCGAACTCCGGATCGCCGATCATCGTGAGGGGTTCTGACCTTTGCAGAAGTAGGGGCTCCGGAGAAAGGTGGCCTTCTCGATCAGCCTCTTCGTCTCCTCCAGGTCGGCGGAGCCGAGGTCCACCAGGTTGTCGTTTCGGAGGAGGCATGGTTTGAGCCTGCCGTCGGAGGTGACCCGGAGCCTGGTGCAGTTGGCGCAGAACTCGGTGTTGTCGATGGGCCGTACCACCTCCACCTCGGCGCCGTCGATGAAGTACTTACGCCTCCGGTGCATATCTCTTGTGACGATCTTGTCTGCCCGACCTTCAAGCTCCCCCTCGATCCGCGAAAAGTCGCCCCCGAGGCCTCGACCTGAGAAGTCCAACAGCTCGATCAGCTGGAGGATGACGCCCCTACCTCGCACGAACTCCACCATATCCCAGACCTCATCCTCGTTCTCCTTCAGGACCACCACGTTCACCTTGACGGGGACGAGCCCAGCCTCGACGGCGGCGTCTATCCCCGCCAAGACCTTGCGATGGTCCTCAACGGTCCCCCCCGTGATCCGGGAGTAGACCTCGGGGCGGAGGGAGTCGAGGCTCACGTTCACCCTCCCGAGGCCCGCCTCCGAGAGAGACTTGGCCCTTCCGGCCAGGAGAGTGCCGTTGGTGGTTAGGGAGAGGTCGAGGCCCCCGGGAAGCTTTTTGAGGATCGATTCGAGATCCGACCGCAAGAGGGGTTCGCCCCCGGTGAACTTGACCCTCTTCACGCCGAGATCGACCCCGGCACGGATCACCTTCACGATCTCATCCTTTGAGATCTCCCGAGACCCTGTGGGGTTCGCCTCTTCGCCCTCATGGTGGCAGTAGAGGCAGCTCAAATTGCACCGGGAGGTGATCGCTATCCTGAGGCCCGTCACCTTCCGGCCGAAGGGGTCTACCAGACTCATCGAGGCCCCCTTGATACTGATAGTATTTAGATTTTGGACCGGAAGGCTTAAGATTTTCGTAAACCTCTCGCAGAGATGATGGTTGACGATTCGAGCCTGACGGGGCTCGTGCTGATTGCATACCTATTTGCCATGATGGCCGTCGGGGCCGCGGCGGCGAGGCGGTCGAAGACCCTGGAGAGCTTCTTTCTCGCCGGGCGGAGCCTGAAACCGGTCCTCCTCACCGCAACCCTCACCGCCACCACCCTCGGGGCTTCCTCGATCCTGGGGATGGCGGGCCTCGGCTTCAGCGAGGGGCTGACGGGAGCCTGGTGGCTTCTATCGGGGACCCTGGGCCTCCTAGCCCTCTCCTTCTTGCTGGCGGAGAGGGTGAGGGCCGCGGGATGCTACACCCTCCCGGAGCTGATGGGCGAAGAGTACGATCAGCGGGTCAGGTTCGGGGCATCGGCCCTGATCCTCGCCTCCTGGATCGGGATCGTTGCGGCCCAGATCGTCGCCTCGGGCAAATTGCTGGCGGTCCTCTTCAGCACCGGCGCAGAGGCGTTCATGATCGCCTCGGCCGCCGTCTTCGTACTCTACACCGCCCTCGGAGGCCAGAGGTCCATCGTAAAGACGGATGCTTTGCAGCTTTCGATCCTCATCCTTGGCCTTTTCATCATCTCCTGGAAGGCGTTTCAGCTGGCGGGCCCCGACATCCTGGCGGAGACCAGCTTTCCCACCTCGGCGGCCCGAGACGGGGACGACGTCATCGTCCTCATACTGGTTGTCGGATCCGCCTACCTGGTGGGCCCCGACATCTACTCGCGGCTCTTCGCGGCGAAAGATCCAAAGACAGCGAGACAATCTGCCCTGGCCGCTGCCCTGATCCTCATCCCCATCGCCTTCGTCATAACCGGCCTGGGGATATCAGCCCGGATCCTCTTTCCCGGGATCTGTCCCGAAGAGGCCCTCCCAGTCCTCATGGCCGAGACCCTCTCGCCCCTGGGAGTGGGGATCGTGGCCGCAGCCCTCCTCTCGGCCCTCATCTCCTCAGCGGACACCACCCTCCTGACGGCTACGTCCATCTTCGCCCTCGATCTCTACAGTCTTATGAGACCCGGAGCTTGCGAGAGGGAGGTTATGAGGGCCTCAAGGGGCGGGACCGTTCTCATCGGGTCCCTCGCCCTCCTCTCGGCTCTCCGCCTTCCCGAGATCATCGGGTCTCTCCTCGCGGCCTACACCGTCTTCGCAGGGGGGCTGATCGTCCCCCTTCTCGCAGGGTTCTGGAAAGAGAAGCTCCGGCTCACCCCGGGGGGGGCTCTCGCCGCCCTCCTGGGCGGAGGGGGGACTGCGCTCTTCTTAGGCGAGAGATGGCCCCTTCTGGGGATGATCGTGAGCGGAGCGCTCCTATTTTCTGTGAGCTGGCTATTGCCTCAGTCGAGAAGGCTCATCAGAGGATAGTCGGTCTTTTGGTCGTATTCGAGCTTCGCTCTGACCTTCTCACCATCGTAATCTATCTCAACCAGGGCTCTGATCATCTTTCCCGCCAGCTCGCCGTAACCGAAGACGTTCTCTCTCAGCATATCCCGGTCGATCTCCACCGAGACGGACCGGACGTGAGGCTGGAGGGATATGCTCTCTTTTATCGCCGTCTCCAGGCTCTCCGCCGTATGGGCCGAGACGGGCGACCCCACGAACTGGTGGTAGATCGCCCCCAGCTTTATCCCCGCCTCGAAGGCGGCAGTCTCCCTCTTCGTCGGCATACCTCTATCACCACCGGTGAGATGAGATAGCCGATCAGAGCTAAAAATACGACCCCCGCCGATAGCTCGATCTCGCCTCCGTGCCATGCCGCTGCCGCAGCCGCCCCCAACGCCAGAACGGGGAGGACGAGCCTGGGGTCTCGCAGCTTGGGGTACGGGATCGTGGTGATCATCAATAGAGAGATCGAGCCCATCAGAAGGGCCGTCAGGAGGGGGCCTTCCAGAAGGACGCTCACAGAGACGATGGCTCCAGCCCCAGGAATCGGCATCCCCTGAAACTCGCCGCCCTTATTCTCGACGTTGAAACGGGCGAGGCGGAGGATCCCGCAGGCTATGTAAAATGCGCCCAGGATCGAGAAGGCAGATCCGAAATCGGAGCCGAAGACCGCCCAAGCGAGATATGCCGGAGCCGCTCCGAAGGAGATGACGTCCGCCAGGGAGTCGATCTGGGTCCCCAGGGGGCCGTCTCCCAGCCGCCGGGCGAGGAAGCCATCGAGTCCGTCGGCGGCCATGGCGAGGAGGATCAAGGCCGCTGAGAGGGCGTACCTCCCCTCCGAAGACGCGAGAATGGAGCCAAAGCCGAGGGTGGCGTTGAGGATCGACGCTAAGTCGGGAACTCGGATGAGCCTGAAGATCCCGGTCATCTCTTCTTCACCGCGACGATCGTCTCTCCGGCCCTCACCCTGTCCCCCACGGCAACCCTGAGGGCGTATCCATCAGGGATCGAAAACTCCACCCTGGACCCGAACCTGATCATCCCTATCCTCTCTCCCCTCTCCACCAGGTCCCCGGGGCGAACGTAGCAGACTATCCTCCTGACGAAAAACCCGGTGATCTGGCGCAGCCTCAACTCCCCATCGGGGGTATCGAGGACTATCAGGTTTCTCTCGTTCTTCGATGACGACCGAAGGAAGGCGGGCCGGTGGCCCCCGCCCGAATGCTCGATTTTGGCCACCCTCCCCTCCAGAGGAGACCTGTTGACGTGGACGTTCAGATGGCTCATGAATATCGCCACATCCTCATCCGTCGCCTCCACCACCAGGCCGTCGGCGGGAGAGACCATCCCCTCCTCCGGGGGGGCTCGTTCCGGGTCTCGATGGAAGAAGGCCATGAGGGCGGCGAGGGCGAGGGCGACGCCCAATAGCGGCCAGATCTTCGCCGGCGTCAGAATGAAGGCGGCGAGGAGGGGACCTAACACCCAGCGCCGCGAGCTCCTCGCAAGCTTCATGCAGGCTCACCTCCGCCGCGCCTTATATCGGAGGCGAGCTCGTCGATCATATCGAGGAGCTCCGGGAGGAGGAGGAATACGATGTAAGCTATGGCGAAGAGGGCGACGGCGGAGCCCACCTTTGCGATCACGTTGTGAGCGAGGTAGAAGCTCTCGGTGCCAAACCACTCCTCGCCGTAGGCCACCACCACGAAGACGTTTCGAAAGAGGTTCAGACCGTAGATCACCGGGACGGAGGCGAAGAGGGCCGTCATCTTCCGTTTCAGGGGGGCTTGGACCGAGAGGACGACTCCTGCGAAGAGGGCCATGCTCTCGATGGCGGTGCAGGCGAGGACGATCTCCACGGAGTGGCCGTAGAGGGTGATGACGCTCCCGCCCCCCGAGGCCGCCGGGATGCCGAGAGCGTTCGAGAGGAGGAGGGTCAGATCAGCGGTCTTGGCGATCAGCCATTCTCTGAGAGGGGCGAGCTGTGCGAAGGGAAAGTAGGCGAAGCCTCCTATCGCCACCGCCGACCCCGCCCAGTCGCAGGAGCGGGAACAGCCCCTGAATAGGATCAGCCAGCCGAGGTAGAAGGAGAAGAGGGCCACCGCCAGGGTCAGGCCGACGTTGAAGGGGTCGCCGATGGCCAGGTAGTGGGCCGGCTGCTTCAGCCAGTGGACCCCGAAGAGGATCCAGCCGAGGCTCGACAGTTTTCTGTGGCCCGATACGGCGGAGAGGATGAGAAGGGCGAGCCCAGCCCAGAGGACGTTCGTCATCAGCCAGCCGAGAATCATCTAGGATAGAAAATCCACAGGTTTATTTAGCATTATCTACCAACGGAAAGATCCGGGACGCCTCGGCCCTTTGATAGACCGCTGGCGCCCGCGGGGAGTGGTCATAGCCATGGACGTAGAGAGATGGAGACCGATGATCACGGTCTGCCTTTTGCTCGCGCTGGTGGAGGCGCCCGCCTCGGCAGAATCCGGTCAGGGTCAGCTTTCGGGAACGTTCGAGCCGATCAGCGAAGCCTTTGGTCTATTCTCAGACGATATCGGACGCGGCGAAGATGATCTGCCGGTGATAGTGATCTTCAAAGACGAGGCGAAGAGAGAGGCGGAAGGCCTGGATGTGAAGCGGACCTATTCCATCATAAACGGGGTTTCTGGATCAGCAAACTCGTCGGTCCTTCGGGGACTCGCCGCCGACCCGGAGGTCGCGGGGGTTTACCCCGATGGAGAGGTCGTGGCAGCCCAGCCGACGAACGCCTCCATTGACAACAGAACCTTCTGCGCCACCAGCAGAGTGAACGCCAAGCCCCTCTGGGATCGGGGCATAAACGGGTCCGGGGTGGTGGTGGCGGTCCTGGACTCCGGCATCGACAAAAATCATCCCGATCTGGCGGGAAAGGTGGTGGGCGAGGTGAACTTCGTTGACTCCGAGAGGACCACCGACGACCTCCTGGGCCACGGGACCGCCGTGGCGGGGCTCATAGCGGGATCGGGGACCGCATCCGGCGGAGAGTACATGGGGGTGGCACCGGGGGCGAGCCTCCTTAACGTGAGGGTCATCGACAGCCAGGGCTCAGGCCAGATCTCCGACATTATAGCCGGGATCGACTGGGCCGTCGAGAACGACGCCGACATCCTGACCTTGAGCCTCGGCGGCCTCAACCTCGGCGAGAGCAACCCGCCGATATCCATGGCCGCAGACAACGCCATGGACGCGGGAACGGTCGTCTGCGTCGCTGCGGGAAACCTCGACGAGAGGCTCCTCCTTCTGATGATGGTCGCCTCATCGGTATCCCTCGGGGGCATAGAGTCCCCCGGAGACGGGATCAAGGTGATAACGGTGGGGGCCACCGACTGCGACGACAGGATCGCCGCCTTCAGCGGGTCGGGCCCCCTCCGGGACGGGAGGTATAAGCCGACCCTGGTGGCGCCGGGGGTGAACGTCGTCTCGACGGTCCCCCAGAAGGTCGATATCGAGGGGAAGATCAACAACTATTATGCGGGGGCGTCGGGAACGAGCCTCTCGACCCCCGTGGTGGCGGGGGTCGCAGCTCTCCTCATCCAGGCGGATCCGAACCTCACCCCCGCGGGGGTGAAGGCGGCCCTGACCAAGGGAGCGACGAAACTATTGAGCACCCAGGACGAGGAGTACGAGGCGTACTACCAGGGAGCGGGCCTCGTCGACGCCTCGGGGTCTTTCGAGGTATTGAGCGAAGACGGGCTCTGCAGCGTCCTTCCCGACCAGTGGTCTGCGGGCAGGTGGGTTTACGGCGACTTCTGGATCAGCGGCGATGATACCGTCTATGGGAGTCTCGACACAGGGGCCGACAGGTTCCAGAAGAAATTGTACGCTCTCGCCCCCGGCGACGTGGACTGGAACTCCAAGTTCCTCTTCTTCGCCGACGAGGAGCTCTCAAACGTCACCACGACAGTGTCGGGGCCCGTATCCGAATGGGCTATGGTCCAGCCCCTCCCGAGGAATATCCCGGCCAACGGCCAGAGGGTCTTTGGGGTGGCCGTCAGCCTTCCTGAGGGTGCTACTCCGGGCCGGCACGTCGGCTCCATCGACGTAGCCGAAAACGGCAGCACAATATTTTCAGTTCCCCTGACCGTCGAGGTGGCCGAACCGGTGGAGATGAGAGAGGGGAGAGGATCGGCTCCCGGCTCCCTCGTCAAGGGCGAGTGGGACTACCTATATGTCGACGTTCCCACCAGCACCGACGAGCTGAAGTGCACCCTTTCGTGGGAGGGCGAATCCGATCTGGACCTTTTCCTCCTCTCGCCCACCAGCGAGTATCACCCCGCGGGACAGGAGGAGGGGGCGGAGACCGTCTCTGTGGAGACCCCCCCCACGGGACGGTGGCTGGTGGCGGCCCACGCGAGGAAGATCGACGGCGAGGCCGATTACGTCCTGGATGTGGAACGGACCCTTCTCGCCACCTCGCCCAAGAGGTGGTCCGTCGGCTCTGCGAGCCCTGGCGAGACGAGGGAGGCGGCCTTCAGCCTCAGAAATGGCGGTCCAGCCCTCGCCAACGTCACCTACGTCGGGATGATGGAGAACGTCGAGAAGGTGAAGTGGACCGACTCCGTCGGTGACAAGGTTATCTGGACGGTGCCGATAGATGTCCCGGCGAACGTCTCCAGACTGGGGGTGACCCTCGCCTGGGACGATCCCAAGAGCGATCTCGCCCTCCTCCTCTTCAACGAGAACGGGAGGCCCGTGGACGTCTCCTACGGCGCCGAAGTCAAAGAGGAGGTAGGGGCAACCCATCCGGCCACCGGCCTCTGGAGAGCGATAGTCTATGGATATCACGTGACCACAAAGGCGGAGCAGCCCTTCGACCTGGAGGCGACCTTCTACGTCCAAGAGACCTGGAGTTGGGTGGAGGCGAGGGGGCCAGAGCTGCTGGATTCCGGGGCGGAAGGGACGGTCAACGCCACCATCACCGTGCCCTCAAATGCGTCGAGCGTGGGCCTTGAGGGATACATCCAGGTGCGAAGTGACGAGGATCGGTTCACCATCCCCATCAGCCTCACCGTAGGAGGGGCCTCCCTCACGGGGACGAGCACCACCGACCTCATCGACAGGGACGGGGACGGACTTTATGAGAAGCTCTGCATCGGAGTGGAGGTCGACGTCAACGCCCCCGGAGACTATCGGGTTGAGGGGAGCCTTCTGGACGGGAACGGGTCTGCGATAGGGTGGATCGGCAATACGGAGAGGCTCGAAATGGACGGCTCGATAGAGATCTGCGTCAACGGGACCGATATCTGGAGCAAGGGCCGATGTGGGCCTCTGAGGCTTGAAAATCTCTTCCTCTACAACGGCGAGGGGGACATAATAGATCGGTACGCCGGGAACATAACGATATTCAAGTGTCCTGAGGACTTCCAGCACCTATCGGCCCGGCTCACCGGAGAGTTCACCGACGAGACGGCATCATCGATTTCCGGATCCGGCATGAAGCCGGACTCGATCGTCATCGGCGTCGGGGTAGCTGTCCAGACCCCGGGGGCTTATGAGGTTGCCGGAAGGATCGTTGACGACGACGGGTTTGAGATCGACGCTGTGGAGGTGTCTTCCCCCCTGGAGGAGGGGGTGCAGAAGGTCTCCCTCGCCTTCAACCCCCTCAAGTTCATCATGAAGAAGACGCCGTCTCGCCTCCACCTCGAGGAGCTCACCCTCAGCAAGGACGGCGAGGTGATCGAGAAGAGGAAGGTGGCCTTCACGACGGAGGCCTACAGCCCCGAGGATTTCACCACTGCGAAGAAGACCTACGTCATCTCCTCTCCGACGGCGGGGCGAGCTTGATTGAAACCCGGCGGCCCTGAACAGAAAGGGCCGCCGGATTGATGAACCCATCGGGGGCATCTCTCCGATCCGCCGCCAATGGTGATCGTCTTCAAGATTCATCCGAGATTCCCCGAGCCGGCTCGCCGATCGGAGATGAAGGACCCTTTTGGAGAGACTCGGAGGAGCAAATATACCCGCAAAAGTTTAAATCAGATTTCATTTAGATCTAATTTAGGTAGGAAGAGGGAGTTCGGGAAAAATGGCCATCGAGATGAGCAGCCCCTGGATCGCAGGGCCCGTCGGCGCGGCAGCCGGTGCGGCACTTGCATGGATCGCCACGGAGTACAAGACGAGAAAGACCTACAGGAACGTGATCCTGCTTCTCGCCAAGAGCGCCGACGACTTCGCCGGGGCCGGCCAGGTGGAGAAGGCGCTCTCCATCTACGACCAGATCTTGAAGGACGTTCCGAGGCTTGAGCCCGCCGTCCGGGGCGAGGTGAGGTTCAGGCAGGGGCTCAGC
>LGFT01000115.1 GCA_001509375.1 Methanothrix harundinacea | reverse complement strand
TTCATGAACGTATTATGACAGTCCTGGCGACATCGAAGCAACAGGGACTCGATACCCGAAAGATACTGATATCAAGTCTGGCCAGCTAAACACGTACCTGAAGGCTAACGATTGCTTGCTGATCGTGTTGGACATTTCGCGTAGGATGCAGTTCAATTTATCATATCAGCATAGGAGACGCTCATCTGATCGGAGAATATATGTTTATATCTATCGATTTTTTATATTTGCTATCATTTATTAATATAAATGTTTCCATGTACAGGGTTGTATAACTTTTTCTCGATATTTCGTTAAGTTGTAGAAATGTTTATCTAATACGAAATATAGATACGGATCTAACCTAAGGAGGGAGGTTTCTGTCCGGATCATATCGGTTAATCGTATCTGTAATTTGCCTTCTAATTTTTCAAGGGGCTTATGCCATCGATATGCATTTCTCGGCTAGCGATGGCGGCGGTGGAACCGTCGGGATCGACGACTCCTACGGAATCGACGACAGCGTCGGCGTCAGCGGCAAATCGTCGGCCAGCTTCGGCGCCGGGGTAAGCATGACAGACAGCAAGAGCCTATCGGGCTTTGGCAACGCGAATATAAACCAGGTGATGCGCGGAAGTGGGAGGGGCGCAGACTACGTCATAACCTACGCCCTGGAGACCATGGGGGCCTCGAGAATCGCGGGCTCCGGCGGCTCAACCCTGACACCGGTGGCGGGGAGCGCGTCGAGGTCCGTTTCCACCACTGCAAGCAGGAGAACGAACTCTGAGCTCTGGGGCACTCAAGGCGGGGACATGGCGGAAGTCGGATCTTATGCCTTCCTCGCTGATATCTCTACGTCCCAATCGGTTGCCACTGGCCAGAGCGTAGCCGCATCCCAGAAGATGAGAGCAGATGGGCTGGAGGCGTGGACTTACGCTGGAGCCGAAGACGCCGAAGGGAACTGGGCCGAGACACATGCAGATATGTGGCTTGGGAGCATATCCAGCACCCAGAACGCGAGGACGGGAAATGGTGCCGAAGCGGGTCAGAACACCGAGATCGTTGCTTTAGAAGGATACGCCGGATCATGGGCTGAGGACGCTGACGGCAACAGGGCCCAAACGTACACTGATATGTGGGATGGAACCCTCTGGACAGATCAGGGTGCAGTGGCGGGAAACAGTGCTGAAGCGGGTCAGGACACCGTGATCGAGGCTGAAGAAGTATACGCCGGATCATGGGCTGAGGGCGCTGACGGCAACAGGGCCCAAACGTACACTGATATGTGGGATGGAACCCTCTGGACAGACCAGGGTGCAGTGGCGGGAAACAGTGCCGAAGCGGGTCAGAACACTGTGATCGTGGCTTTAGAAGGATACGCCGGATCATGGGCTGAGGACGCTGACGGCAATTGGGCCGACACGGATGCCTATATGTGGGATGGGACCCTTCGGACTGATCAGGGTGCAGGGACGATAAACAGTGCCGTCGCTGGCCAAAATACCGAGATCGAGGGGGAGTATGGTTGGGCCAGTACTCAGGCCTTGGATGACGAATGGAACTGGGCCGGAACCTACGTCGAGATGGAAGACGGGCGCCTCTTAACGCGGGTCAGTTTTCGTTCGTGGACGCCCAATGGGCAGAGGCCCGGTCTTACGCCGAGGACGCCGAAGGAAGCTACGCAGGTGTATATGCCGAGGTTGATGATGGATCTATAGATACCTTCCAGAGAGCCCTGGCCGGGAACAGTGCCGCCGCTGGCCAGAACACAGAGATTTATGGCGACTTCGCTTGGGCCTTATGCGAGGCATACAACCCCGACGAAGACTACCGCGGCTACGTCGACAACTGGGTCGATGGAAATGCATACCTCGATTTCGAGGGGAGAGCTTTTGTCAACTCCGACGAGGCAAGAGCATATCAGCGATCCCACGCCGAGGGCGACCGGATCTGGCCCTATGCGGATTCAACGAACGATCATGATGAAGAGGATATTGCGGGCTCATTCGATTTTGAGGCCTGGGCTTGGACGAACGGGACCAGTGAAGGTGCAGTTGTAGAGGTGGTTGTGGTATGAACGGCATTCGCGTGCTTACGACAATGCTGCTCTTGGCAGCATTGATCTCGACGGCCTCCGCCACCTCGTACACCTTCGGTGTCGACAATGTGACCGACGGCTCCTCCTGGTGGATCCACCGCCAGAGCGGTACGATGAAACTCGACCTCGCAAGC
>LGFT01000015.1 GCA_001509375.1 Methanothrix harundinacea | reverse complement strand
GCGGGCGATGCGCGAGGCGCTGACCTCCATCAAGCGGGCCGGGGCGGACATGATCCTGACGTACTACGCGAAGGAGTATGCGAGGAAGGAGCGGGAAGGCGTTTGACTGAATAACACTGGCAGGATGTAATACAAACTATTTTTATTATATTATAGACTTAGCCCTATAATCGCCTAGACCTTTTACATCTACCAATGATGTGTGCGTACAAATAAGTTTTTTGTTCGGCACTATATGATTGTAATCTCCTGTAATTAATATTATATTTTTACTTAAGTTTCCTACATAATGCGCATCAAGAATAATCTGAATATCATCCCAATCTTCAATAAATTCTTCTAGGAGCTTGCGAATCTCTAAATATGGTTTTTCTCTGTTATGAATCGTCACAATTTCCTTAAGCTTGTTGAATCTATCTATGTATTCCTTATCGTATCTTCGTTGAACATCTCTAAGTAATTTGATTAATATCACTGATGAATATCCTTTGTGCTCATCAAATATACTCTTAAGAATACCCAAAATTCTCCAATTTTCACCGCGAGCAAACATTAAAAGTTCTTCATTTGATAATCCACTATTTAATTTTGCGATTGCTCTCCTAAATTCCCGA
Source organism: Methanothrix harundinacea (assembly GCA_001509375.1). Taxonomy (GTDB): domain Archaea; phylum Halobacteriota; class Methanosarcinia; order Methanotrichales; family Methanotrichaceae; genus Methanocrinis; species Methanocrinis harundinacea_D. Next base: position 33,159 of record LGFT01000015.1, on the reverse strand, counting down.
CTTATCTTTTTTTGTATAGTGTTGCATCTACCACCTTCTGAAGAGCCAAAGCATTCGCCCCAAACAACTGTACTTGAATTATTTTCCTCATCATCTTCAACTACTACGTTTGCAGGGTCGCCCCAGATGTCTGCCTTTCTAAATACATATCCGATTAATACATTAGAATCCAGGAAGTATGGCAGTTTGTCAGACCTCCTTCACCGGTTTATATTCTATTGCAATTTTATGAGATAACTCCATAACATCACCGACGATCCTTTGGACCTTCACATCAGTTTGTTCTTTCTCAAAGTGGATTCCCAGCAGATCATTTCGTTCATTTTCGAGCTTGTTTTCGTATTGATGGAGACTTTCTTTAAAGCTGAACGACCAATTGATAATCGTATCTCTAGAGACGCCATAACGCTGCTTTACTCGTAATAGTTTACAAAAAACTCCCCAGAATTCTTCTGCAAGAACGTATGTGCGAGATGTATCGTTTTCGAGAGCAAGCCGAAATGTATCATCCCACTCAAGAAAAACGTCATACAATTCTTCCATCTCTTTTTCTGGATACGTCTCTAGAAGTCTATCCAAGTAAGCTTCAATCTCCTCTTTTGATACCGAGTACGACCTTAGCTTGTTTAATTCAGGCCTGAAACTTCGATTAAACACCTTCTGAAACTCATATGGGGCAAGTTCATACGCGCGGTTGAGCAAAAGATCTAGGTTAATAATTCCATTATTATCAAACTCGGCAAGCATTTTATCTATCTCTTTTTCTATTAATCTTTTCTCTGCGATAGGAATTTCTACGTCAGATACATTATCGATTACACGAGTATGCTCACCCTTCGGAACATAATAATCAAGTGGAACCCCTACTTCGTGTTCAAATTCGGCGTGTGCTATAAATGGCCCCCATAAATACCAACAGTAAGGCAATCTGAGGTCTAATTGTTTTCCCTTCCGTTTCAATCTTTTATAAAGTAGGAAGACCATCTTGTTAAAGGCAGTTGCTCCTAAGACCGCGTCTCCCCTGGAATTTGCCTTATTAAGTAGTGCTTCGACGGCAAATTTTAATGTTGGGTTATTCGTCAAAGGAACCTCCAATTTGTTCTTTTATGCTCACTTTCAAGTATTAGTGATATCAGGACCGCTATGATGTAAGGTTGAATGATTTAAGCCAATTGATCCTACCATGTATTCTCTTAAAAATCTATCGAAATTTTAAAGCAGTAGTTATATAGAATTCTAGGCCATATTATCTCACTATAATTCGATCTCCACCAGGAACTCCGGGCGCGCGAGCCCGGTGACAATGGCGACGGTGATCGCCGGTGGGTCGGGACGCTGGCCCCAGGCCCGCTGGAAGGCCCTCGAAGGCTGGCTGGAGGGGCTGTCCGGCGACGACAAAAAAGCGATGCTGGATATAGCTGACGTCGATCAAGCGGGCCGGGGCGGATACGATCCTGACCTGCTGCCCGAACGAGTTTTGCGAGGAAGGATTTCCGCACGGATGATGAAAACCGGGACGTTTTGAGGCGGTGCGGGTTATTTGTACCAGGAGGAAAAGTTGAGATTGGGCCACAATCCAGCAGCTGCGCTTTATTCTGGATATTACAAGAATCGGCGAGAGAAGATGGAGGAGATGGTGGAGATGGAAAGATTGGAAGATATCGAGGCGAGAGATGACTCCACGGCTGGGTGAGAATAACCCGAATATCGTCTATACCAAGTACGAGACGCCCTCGGCGTTCAGAAAGGCTGGGGCCTTCCTCCCGCGTGATCTCATCAAGAAGGAGGTCTACGAGTACAGGCTCTCACCGTACATGGGCTGCTCCAAGAGATGTCAGTACTGCTTCGAACCCCACAACGAGTTCATACGTGAGAACGAGGTCAAGATAAAGACCAACACCGTCTCGGTCTTGAAGAGCAACATTCCAGAGCTGGACAAGACCAAGGCGATCTTGCTGGACGGCTACGACTGCGAAACTGCAGAGCAGAAAGAGAGGATCATTAGGTCGTCTCTGAAGGTGATCGTCCAGTACGGGATACCGCTTCTCATCCAGACGAAGTCCGACCTGGTACTGAGAGACCTGGACCTGCTAGAAGAGCTGAACGATTCCGGCGTCTTCGTGAACGTCTCCTTCTCGCTGACGAGCCTGAATCAAGATCATGCTCGGATATTTGAACCTTATACGTGCTCTCCCCTCAATCGACTAAAGGCCTTGAAAAGGATATCTGATGTCGGTATACAGACCGGCATAATACTGATGCCCGTGCTCCCCTTCATCTCGGATTCCGATGAAGAGCTGGACCATTTGTTTTCGAGGTCCGCCGAGAACGGATGCGAGTACGTCATTCCAGAGCCCTTGAGGGTCACCAGCAGCGGAAAACAGAGGGATGCGTGCTTCGGCGTCCTGAAAAAGCATTTTCCTGCGCTGGTAAAGAGATACGAAGAGCTCTATCCAGCAAGACAGTTTGGCCCCAAGTTCGGTTCAGGACCGCAGGATAACGCCTATCTAGCCGATCTCTTGAAGAGGATATACGAGGTCTCCAGGCGTTACAGCCTCCCAACGGTCTTTCCAAGCATCCCGAAACCGCGATCCGAGAGGAGGGAGACGAGATCGAGGCGCCAGTGTACTTTGGACAGCTTCCTGTAGGGTGGGCTGTGACATGCGTGGACGTGTACCAAATAGCTAAGGCGGACGGCGTCCATGCCTCAGCTCGGTCATACCGATCTGACGACCTCGATATACCTGAAGGCTGACATCAATCACCAGTGGAATAGTTATGAAGGATTTGATATTGGACGTATCATCTGAATTGAAACGATGATGCGGTCGAAGAGCTATGATATCACCTTTGAGACGCCGAAAGTTATATCTTTGATAACGTCAAATGTGGTATTTGACATTTCAGTTCACCGCTAAATGTCGACATTAGACGGGAGGCTTAGCTGTCTCCCTGTCTTTATCTTCTTCCACGATCCGGATAGTGATCTCCACAAGATCACCGTCCCTTAGTCTCATAGCGTCACGTATCGATTTTGGGATGGTTACTTTTCCGCCACTAAAAACTCGTCCTACGGTCGTGTACTCTCTCATGCGAATCGCCTCGGTTATACAAGTTTTTATTGATTACTTGAAGTCCTTAAAAGTTATCGTCGATAATGTTATATAACTAGAATCCTCATGTAGTATCGGTGAGCTGAAATGAGCATGGGAATCGCATTTAGTGGTAGCCGACTGCGTCTACTCCACGGGGCAAATGCCGAGACTATTTTAAATCTCCAAAAGTTTGAGGGGGGGGGCGGGCGGTGAAAAACGCTTTTCTTTGTGGAGGTTCGGCGAGCAGCGGCGACGTCGAAAAATAGCCTTGACGACGTCGATCTTGCGACCAGCAGACAGCTATCCTTAGGGAGCTGGACCGGCTTACTGCACCTGGACCTGCGGCCGATAGCCTCCACGGGGCTCGTGTCATGCCCAAAACACCACCCTGATTTCTGAGGTCCGGTAAACGTGGGACCGGATAGGTTATAGAACGACCAATCCTACCCTTTTGGCTCTCAGGCAGATCCTTTGGGGCTGGAGAATTCGGCGTGGCGGCTTCTAAGCTTTAAGCTGATGATGAGTGCTGAGGAAGTGTAGAGATGGGATCATTTGAGAGAGGAGAGACCGATAGGCTGACCTGCCCCCACTGTGGCACTTCACTCTGGATTAACAAGCCAGAAGTTGGAACCATGAAGCTCCCACAGCTGGAGGAACGGGCCGACGAATTGTTTCTAGAGCTGAACCAAACCCTTGCCAGAATCAGGGATCTGAGGGCTGATATCGTAGTCTGGGGGCTTGGGGAAAGCCTCCATGAACTCCGAGTGGTCAGGAGGCGGGGACGAGGGTCGAGGAGATGTGGAGATGACGAAAATCGAAGGTTACTGGGAACTGACAGAATCGTACCTAGACAAACGGGCCGACTCGGGCTTGATAACACCAGCGATACGCGGAGACATCATCGATGTTTCAAAGTGTCGCCACCCTGAACGACTTGCGGAACGAATTGAGATGACCTGGCTAAATCAAACGAAAACCCTTCGGTTACAATCGATACACAACCACGGCGGCGAGAAGCAAGGCGACCCGTTCCTCTGGCTGGCTGAAATCGTGACATTTACGGAATCGGAACTAAAGAAAATCTTCCAGGACGATGGCCTGCAGCTGTGCGATTCGTCATATTGAGTGGGGCGCGTATAATTGGCATTGGAGTTGAATCCAAACAGCACAAAGTCCGAAATGATGGAGAAAGTGGCCGCACAAATCGAGAATTTGCACTCCAAAAGGTTCGGAGCGAATCACAAGATCAACTGGTATTACTATGACGACACGACGGGCGAAGGCGACGGCAAATGTGCCGCCTGTGGAATCAAATTCTCTATACGGTTGAATCCGAGTTTCTGCCAAGAGGATGACGAAGACGAGATCCGAGGCGATTTGGGGAAAAACCCCTCGGAGGAGGCAGATCGATGAGTGATAGGGGGCTTCTTTATGGTCTCTCCGACTATGGCTTAGTTGCATTGGCGCTAGCAGTTTTGGTTCTGGCGACGTTTGTGCTCTCCGTGGCGGGGTGGTGGCGATGAACAACAGGACACGGTTCTGCTGAGCAACGCTGGGACGAGGCAACGCATAGATAAGAATCACTATCTGGAGGCGATGAGATGAAAGACGTGTTTAGGGAACACCAAACAGAGGTAGCTAAAAAAACTTTGCAGGCATCCGCCGAGGTCTTAGAAGTTACCGGCGGTATGTCGAAGAGCCAGGCTGCGGTACTGTTAGCCTATGAGGGTAAGCGGTGGAAGAAGAGGTCGAGGAGATGAGCCGGAGGTATCAGATGGATTGCGAAGGCTATCTCTGCGGTATATGTGGCAATCCCATTAGGTGCGGGGAGTTCTACGTGACCGACCACGGGCTCTTATATCACGCGGCTTGTGCTGAGAAGGCACTGGCTGGGTCCCCGTAGGTCCCGTGGGTGGATTGGTCACTGGTTGGTAGGGGATGACATGATTCAGATTATAGCCGGTGCCATGGGCTATCAAACCGCATCTGGGATGGTTAAGAATGTCAAAAGACGGCCCCTAGCGATTCCTGGGAAGGCCTCCGAAAAAGTGGGGGCGAGGAGATGAGCCGAGGGCATCGGATGGAATGTGTGGGCTACCGTTGCGGTATTTGTTACAGACCAATTGAAATTGGTGACGTCTACGTAACCGATCACAGGAGCTTATATCACGTGGCTTGCGTTGAAGCGTCCTTGCTTGAAGGTCCAGCGCTGCCAATTATTGATCCTGTCGCTAATTTGGGAGATGGTGTGAGGATCATCGGTCAAAGCTCCGCAAAGGTCGGTGAGGTGGTCCGGTTCCAAGGAAGCAAGGCCGTGACCTCCGACGAAGAGGAGCTGTTTTTTCTGTATGCCAGATTTGACATCCTTTTCTCGGAGCTTGAGCGGCTTATTTTGCGAATAAGAGAGCTGGAGGAGATCTCAAGAGAGGTCGAGAAGGCGACACCAAAAGAAGGACGATGATGATATGCGATGTCGATTTGAGATAATGGGCGCGGGCGGCGCCGTGGAGTGCGGGCTAGATGGTTCCGGGGTGGTTTGCATAGCCACCCTTGAAGATAAAGGATATCAAGACTGTGACCTATTCGAATCTGAGGAGGAAATTAGATGAGAACGAAGTTAGACAAGAAAAAGAAACGAGGACGGGCTTTCGGTAAAGCCGTGGCAAGGACTGAAGAGACGGATTGACCCAAGAAAAAGATGGTGGCTTGACGCATAATACGGGATCGAATAGCTAAGTCGCATACATCGGTGTGCTATGTGCGGCTTTTGGTTCCTGGGTGTGCCAAGTCCCAGGCAAATTCACACGTTCGGGAAGGATTGGATTGCAGATATGGGATGAGGAGGGAACGAAATGACAGATGAAGAGCCACCTATTTGCAGGAGCTGCGGCAGCAAAATTTCGTTGATTGATACAATCGGGGTGAGGCGGGGCATATGTTCACGATGCCGAAGGCTCGCCGGATCTTCGCTGAAAGATGATACCCGAAGACAGCGAGGCGATGACAGTGTAAGTGGGTCTGCATCGGCCAGACATCGGGGATGATGGCGATTAAGATCAGTTGGCACAACAAGATCGGCGGCACCTGCGTCGTCAAGACCTGATATCGAATTCTCCGAGATTTCGTGCACGATCAACCCGAAGACGTCACAAATCTACATTTTTATTCAAGGAGATCCTCTTTCACCTTCTCTAACTCCCCGCTCCGGTGTTCCGCCCCCCACCGGAGGTTCCGGACGACGCCATGAAGGGTCTGGACCTCCCTATCGGTGAGCTGTGCCCTTCCTAAGATCCTCTTCAGCATCAGCATCGTCTTATCGATCTTGTGCCTATGGTACTCCGACTCCACCATGGCGGCTCGAAGGTGAGCGAGGAGGTGGGCGAGGTTCTCGGGGCTTGCAAGCATGAGGCCGCCGGGCTCCACCTGACTGAGCTCGTAAAATAGGACGGCTGCGGCATGGGAGAGGTTCATTATCGGGTACTCCCGGCTGGTGGGGATGGTGACGACGATGTCGCAGGCCAAGAGTTCATCCCGGGAGAGGCCGTCATCCTCTCTCCCCAAAAGGAGCGCCACCTCACCGTTCGTTCCCTGGAGTTTCTCGGCCAGCTCGCGGGGGCTGAGGCTGGGGATCCTCAGGTGGCGGTCGGTGGAGAGGCCCCTGACCCCGGTGGTCCCCACGACCAGGTTTGCGCCGGCTATCGCCTCATTGAGGCTCTCGACAACCCTCGCCTTTTCGATCAGATCTTTTGCGTGGGAGGCCATGGCGAGGCCGAAATCCTCGATATCGCAAGGGCGGACCAGGAAGAGGTCGGAGAAGCCGAAGTTCTTCATCCCCCTCGCCACAGAGCCGACGTTCCCTTCATAAATCGGCTCCACCAGGACGACCCGGAGTTTCATCCCTTGGAGACTCCCAGGGGAACTACCCTGGCCACCTTTTTGGCTATGTCCAAATGGTGGACGACGTCGACGACCTCGTCGCTCGGCTTGTAGACCTCGGGAGCCTCTTCGGCCAACATCTTCGGATGTGTCGCCATCACCTTGATCCCGCGCCGACTCAGAACGTCTCTCACCTCGGTCCCGACGTAGGTCTTCTTCGCCTGGGTCCTGGACATGATCCTCCCGGCCCCGTGGCAGGCGCTCCCGAAGGTGAGCTTCATCGCCCCCTCGCTCCCGCAGAGGACATAGGAGGGGGTTCCCATGCTGCCGGGGATGAGGACAGGCTGTCCTACGGCTCTGTACGCCTCTGGGATCTCGGATCTTCCTGGGCCGAAGGCTCTAGTTGCCCCCTTTCGATGAACGTAGAGCCTCTCCTTCGAGCCGTCGACGGAATGCTCCTCCACCTTGGCGACGTTGTGGGCGACGTCGTAGACGAGGTCGAGCCGGGAGTCGGCGAAGTATCTCTCGAAGACCTCCCTCGTCCAGGCGGAGATTATTTGACGGTTGGCCCAGGCGTAATTGGCGGCCGCCGCCATCGCTCCGAAGTAGTTCTCGGCCTCGGGCGTCCCCAAAGGCGCGCAGGCGAGCTGTTTATCGGGAAGTTCTATCCCGTACTTTTTAACCGCCCGGCTGAGGACCTGGAGGTGGTCGGTGCAAATCTGGTGGCCCGCCCCCCTGGATCCACAGTGGATCATGACGGTGACCTGCCCCTCAAAGAGGCCGTACTTTTTTGCGAGATCCTCGTCGAAGATCTTGTCGACCCTCTGGATCTCTAGGAAATGGTTTCCGCTTCCGAGAGTCCCGAGCTGGGGCCGGCCTCTCTTCCTCGCCTTGAGGCTGACATGCTCCGTCTTTGCTCCCTCGAGCTGGCCGTTCTCCTCGCAGTGCTCAAGATCCGCCGCGACGCCGAAGCCCGCCTCTACAGCCCAGGCGGCCCCTCTGGTGAAGGTCTCGTCCAGCTCGTGCTCTGAGACCCGGAGCCTACCCTTCGCCCCGACGCCGGAGGGGACGTCATGAAAGAGGTCCTCGACAAGGTTTGATATCATCGGCACCACATCACCAGCCCGGAGATCTGTCCTGAGCATCCGGACCCCGCAGTTTATGTCGAAGCCGACGCCCCCGGGGCTTATGACGCCCCCTTCCTCCCGGAAGGCCGCAACTCCGCCGATGGGAAATCCGTAGCCAAGGTGGGCGTCGGGCATCGCCATCGAGTAATTAACTATGCCGGGAAGGGTGGCGACATTCGCCACCTGGTCGATGGTTCCCGGCTCCACCTGCGCGAGGAGCTTCTCGGAGATAAAGATCCTACCCGGCACAATCATTCCCCTCTGGTGGCCCATCGGCACCTCAAAGATGTAATCGTCTACCTTATTCAGCATGGGATTACCTCAAACGTCTAAGACCACCTGGGCAGTCCAGATCTTCTCTCCCCCTTTCCCTTCCTCTTTTCTGATCTCGAACTGGTGGAGGGTGACCGCTTTCACCTCCGTCTCGAAGAAGTGCCTTGTGGGGTCCACTCTCTCCCCACCGATCCGACCAAAGAGCCTCCACACCTCTCCCCCCTCTTCGACCGCGACCACGAACTTCGAGAAGACGGCCAGCTCTACCTCGAATAGGTAGAGGATCTCCGAGAGCCACTCGTATAAGAGGTTCTCCAGGCTCTCCGCCTCGATCTCGACGGTCCAGGTCTCCTCGGCCCCCACGGTGGCGGGATCTATCATGGCTCCCAGCATCGCGAGGGCGGCGTTCTCGAAGGTCTCTCCCAGGTCCCGGCCATGGGCTCGGAATTTCACGTCGCCGGTATGTTCGAGATACGTGAATGGCTCCATCCTAGCCCAATCAAGGGCAGGGGTTTATTAATAGGTTGAGGTCGGCCTCTCGATCCCCTCTCAAAAAGACGCCGAATTCGGGGCAGATTTTTATCGCCGCCGTATTATCGAAGATATCAGCCCCGCCGAGTGGTAGAGGCTATATACGATAGGTATATCGAGGTTCAGATGGTGAATCGGCATGGCGGAGACGATTGAGGAGATTGCATCCCGGGTTCGCGAGATGCGGGAGCTGTCCAAGGTGACGACTGAAGAGATGGCGGAGTATCTGAAGGTACCCCTGGAGACCTATTCCTCTTACGAGGAGGGGAAGAGCGAGATCCCAGCGAGCAAGCTGATTGAGATCGGCCAGAGGCTCGACGTAGACATGAATCTACTTCTCACCGGCGAGGAGCCGAGGATGCGGATATTCACGGTGACCAGGAGGGGCGAAGGGGTCGAGGTGGAGCGGAGGAAGCAGTACAGGTATCAGAACCTGGCAGGGAAGTTCCTCCATAAGAAGGCGGAATTTTTCATCGTCACCGTCGAGCCCCGGAAGGAGAAGCCCTCGGCCTACAGCCATCCGGGCCAGGAGTTCGACTACGTCCTGGAGGGCTCCCTCAAGTTCTTCATCCACGATCACGAGATCATCCTGAACGAGGGCGACTCGATATTCTTCGATTCGTCATATCGGCACGCTATGGAGGCCCAAAACGACGAGCCCGCGAAGATGCTCGTCGTGGTGATGTAACAGCAGAACGAGGAACGAAAAATGTCGTCTTTACTGGGTAAGTTCGTCTCAAGGACGGATTTTGAATCTTACGAGAATTTTAAAGAGAACTTCAAGATAACGGTGCCCGAGAACTTCAACTTCGCCTTCGACGTCGTGGACGTCTATGCCGAAGACGACCCCGATAAGGTCGCACTCGTCTGGTGTAACGACCTCGGCGAGGAGAAGATCATCACCTTCAGGGAGATGAAGCTTCTTAGCGACAAGGCAGCAAACTTATTTTCCGGTCTGGGGATTCGGAAGGGCGACGCAGTGATGCTCTCTCTCAAGAGCCGCTACGAGTTCTGGATCGCTATGATCGGCCTTCACAAGATCGGGGCCGTAGCCATCCCCGCAACCCACATGCTCAAGAAAAAGGATATCGTCTATCGGATAAGAAGGGCCGACCTCAAGATGATCGTCACCATCGAGGAGGAGGGTGTCCCCGAGGAGGTGGACGGCGCCTGTGAGGAGCTCGGGAACGGTAAGGTTTTGAAGGCCTTCGTGGGGAAAGAGGAGAGGGACGGCTGGCTCAACTTCAGAGAGGAGCTTAAAGCTGCATCCCCAGACTTCGAGAGGCCCAGGGGCGAAGAAGCGACGGAGAACTCGGACATCCTCCTCGCCTACTTCACCAGCGGGACTACGGGAAACCCCAAGATGGTGAACCACGATCAGACTTACCCCCTCGGCCACATCCTGACCGCGAAGTTCTGGCAGAACGTCGAGGAAGACGGCCTCCACTACACCGTCGCGGACACCGGTTGGGGGAAGGCGGTCTGGGGCAAGCTCTACGGCCAGTGGATCGCTGGCTCTGCTGTATTCGTCTACGACTACGGCCGGTTCGACGCCGGACGGATGATGGAGATTGTCTCAAAGTACGGCGTCACCACCTTCTGCGCTCCACCCACCATCTATCGGTTCATGATAAAGGAGGATATGTCCAGATACGACTTTTCGACCCTCAATTACGCCGTCACCGCTGGCGAGCCCCTCAACCCCACGATCTATAACCGATTTCTGGAGGCTACGGGCCTGCGGCTGATGGAGGGATACGGCCAGACCGAGACGGTCGTCGCCATCGCCAACTACCCCTGGATGAACCCCAAGCCCGGGTCCATGGGAAAGCCCTCGCCAGGGTACGAGATGGTCCTGGTTGACAAGAACGACAAGGTCTGCGATGTCGGTGAGGAGGGGGAGATCGTGATCAAGACCGACATAGGACGGCCCGTCGGCCTCTTCGTCGACTACCACCTCGACCCGGAGAAGATGAGGAACACCTGGCACGACGACTACTATCACACCGGGGACACAGCCTGGATCGATGAGGACGGCTACTTCTGGTTCGTCGGAAGGGCCGACGACATCATAAAGAGCTCTGGCTACCGGGTCGGCCCCTTCGAGGTGGAGAGCGCCCTTCTCACTCACCCTGCGGTCCTGGAGTGCGCCATCACAGGGGTCCCCGACAAGCTGAGGGGACAGGTGGTGAAGGCGACGGTGGTCCTAACGAAGGGATACGCACCCTCCGAAGAGCTGAAGGTTGAGCTTCAAAGCCACGTCAAAAATATCACCGCCCCCTACAAGTACCCGCGGATCGTCGAGTTCGCCGACGAGCTTCCCAAGACGATCAGCGGAAAGATAAGAAGGGTCGAGATCAGGGAGAAGGACAAGCCCTATCCGGTCATAAACGCCCTCGAGTGCAAGGCCTGCGAGAGGTGCATCGTCGCGTGTCCCGCCAACGTTCTTGCTCTCGGGGAGGAGCTGAACGCCCGAGGCTATCGGTTCGCCATCTATTCGGGGGAGGGGTGCATAGGCTGCGGCAACTGTTACTACACCTGTCCCGAGCCCTTCGCCATCGAGGTTCACATACCGTCTAAGGAGAAGATCGAGGAGGAATGAGATATGCCTGCCCAGCTAGTTGATGGAAACACCGCCGTGGTCGTCGGGGCGATGTACGCCGGATGTGACTGTTACTTCGGTTACCCCATAACCCCGGCGAGCGAGATACTCCACGAGGCCTCAAAGCGCTTCCCTATGGTGGGACGAAAGTTCGTCCAGGCCGAGTCGGAGGAATCGGCCATAAACATGGTCTACGGTGCAGCGGCTGCAGGCCACCGGGTTCTTGCGGCCTCCTCGGGCCCTGGGATGAGCCTGAAGCAGGAGGGGATATCCTACATTGCTGGGGCGGAGCTTCCTTGCGTCATCGTGGACATAGCGAGAGCGGGTCCCGGCCTGGGAAACATCGGCCCAGAGCAATCCGACTACAACCAGGCGGTTAAGGGCGGTGGGCACGGCTGCTACAGGAATATAGTCCTCGCCCCAAACTCGGTCCAGGAGATGTGCGATTTCACCGTCAAAGGCTTCGACCTCGCCTTCAAGTACAGAAACCCAGCAGTGATCCTGGCCGACGGCGTCCTCGGCCACATGATTGAGCCCCTGACCTTTCCGGAAGAAGCGATCGAGCCTGTGATCGACACCTCCTGGGCCGTATGCGGCAACCGGGAGACGAGAGGAAACCTGATCACATCCATAGACCTCGACTTCAAAGAGCTTGAAGAGCACAACCTCAAGCTCCAGGCGAAGTACGATAGGATCCGAGAGAACGAGGTCGAATTCGAGGAGTACAGGTGCGAGGACGCCGAGGTGGTCCTCGTCTCTTACGGGATCAGCAGCAGGATCGCAAAGTCTGCGGTGGACGCCGCCCGAAAGGAGGGGATCGGAGCCGGCCTCTTCAGGCCGATATCCCTCTTCCCCTTTCCTGCCGAGGAGCTGAGGGCCCTAGCCGAGAGGGACTCTAGCTTCATCTCCGTTGAGATGAGCGACGGCCAGATGAGAGACGACATAAGGCTTGCGACAGGCTGCAAAGACGTCGCCCTTGTCTCGAGGTTTGGAGGAAATCTGATCCAGCGCGACCAGATACTTGAGAGGATAAGGGAGGTGGCATAAATGGCTGCGACGGAGAAAATCATAGGACCCGCGGGATTTTACGGCATCTTTGAGAGGAAAGGAGGATCAGCCCCCACAGCCACCCACTACTGTCCCGGCTGCGGCCACGGCATCCTGCATAAGATCATAGCGGACACCATGGCGGACCTCGGCATCCAGGACCGGTGTGTGGTGATGAGCCCGGTGGGCTGCTCTGTCTTCGCCTACTACTACCTCGACTGCGGCCACGTTCAGGCGGCTCACGGGAGGGCTCCCGCCATCGCCACAGGGATATCCCGGGCTGAGGACGACGCCATCCCCATCTCCTACCAGGGAGACGGCGACCTCGCCTCCATAGGACTGAACGAGACGGTCCAAGCCGCAAACCGGGGAGAGAAGATGGCGGTCTTCTTCGTGAACAACACCGTCTACGGGATGACCGGAGGCCAGATGGCACCGACGACGTTGGTGGGCGAGGTGACGGCGACGACGCCGGCCGGGAGAGACCCCCGAGACTCCGGATATCCGATCCACATCTGCGAGATCCTCGACACTCTCAAGGCACCGGTCTATATAGAGCGGGTCTCCCTTTCAAACATAAGCCATATCCGGAAGGCCCGTCGCGCTGTGAGGAGGGCCCTTGAGATCCAGAAGGACAAGAAGGGCTACGCCTTCGTCGAGTTTCTCTCGCCCTGCCCCACCATCCTGAGGATGGACGTGAGGGGAGTCGAGAAGTTCATGAACGAAGAGATGGAGAGGGAGTTTCCCCTGAGGGTCTTCAGGGACCGATCCAGCGAGGCGGAGCCGATCGCGAGGAATGAGAGCGACTTCTCAAAGGCCTCCCTCGATTCTATCTTCGGCCTTGCCGGGGAGGAGGCGATCGAGGTACTGTCCGACCCCGACTTCAAGATCAAGGGGGTCAAGATAGCGGGCTTCGGCGGTCAGGGCGTCCTCAGCATGGGACTAGCTCTTGCCCAGGCAGCTTATCGGTCTGGTCGGTCCGTCTCCTGGTACCCCGACTACGGCCCGGAGCAGAGGGGAGGGACGTCAAACTGCTCCGTCGTCATCTCAGGTGAGAGAATTGGATCTCCTGTGGTCGATAACCCCGACGTTCTCGTCGCCTTCAACCGGCCCTCCCTGGAGAAGTTCGCTTCCGACGTCAAAAAGGGCGGCCTGATCCTCTACGACGCCCTGATAGGGGCTTTCAAGCCTCCGGAGGAGGTGAGGGCAATCCCCGTCCCGGCAACGGAGATCGCTTTGAGCAAGGGGGCAGAACAGGCCGCGAACACTGTGATGTTCGGGGCACTGATGGAAGCGGGCAACTTGGGACTTCCCAAGGGGGCCTTTGGCGGGGCTCTTGAGAAGACCTTCGCCAAGAAGCCGAAGCTGATACCCCTCAACCTCGAGATTTTGGAGGCGGGCGCAAGAAGCGTGAGGTGAAGCGTCGATTTCCCATCTTCGCCATCCAATACTGGTAGATCCGCCTTTAACGAAGGCGGACCTCTCAATTTTCAATTTTTATAAACCGGGATAAAATCTATTGTAAGACCGGGACGATCTGAGCATCAAAAGTCGGCAGCTACTACTTTCCCCTGGAGAACGTCTTCTTCGCCGACATCAACAAAAAGGACTCTTCCGTCGGAAGATAAAACGTAGGGACCTATGGCATGAACTTGGCCCATCCCTTCCGTAGAGTAGGGAACCGTCATCTCATACCGACCATCTCGGACCGTTGCGATCTTGGTGTACCTAAAGCTCCTGCCCTGGCCCGTCGTCAGGTCGAGGGTCGCCGCAACGGTCCCATCGGACGCCGTCCCTGAAATCGTCGCGCCCGAAACCCTCTCAAATATCTTTACCTGATCTGCTGAAGGGCCCGACGCCTCCGTTGAATGCTCGTATATCAGCCGGAGATGGCTCATGCCCTGGCAGTCGAAGAGGTGGCAGCGAGCAAGGGTGGTTTTCAGGAACTTTTCGGTGTGGCCATAGACGTCATCGGTGATGCTGACGTAATCGGCTGGCTTTTCGCCCTTCCATAGAGCCATCGCCAATAGGCCCGGCCCCACCATCCTCGAGTCTGTGACGACGTAGATCACCCTTCTGTCATCCAGGATCCTGAGGGCTTCTCCTTCGTCACCGGATAGGAAGAACCGTGCCGCATCCTCGGCCCCGGCCTGAAAGCCGTTTGCCACCACAGGCCTTCGGGATATGTAGAGGATCCAGTTGCCTCGATCCCACCATGACAGGACGCCGTAATCGGGAACTTGGCTGGGGTCTTCAAAGCCGAAAGTCTCCGGAGTATTCTCCTCCAGCCAGAAAAGAGGGCGGTTCCAGCTGCATTCGACGATGGTCGGACTGACCTCGAAGGCGTCTGTAACGTTCGCGGCTGAGGGGAGTATGAGGAGGGCTAAAAGAGCCAAGGGAATGAATTTGGATGCTGCATCATCATTTTTGAACCATCCCAAACTTTTCACTATTTCTGAAGCCCGGAAGAAGAATAAGGCCATAAGAATCGACATGCATGCTGAGAATACGTAGAGAAATCTGTTCTGAAATACTGTGATGAACAGGAGGAAGACTGCTGATGTGAGAAACAGCAGTTGAGGCCGATCGATGTCTGAACGCCACAGGTAGGCGAAGCCCATCACCGCGATCGTCAGATTGAACCCAAGAACCGAAATGGGTCTCACAGAGGAGTAAAGGGGGGCGGCCTCTGAAACCCTCTGGGATAGGGGGCCTCCAAAGAAGTAGCCCAGGCCCGACAAAAGGATGTGGTAGCTTCCCACAAACCGATCGAGGGCGTAGACCGATACGTAGAGAAGATATCCGAAGGCCGCGACGGCGAGGAGAAGGCCGGCCCAGTGCAGGCCTTTTCTTATGAAATAATGGGAAAGTATCCTGAGCGCAAATAACATCAGAAGCATTCCTGCCACAGCGAGGAAGGAGGGCATCATCCACGTCTCTTTCCAGAAGGGCAAGATCAGAATCATTGCAACCCCAAAGACGACAGAGAAGATCTCAGTCGTATCTCTCGACGATTCCCTCCTCCGGATATCGATGGCTGTCTGGGCCAGGAGGTAGACGAGAAATATCGAAAAATAAGCTGCGGCCCCATACCAAGTATAAGCGATGGCCGCCAAAAAAACTCCGGCAATGGCCGCAAACCAGAGATTCCTGTCATTCCTGGTCAGGGCCAAGACGAGAAAGAGGAGGGCGGTCACCAGAAGGAAGGTCTCAAGGACGTGGTGATCCGGCCGGGCGAAGATGGTGGCGCTCCCATGCTGGGGGTTTATGGCCAGGAATAGGGCAGATATGAGCCCCACTCGGCGCCCAAAGAGCTCCCGGGCCAGAAAGTAGAGGGCTAATATGGTCATAGAGCCGAGGATCGGTGGAACGAACGCCCCCACGATCTCGATCTCTCTTTGGGATTCGGCCCCGAAGAGGATGGCGGTCCCAGCGATGAGCTGGTCGAAGAGTGGCGGCCACGTCAGCTCCAGACCTCGAGGGTAGTTGAGGAAGGAGTCGAACCAGAGGGTGTGGGGGAAATGGTCGACGGTGTAGAGAACCCTCCGCATGTGGTAGAAGGAGTCTGAGCCGTAGAATAAGATATCGCCGTCGATGGTGGCGCCCCTCAGGGGGGCCATCCGCACAAGGAGGCCGAGAAGATATACGGCGATGACGGACGCAAGCTCCTTCACACCTCCTCGATCTAACCTCAGTGACACCCTCCCTCCATCGTTTTTCTCACCCATAATCGGGGAGGTTATTTACAGGTTTTGATTAAACGATGAAACGGGGCATACTATCTTGCAGGAGAGGTCATACCTTGCTGAACGAATCTTGCATCGAAGCTCATAAACGAGTTTGGAAGTGTAGACATCCAATCCGGCTCCGTATACCAAAAAATACAAATATGATTGTCGTCTAAGATGAGTCATCACGCAATGAAGGGGTGAGAGTATAAAGAAATTTGCAGCGCTATTAGTGCTGGTGGTAGCATTCTTTGCCGCTCCAGCAATAGCACAGTGTACCGGAACAAGCGGCCCGGTGGACTTCAACGCCGGAGACATTTCTTTCGGCGCCTGGCCAGCCAACATGAACTTTGACTCTGTCAGCTCTGGTGAGCAGAAAGCCTTCGCCTTCTGGAATGGCAAAGCCAGCAATGATCTGTTGGTAAAGAAAGACCAGACGGCAGGATCGGCGGCATTTCAGGGATTGTTCCCCCTAGTCGAATGCGATTGTGATGCCGCTGATCAGGTGATGATGGAGGGTAGCCCAGATCTAATAAACATAGAGATGATATCCTCCGGCAACCAGTTCGCTACTGCCACCGGTTACGCAACTGCTAAGAACACGATAAGTGTATGTTCGACCCAGGGCCCCGCCGTTGGCGGTGACTATTAACCCCAGTGCCTGAAATAGGGAAAAGATGGAGAACAATTGTCGGCTCATCGGCCTCGTGCTGATGAGCACGCTCCTCATTTTTGTTCCGGCGTGCGACGTCGCGTCGGCAGGACCGCTCCCAACGGCAGCGGAGCGGAGCTACCCCGAGTCCCTCAACATGGTAAAAAGTTCCCTTGAGGACTTCGCCAAAGGTGGCTCGTCAGCAAAGGCCGGCATATTCAGCCCCGGTGATCTGAAGAGGAGCACCAAGTTCGATTCTTCACTATCCGACCTCACCGGCGTATCCCTCTTCGACGATCCCGATGACGAAGAGACCTTCCAGGGCGTAGTGGCGATCAACACCGAGAGGGGCAATACCGTCACAGGCCAAGGTCAGTTTAAGACGGTCCCGACGGACGTGAACTACATGGATATCGATGTGAGGAATATAATCGTCATATCCATAAACACCGCAAGAGGCGGAAACGCCATCGCGACCTCGGAGATCTTCATCGAGCCGATACAGAAGGCCTCTTGAGTATTTTGGGTTTTTTAGCATTTTGAGTTATTTTATCTCTGCCTTTCTCCGTCCTCGACCGCCCTCCTCAGGGCCCGACCCAGAGAGAGGAAAAGAGCCTCAACCTTCTGCCAGTCGTCGCCTCCCGAGGCTCTGAGATGGAGGGTGAACCTCCCATTGTAGGCCAGAGTCCTCATGAAATGGCCGATATTCTCCAGCTGGACACCTTCCAGGTACGTCTCTTGGAACTTGACGTCCTCCCGATATCCTGGAGCCCCAAAACGGATGGCTGCGAAGGCCAGAGCTTCTCCGGAGGGCACAGTGGAGCTTCCGATCCCCACCTCGACCAGCTTCGCCAGAACCGATCCCAGGGCGATGGCGACGTCCTCGACGATGTGGTGATCACCAGTGGGCAGGTCACCCCTGGCCTCGACCACGATATCGAATCCCGACGCTTGGGCTACGATCTTGAGGATCTCGTCGAGGAGAGGAAGCCTCGTCTGGACAGCTGAAGATCCCGACCCCCCGAGGTCCAAGGAGACTTCAACTTCTGTTTCGGAGGTATCTCTCCTGAAAGAAGCGCGCATAATAGGTGGGTCCCGCCTAAGATATTTTAACCTATTCAGGGATAGCATATGGCGCCCATGATATCAAGATGATCGATCCATCCCTAACGTTCGATGCTGAGCAATTTTGGTCCTGTCGAAGGGCTTATGTACCAGTGGATCATACCATTTCATTCCAAAGGTTATATATATGATAGACAAGAGCAAAATACAAGAAATTTTGGAAGGATATAATCCAAACGAGTTAACTATTGCCACAGTGTGCTCTCATAGCAGCCTACAGATATTTCATGGAGCTCGCCAGGAGGGTTTCAAGACCCTGGGGATATGTCTGGGCCGACCGCCAAAGTTCTACGACGCCTTTCCCCTGGCAAAGCCCGACTCCTTTCTGAGCCTCGACGGCTACGGGGCCCTCCTCGATGAGAGCGACCGGCTCGTGGAGAAGAATGCGATAGTGGTGCCCCACGGATCCTTGGTGGAGTATCTGGGCGCCGAGAAGTTCGAGAATATGCCTGTTCCGACCTTCGGTAACCGGAAGTCTCTCGGCTGGGAGAGCGACCGGGAGATGGAGCGGGAATGGCTTCTCAAAGCGGGAATCGACCTCCCTATGAGGTTTGCGACCCCCGAGGAGATCGACCGGCCGGTGATAGTCAAGTACCACGGCGCCAAGGGCGGCAAGGGCTTTTTTATATCCAAGAGCAAGGGAGAGTACCTGAGCAAGGTGGACTCGTCCCAGCGGCACACCATCCAGGAGTTCATCCTGGGAACCCGGTACTACATCCACTACTTCTACTCCCCCATACGGTCCACCGGATACTCCCTAAGCAAGGGGACTTTGGAGATGCTGGGGATAGATCGGAGGGTCGAGAGCAACGCCGACGAGATATTCAGGATAGGCTCGATGGACGAGCTGGAGGCGGCAGGGATATTCCCCAGCTTCGTCGTCACCGGAAACATCCCCCTCGTCCTGAGAGAATCGCTCCTCCCGAAGGCTTTCGAGCTCGGCGAGAGGGTCGTCGAGGCATCTTTTGACCTCTTCGGAGGGATGATAGGACCTTTCTGCCTCGAGACGATAGTCACCGACGACCTGAAGTTCAAGGTCTTCGAGATCTCGGCGCGGATCGTAGCAGGAACCAACGTATTCATCTCAGGCTCCCCCTACTCCGACCTGATCGAAAAGGACCTCTCCAACGGCAGAAGGATCGCCCAGGAGATAAGCCTCGCAAGAGACCAGGGGAGACTATCGGAGATTATAAGCTGAAGGGCAAAGGCTTATTATCTTTCCCTCGCCTGACTTTTTCTCTTGTATGGCAGGTCTCTTCGACACTTACAAAGATGCTACCGTCCTCCAGTGCTCGTTTATAGAGAAACTGGAACGGCTCGACCTGGAGAGCGTAAACGGCTTCTCCGATTCGCTGGCGTCGTTTTTGAGCGCAAAAGACGAGAAGAACTTCGTCTACGGCCTCGCAGCAGGGAGGAGCGCCCTCTCTCTCTATAGCTTTCTCCAGCTCCTTTACAACCACTTCAACGCCTTCCCCTGCACCATGGAGGATCCCGTTCAGAAGCACTTCCGAGATACGAGGAAGAACCTGGGGATCGCAGTCTCGGGGTCCGGCGAGACCCCCGCAGTGAACAAGTACATCGAGGACATAATAAACCAAGGGGGGGATATGAGGCTGATCACCGCCAACGAGGATGGGACAGCCCATCGGCTGGTGGAGGACTACGAGAACGGCTCGATTTTAGTGATAAAGGGGAAGACGAAGTACGACGAGGACATGACTCGAACCTCCAAGCTCTCCCCCATGGGAACTGAGTTCGAGCTGGAGGTGCTCGCCTTCCTCAACGCCGTCTTCAAAGAGATCCAGGCCAGGATCGATGGTGAGAGGGACGAGGCCTGCGAGAGCTACCTCTCCACGATAAAGGACTTTGCGGCCCAGTGCAAGCTCATCTCCCGGATAGACGAGGAACGGCTCACGCGATGGTTTGAGAGGCTCTTTCCTAGAAGCGGCAGATACATCATAGGCGGCGTGGGGAGGTCAGGGCTTGTGGCGAGGGCCTTCGAGATGAGGTTCACCCACCTCAACAAGACCAGCTACTGGGAGAGGGACTTCAACACCCCGAGCTTTCAAATCGGCGACGTTTATGTTCCCATCACTGGTAGCGGTAACACCTATGAGTGCCTCGAAGGGGTCAAGAGCGCCTTCAAGAGGGGAGCAGACGTTTTGCCGATAACCACAAACCCCTCCTCAGAGCTGGTGGAGCTGATGAGGGTGAGGGGGCGGGAAGACGACATCGTCTTCATACCCATCTCCGAGAGGTACCTGGACCAGATATGCGGCAGTCACAGTACCACCAGCTGGCTCGTCTCGGAGTACAGCATGCACAGATACCCTATATTTGAGATCAACGCCTCAATATTCACCAACAGCGTCGTCGCAGTGGGGGCCGAGTATCTGGGGATCGAAGAGGCGGGGATGAAAAGGCTTCACGCATGAAAAAGATCATCATCGTCTCCGATACCCACATTGAGCTCTCATCGGAGGTCTCAGAGAGGCTCGTAGATCTGACGGAAGGAGCCGACCTCGTCCTTCACGCCGGGGATTTTGTGAGCTTAGAGGTCTACGAGGCTTTCTGTGATCTCGGTCCCCTCGAGGCGGTATGCGGCAACTCCGACTTTCCGGAGTTGAAGTCCCTCCTCCCCGAGAGGAGGGTCATAGAGGTGGAAGATGTTAAGATCGGCCTCGTCCACCGGGCCTCATATTCCGCTGACCTCACGGGTGCCGATCTTTTGGCGAGGGAGATGGAGGTGGACGCCCTCGTATTCGGCCACATTCACAGGCCCCTGGTGGAGCGCGGGAGTCGCCTCCTTATTTGTCCTGGAAGCCCCGTGGCGCCCCGCCTCTCAGCGCCATCGGTGGCCGAGATCGAGGTCGAAGGGAGACAGATCCGGGGCAGGATCCTTCCTGTTGGAAAGCCGACCTGTAACTACTTCAAGTATGCAGAGTCCCTGGCCGAGAGATTGGAGAAGAGAAAAAAAGATGGTTGAGTAAGGGTTCTGATCGCCTTTTTACCCCATCTTCAGATCTCGATCTGACTTTCATCCCGGCTGATCGCCTCCAGCTCGTCGATGGCGATCCAGCCCGAGCTTCCAAACTCCTGATTCTCGCGGTCTCTTACGATGAAATAGACGGCCGTAACGTTGCCAAAGTTGAAGGCCGCGTCTTTGCGCTCGACCCCTACAACCTCGATACAGTTGAACTCCTCGTATTCCGCCACCAGGGGCGTCCAGCCCGAGGAGATGGAAGCCCCCTCAAAGGAGCGGCCAATGATCGCTCCGCTCACGTCTTTCAACCGGAGCTCAAGTGCGTTGCCGGTGCTGCTTCCTCTCCAGAAGAAGGTGATACCATCGGTTCTGGCAAGGTTCAGACTGCCGGTGCCGCTCCTCTTGGAGACCGTCTTGGTGATCCCGACCCAGCCTCCAGGAACTAAATCATAAGATATTCTGGTGGCGTTCTCTCCGACCCCCGAAACGGACCTTATGTCTTGGACGACGGAGCCCATGCCGTCCTCGAGGGTGCTCCAGCCTCCTGCCATAGAGTCGATGACCTTGGGCTCTAGGACGGCCACATCCACCGAAGCCTTCGCCTCCCCGGCGAAGTTTATGGCCGTCAAGATGTAAGTGACGTTCTCCTGGGGCGGGAGGCTCATCTCGCCCGTGAGAGCCACCACGCCCACGCCAGGCTCGATCTCGGCATCCCTCGCATTGATCACAGACCAGCTGAGGTTCACGGATTCTCCCAGGTCCACCGCGGACCTATCAACCTCGAAACGTTCGATCTCCGGCAGTGCCCGCGTGCTGAAGGTCCAGATCTCACTCTCTCTACTCTTTTTGAGACGGTTTTTAGCCACAACCTGCCAGAGGTAGACGGTCCCGGGATCTAGTGGCGTCGTTATGTTGACGCGAAGGTTCTCTCTTTCCCGGCCGCCGTGGGTCGTACCTGCCACCTCCATCTCCTCGCCGGAGGGGCCAAGGAGGACGCTATAGCTGATCCGGGAGTTGGGGTCAAGCCCCATAGAAGAAAGGACGGGAGTTCGAGGGGCCCCACCGACCCACCACAGAGGCGGGGCAAGACCGATGCGGGACGTGTTGTCCACAGGACAAGGCGTATCGGGCTCATAAGGCCCGGGCGCCAAGGCGTATATAATCAGCACCGCCGCAGGGAGGGCGAGGAAGGCGGCCTTTGCCCCGTTCCTCTGAAGAAGGCCATCTGCTCTCTCGGCGCCGGTCATCAAAGCTTCAAATAAGGCATCTAATAGATCGGTCATCCATCGTCCTCCGTCCTGACCATCTTATGGTCTACCCCAGAATCAGGTCAGCCTCGAAGAGTATATACTTAACTTTCCTGATGGTGACGAATGCAGGATCTGGAGATACGTTCGGTCTGATGAGTCTGACCGAAGAAGTGAGGGCAACCATGACCCCGGGCGAGCTGAAAGATCTCGTCAAAGATCAGAAGAATAGTACGCCCGCACGCGCCCAGCGAAGGTCGACCTCCATGAAAATAGGTCTCTTGCCCGACTGCAGATCATTAAACCTCCTTGAAAGACGAACCGATCCGCCCCCTAACTTAAGGTGTCAGATCGACCCTTCCGCCGAAAAACCCCAACGGTCCTTGGCGTAGCTCGCGAGCATCTTGTAAAGCTCTTCGTAAGATAAAGGGAGCCACGACCACTCGTCGACGGAGGAGCCGCCCATCTCATCCCCGTCCTCGGAGAGGTTCGGCTCCACCTCCAGGGGCCGGAGATAGCTGTGGAGCCTGTAGACCCTCTCGCCAACTTGGACTCGGTAACAGTAAAGGGTCCGTACTGCGCCTTGGGTCCCGTGATACCAGGGAGGCGGCGGCTCATCCCGGACCCGCCGGCCGCTGGTGGCGTACCTGAGGATGAACTCGTCCTTGAGGGCGTAGAACCGGTCCCTATCGTCGGGCGATTCCGTCTTCACCATCTTGTTTGCGGCCCAGACCGCCTCGGCCAGGGCCGCTAGATCGTCGTCAAACTGATCGCGCCAGAGCCGCCACAGCTCCCGGCCGCTCATGTCGGTCCGAAGTCGAAGTCTCGTTTTCAAACCTTCTCTCCATCCAGCAAGACCATAATCTCGATCTTCTCCAGCTCGGTGAGCCATCCTTCCAAAGGGCATTCTTTATTAGG
Source organism: Methanothrix harundinacea (assembly GCA_001509375.1). Taxonomy (GTDB): domain Archaea; phylum Halobacteriota; class Methanosarcinia; order Methanotrichales; family Methanotrichaceae; genus Methanocrinis; species Methanocrinis harundinacea_D. The sequence goes on along the minus strand of LGFT01000015.1, from coordinate 9,955 downwards.
CTCTGCGTCGACCATCGGCCTCATCTACTTCATCCAAACGCATATTCATTCAGCCTGTTTTCACCGACATCGATCTGATGGGAATCACAAACAGCGGCTATTTCTCGTATAGCCTTAGATGCACAGGGTCGTCGATGCGCTTGCGGATGGCGGATATTGATTATTTTACGTTCTTTAGATTGCTCGTTGGCGGAATGATGAATTATAAGTCTAGCAGATACCATCTCCTCAACGCTATCGGTTGATAGGAAGCCCCTTTTCATGATCATATTCATGATCAGAGAATATTAGGTCCTACTCGATCACCACGGCGATGGCGTCGATCTCCACCAGAAACTCCGGACGGGCGAGCCCAGCGACGAAGGCGGCTGTGATCGCTGGCGGGTTTGGCTGCCTGCCCCATACCCTCATGAACGCCTCGAAGCCCGCCTGGAGGGGCTGGCCTTCGACCACGTAAACGTTCCACTTGACGACGTTACCGAGGTCCGCGCCGCAGGCCTCTAGCGCCGTCTGGATGTTTTTCAAGACCTGTTCCGTCTGGCGTCCGATGTCGCCCTCTCCGACTATATTCCCCGAGGCGTCGACGGCATCCTGCCCCCCGACATAGATCGTCTTAGCCGGGCCGGCCACGATGACGACTTGGGTGAAGGCTGGATTTTTTGAGAGCCCCTCGGGGTTTATATGCTGGACCTCTCCGCGAGTTCTTTTCGTCATTTTCAGATCCTCTTTTCCGCGTCCGTCGGGCGGCCGACAGCTGCGGCAGACCTTCCGGGTCGAGACGAGAGACAAGGATATTCATATCTTGACCAAGAAATAGATTCCCATGTACATCCCCATCATCCTCGGGACCGCCCGGGAGGGACGCGAGTCCGAGAAGGTTGCCCGTTTCATGCTGGCGAAGGCCGCCGAGTTCGGCCTCGAGAGCGAGATCATCGACGTCCGCGACTACCGGCTCCTCGCGACGGACGACACCAAGACCTCCGAGGCGGCGAAGAGGCTGATGGGTGTGGTTCTGAGGGCCGATGGGATCGTCATCGTCTCCCCGGAGTACAACCACGGCTACCCCGGGGAGCTGAAGATGATGCTGGACATGCTTTACGAGGAGTATTTCGGAAAGCCCGTCGGGATCTGCGGTGTCTCCTCTGGGGTATTTGGAGGCGCCCGGATGATCGAGCATCTCGTCGCGACCTGCGCACGCTTCCACATGCTCCCGACTGGGGAGGTCCTCTACTTTCCTCGCGTCCAGGATCTCTTCGATGAGAACGGGGCGGTCAAGAAGGAGGCCTACCATCGGAGGGCGAAGAAGTTCTTCGCCGTCCTCGCAGAGTATGCTGAGGCCCTCCAGAGCGGCAGAGATGCCCAATCATGATCTATGTAGTCTCATCATAATCAAAAATAGCGGAAGATAGGCAGTCACTGATTCGCGATGGATTCAGAGGGGGGCTATCCTTCAACGATCCGTTAAAAAAGGTTCGCGGTGGGATATCCCCCTGGAATATCTGGTTTTTAAGGGCTGAAACCCCGAATTATTCTTCATTTTCAGCGGCTTTAAATATCGATGAAGAGTTGTGAACGCCAGCTGGCGAGGAGCTCGAATTCTCGGTGAACTTAAATTATAAATTTAGGTCATGTCGGCCGAAGGGGTTATAAATTTAGGCCCCTTACAAGAATAGTTGAAGATTGCGCCATCAGGGGGTAGAAATTCTTCGCACCTTCTGCCGCATCTCATCGGGGGTATAAGTCTTTGAATCGGAGGGTTAACGGACATAAAACGCAGCAGATAACGCTGGAGGGCGTCTCCCTATCGGAGATGCCGATGGTCAGGACCACCGACGGCCACCTGATGAGGTGGAACAAGGAGGCGGTGATGAACCAGCTCCTGCGGGAGACGAAGCTCTCCGAGCAGTTCTACCGGATCCCAGGCATCTCCGAGGAGGAGGCGAGGGAGATCGCTCGGGAGGTGGAGCGGCGGATCAGGTGGATGGACGTCAAGTTTCTCTCCGGCCCCCTGGTGAGGGAGATCGTGAACGTCATCCTCCTGGAGAGGCACCATCTGGAGTGGAGGAACATCTGCACCCGGGTTGGGACACCCGTCTACGACGCCCACCTCATCGACGTAGGCTCGGGCTTCGAGGCCCACGAGAACGCGAACCTTCAGGAGAACGCCGAGACGAGCCATAAGAAGAAGGCGGACAAGATATCGAAGGAGCAGTACCTCCTCCTCATACCGCCCTACCTCTCAGACCACCACCTGGCCGGCGACCTCCACATCCACGACCTGGAGTACTTCGGCACCCGCCCCTTCTGTCAGGACTGGGACCTCCGCTACTTCTTCTACTACGGCCTCATGCCCGACGGATCTGGGACGAAGGCCAGCGTAGCGGGCCCCGCGAAGAAGCCAGAGGTGGCGATGCTCCACGCGGTGAAGGCCCTCGCCTCGGCCCAGACGAACTTCGCCGGAGGCCAGGGATTCTACAACTTCCTCACCTTCCTCGCCCCCTACCTCGAAGAGCTTGATTACTCTGAGATCTGCCAGCTGATGCAGATGTTCGTCTACGAGATGACCCAGATGATGGTGGCCCGGGGAGGCCAGGTCGTCTTCTCATCTGTCCAGCTCAGCCCCGGAGTCCCGAAGCTCTGGCGGGAGAAGCCCGTCGTCTACAAGGGGAAGGTCTGGGACGGCGACTCCGCCCCCCTCAAGACCTATGGCGAGTTCGAGAAGGAGGTTCGCCTTGGCTTCAAGGCGCTGATGGAGGTGATGATGGAGGGGGACTACTGGGGCAAGCCCTTCAACTTCCCAAAGCCCGAGATCTCCATCGAGCCCGACTTCATGGTCGAGGACGATGAGTTCAACGCCGCCCATCCAGACCTTCCGACCTATAGAGATCTCTACCTCTTAACCTTCAAGCTCGCTTCCAAGTTCGGCACCCCCTACTACGACAACCAGCTTCCGGCCTACAGAGGCGCCGGGAAGGGGATCAGCTGCTACCAGTGCTGTGCCTACCAGTTCGCCGCCACCTTCGAGAGCGATGCAGACTTTGACGACAAGCTTCTCTTCAAGGATGGCAAGCACTTTTCGATGGGCTCCTGGCAGGTCGTCTCCCTCAACTGCCCGAGGGCCGCCTACCTGGCTCGGAGCGACGACGACCTCCTCTTCGAGTACCTCCGGGATCTGATGGATAAGGCAGTCGAGATCTTCAAGGTGAAGCGGGAATGGATGAACCAGGTGGTTGCGAACCGGAGGATGCCCTTCGCCACCCAGAGACCGAAGGATCCCCAGACGGGAAAGAAGGGGACGGTGGCCGTCGACCTGGAGGGGCTCGTCTATACCATCGGAGTCGTAGGAGTCAATGAGATGGTTCAGTTCCACACCGGATCCCAGATGCACGAATCGAAGGAGGCCTGGAAGCTGGCGGTAAGGGCGATGACCGAGATGGAGATCTACTCAAAGGAGCTATCCCAGCGCCACTGCATGACGATCGCCCTCGCCAGGACCCCTGCGGAAACGGTGGTCCAAAGGTTTGCGGTCTCAGACCTCCTCTCCGAGGAGTTCCGGGACTGCGCCATGAAGGTGGTCAAGGGCGATCTTGAGACAGCCATGACCAGGATCCAGACGAACCGGGACCTTCCCGTCTACTACACCAACGGGACCCACGTCCCTACATCCCTGGACGTCTCCATCTTCGAGAGGGCAAAGCTTGAGCACATCTTCTTCCCCATCGTAGATGGCGGGAACATATTCCACATCTTCCTCGGGGAGTCAGCTCCCGATCCTGAGGGGCTGATGGACTTCGCCATGAACCTGGCAAGGAGCACCCAGATAGGCTACTTCGCCTTCACCCGGGACATGACTGTCTGTCTCAGTTGCTTCCACGTCGCTCCCGGCCTGAGGGAGGAATGTCCGCGTTGCGGGTCAGACCATCTGGAGCACCTCTCAAGGGTGACCGGCTACCTCCAGTCGGTGAGCGGGTGGAACGAGGCAAAAAAACAGGAGCTTAAAGATCGGAACCGGTACTCGGACCTGAGCTGATCAGAGGACCGAGCAAGAAATGTGCTCTTCTACAATGGAGAGCACATTTTCGACTCTTTCTGACCAGAAAGCCCCCAACGAAAGTTATATATCGTATATCCAGGACTGTAAATTTGCCAACTTAGGCAACTTTGGAGGAATTTGTAATGCCGGCAGTAGTCAACAGAGATGAGTGTGTAAGTTGCGGAACCTGTGTCGAGGAGTGCCCAGAAAACGCAATCAAGCTGGACGATGAAGAGATAGCAGTGGTGGACGCCGACAAATGTACCGAGTGCGGCACCTGTGTTGAGGCCTGTCCCTCTGAGGCCATCTCTATCGAGTGAGTAAACTTCCTTTTAATATTTTTCGCATACAGCTGCGAATCGTCTCCAGCTGCGAATCGTCATCGCCTCTTCGTCTTCCTCTCGCCTCCGGATCATTTTGACGAAAGATATATATCAGGACCCTCCGGTCTTCGAATATGCTGATTCCGGCGGCGTTGGACTTTGGAGGTGTTTTGCGATGGCGGTTAACGAGATGGCTCTTCTGAGTTTGGGAATTTTCGGGGAGTTTTTATGAGGTTTGAAAGAGGGCTATTGGCGGCCCTGGTACTTCTTCTGGTATTTTCAGGTCAGATCACCTACATCCTGACGGAATTGAGGTGGTTTGCGACCCTCGGATACTCCAGCGTCTACGAGACGATGATCGCAGCGAGGGCCCTCCTATTCCTGGTCTCGGCCCTCGCCTTTCTGGCCGTGAGCCTCGCGAACCTGAAATTCGTGGGCGAAAGACCTCGATACCTCTCCTGGGTCGTGGTTCTTTTATCGATATTCTTCGGCCTTGTGGCCCAGGGGGGGTGGGAGAGGGTCCTTCTGGCCCTGAACGCCCAGCCCTTCGGGGTGCCTGACCCACTATTCGGGATGGACGTCGGGTTCTTCGTATTCACCCTTCCCTTCGTCTGGGCCCTCTGGTACGCGATCTTCGTTGCGGCCGTGATCAACCTGGCAATCGCGGCCGGAGCCTACCTCTATCTCCACGCAGACCGGATGATCTTCGACCCGGTGGATAGGGATTACGCTGAGATTGCGAGGTCGATCCCCGAAAGGGCCATCGGCCACATCGGAGCGATTCTGGGAATCCTGGCGCTCCTCTTCTCTATCCGGTACCTCCTGGACCGATACGAGCTCCTCTACACCGGCGGTGGCGTCGTCTACGGTGCAGGCTACGCCGACGTCCACGCTCGCCTTCCCTTCCTCTACGTCTTCGCCGCCGTCGCCGCCATATCGGCCCTCCTCCTCTTCGCCGTCGCCGCAGGGAAGAGGTCCCCCAGGATCCCCCTCGCCATCGCGGTTCTAGTGGTGGGGGCGGGGGCCGCCGGGACGATATACCCTGTGGTTGTACAGCAGTACAGCGTCGCCCCCAACGAGCTCACCATGGAGAGGCCCTTCATAGCCCACAACATCTACTATACTCGCCTCGCCTACGCCCTCGACGAGGTCGAGGTGAAGGATTTTCCGGTGGACTACAACCTCACTGGCGCCGATATCAGGATCAACTCGGATACCGTCGATAACATCCGGATCTGGGACTGGAGGCCGCTCCTCACCACCTACAAGCAGCTCCAGGAGATTAGGCTCTACTACGAGTTTCTGGACGCCGACGTCGACAGGTACGTCATCGACGAAAAGAGGAGACAGGTGATGGTATCGGCGAGGGAGATATCCACCGAGAAGCTGCCGGATCAGGCGAAGACCTGGCAGAACGTCCACCTCTTCTACACCCACGGCTACGGTGTGGCCATGAGCCCGGTGAATACGGCCACCGAGGAGGGCCTTCCGGATTACTTCGTCAAGAACATCCCACCGGAGTCGGTCGTCGGGGAGATCGATAGACCCGAGATCTATTACGGCGAAGGGCGGAAGGATTACGTCATCACCAATACGAACGTCCTGGAGTTCGACTACCCCTTGGGAGATCAGAACGTCTACACCACCTACGCCGGGACGGGGGGCGTCCTCCTCGACCCCGTGATGAAGCTCCTCATGGCCTACAGGCAGATGAGCCTCAAGATCCTCCTCAGCAAAGAGCTGACGGGGGATAGCAGGATCATGATCCACAGAAATATCCTCGATAGGGCGCAGAGCGTCGCCCCCTTCCTCGCCTATGACGGGGACCCCTACATCGTCCTGGCCGACGGCCGCCTATTCTGGATCATCGACGCCTACACCATATCCGACCGCTACCCGTACTCGGAGCCGTCGGGGCGGTTCAACTACATCAGAAACCCCGTGAAGGTGGTCATCGACGCTTACAACGGGACGGTCAATTACTACGTCATCGAGGACGACCCCATCATCAGGGCCTACGAGGCGATCTTCCCCGACCTCTTCTGCTCCATCGACTCGATGTCGGAGGAGCTTTTAGCCCACATAAGGTACCCCGTCGACCTATTCTCCATCCAGGCTGGCGTATACCAGAACTACCACATGACCGACCCTCAGATCTTCTACAACAAGGAGGACGCCTGGGAGACGCCAACGGAGATATACCAGGAGAGGAGCCAGCCGATGGAGCCCTACTACGTCATCATGAAGATCCCGGAGAGCGAGACGGGCGAGGAGTTCATGCTGATCCAGCCCTTCGCACCCCGGACGAGGAACAATATGATCGGCTGGATGGCGGCGATGTGCGACCAGCCGAAGTACGGCGAGATCCTCGTCTACCGGTTCCCGAAGGACCAGCTCGTCTACGGGCCTATGCAGATCGAGGCAAGGATCGACCAGTCCACGGAGATCTCAGAGCAGCTGACCCTCTGGGACCAGATGGGGTCCACCGTCATCAGGGGAAATCTCCTGGTGATACCGATAGATAATAGCCTCCTCTACGTCGAGCCGATCTACCTCCGGGCGGATGTCGGAGAGCTTCCGGAGCTGCGGAGGGTGGTCGTATCCTACGGCAACAGGCTGGTGATGGAGGAGAGCCTGGAGATCGCCCTCGGAGAGATCTTTGACCTCGCCCCCGAGGTCCAGGGAAGGGCGACGTATGTCGAGGGGGACGATCTATCCACAGGAGATCTAGTGGCTAGGGCGGGGTCCCTCTACAGGTCCGCCCAGGACCAGCTCCGGGCCGGTAACTGGTCGGGCTACGGCGAGGATATAGACAGGCTCGGCGAGGTGATCAGGGTTCTGGAGGAGAGGGCAGGGTCCTGAATCTCGACGGCGAGATCGAAGATTTGAAGTGGTTTGGGCAAAAAGAGGATGGCTCGAAACATATCGCTCAGTTTTTGTCGGGCCTGCCCGCGCATATTTTGATCTTCAGATCTTCGTCCTCATCCGCTGGGGTGTAGCCCCGATGGTCTGAGATCACCTCGTAGAACCGGTCCCAGTCGAGGGTCGTCGAGACGCAGCCGCTGGTCAGGAGGGGGACGCCTACCGCTGGGATGTCGTAGCTGTGGCAGAGGTCGACCCCCTCCTTGATCTCCATATTGCAGCCAACGCCGACGATCGCCCGGGGGTGGTACTTCTTGATCATCCTCTTTATGACGCTGGATCCCGGAGCCACGAAGAACCTGTACCCCAGACCCTCGGCGAAGACCTTGGCCGCGCCGATCTCGCACCGGCCGCAGTTGACGCACCGCAAGCCCTCAGGGGTGAGCTTGGCTGGGCAATCGACGCTCCTGAGGCACTGGGGCAGGAAGATCGCCCGCTCGTCCATGGGTACCGCCTCGAACTTCTCGGCGTTGATGTAGTTTCTGAGCCGTATCCCCACCTCGTCGACGATTGCGTCGTCGGCCCTGAAGGCCCTGAAGATGCTCTTGATCATGTTCTCGAGGAAACATACGAAGATCAGCATGATCCTCGCCATGAAGAAGTGGCCGGTCTTGAAGGAGTAGGCTATGAGGGCGGCACCGAGGAAGGCGGATGCGAGGACGGCCGCGGCCAGGATGAAGACCGCCTCTCCCAGGAGGTAGAAGAGGGGATCCAAGAACGGTGGGAACATGATCCGAGATGGGGGCGATGCATATATAAGGGCAGCCCGTGGGGCCCATCCTAGCTTTCTCCGTCTGGATTTCTAGATCTCATTTTCCAAAATATCGACAATTAGGAGCAGGATGGAGTTAGCAGGAAGGTTTATACGGATTGGAGCGAAAGGAGCTGATCCTGAAGGCCGCAAGCTTTTTATCGCATGGTACGGTGGGTTGCTTACCTTCGCCTTTATCTGACTTTGGATTATAATGAGGATTTGATATGGCCAGAATGCATACCAGAAGAAAAGGGTCCTCGAGATCGAGACCGCCTTTTCGATCAACGCCACCCGAGTGGTGTGACATGAGCAAAGAGGAGCTGGAGAAGCACGTTCTCAGGCTCTACGGAAACGGCGTCCCCCCCACCATGATCGGGCTTACCCTCCGGGACCAGTACGGGGTTCCCAGCGTCAAGCCGATTTTGGGAACGAAGCTCACCAGGTACCTGAAGGAGAATGCTGAGGTGCCAGAGATCCCTGAGGATCTCGCAAACCTGATGCGAAAGGCTATCGGCATGAGAAAACACCTGGCGAGCAACAAGAAAGACCATCACAACAGAAGGTGGCTCCAGCTTACCGAGAACAAGATCCGGCGTCTTGCAAAGTACTATCGCGGCACTGGACGGCTGCCAGAGAACTGGCAGTACAGGCCAGAGACCGCTGAGATGCTAATCACATGAAACGGCTGGAGAAACTGGCAAAGTCCGCTGCCAGTTCCCTCTTGCAGTGTGAGAATGTAAGGGTAATATCCCACAACGACGCCGACGGGATAACCTCAGCAGGGCTGATCTGCACCGCCCTCCGGAGGGCGAACATCCCCTTTCACGCCACCCTGGTCAGCAGGCTCGACTCATCCCTCGTCAGCACCCTCGAGCCGCCGGTGGTCTTCTGCGACATGGGGAGCGGAAAGCCTGATCTGATATCGGATATCGAGGGCGAAGTCTTCGTCTTCGATCATCACACCCCCGTGGGGACCCCGAATTGCGTCCACGTGAACCCTCACCTGGCGGGGGTGGACGGGGCCTTCGAGCTCTCTGCCTCTGGGACGGTCTACGCCGTCGTCCGGGAAATGGGGGATAATGTGGACCTGGCGGGGCTCGCCCTGGTGGGGGCGCTGGGCGATCGGCAGATGATGATCGGGGCGAATCGGACGATCCTTGAGGAGGCCGCAAACTTTGGGATCGTGGAGGTGAGGCCGGGGCTGAAGATGGACGACGGGCCCCTGAAGACCGTCCTCGCAAGCGCCCTCGATCCTCTTCTGGACTTCTCCGGCGACCCCGAGAAGACGCGGGCCTTCCTAGAGGAGGTGGGGGTTGCAGGCGACCTCCCCAAGTTAGGGGGAAAGGAGCTCTCGCGCCTCTCGACGGCCCTCGTACTGAAGGTCCTCATTCAGGGGAGCTTTGCGGCCGACTCCGTCGTCGGGGAGACGATCAGGCTGAAGAGGGAGATCGTAGAGAACGCCTTCGAGCTGATGTGGATCTTAAACTCCTGCGGCAAAATGGAGGAGACGGGCTTGGCCCTCACCCTCTGCATGAGGGATAAGACCTTCCTTTCAGAGTGTCGAAAGATCGACCAGGATTATAAGGCAAAGACCCTCTCTGAAGTCCATCTCGCCCAGGAGCGGCTGCAGGAGACCGAGAACGTCAGGTACGTCCTCCTCGAGGATATGGATGCCGCTGGGGTCGTCTCCGGCCTTTTGGTCCGGTACCTTTATGCCGACAAGCCGATGATCCTCATGAACAGGTCTGAGGGGATCGTCAAGGTCTCGGCCCGGGGCAACAGGCTCCTAGTCTTCAATGGCCTCGACCTCTCCGTCGCCCTGCGTGAGGGGGCGGAGAAGGTGGGCGGAAATGGCGGCGGTCACAGCGTCGCCAGCGGCGCCTCGATTCCCATCGGGACCGAGGAGGAGTTCATAAAGCACGT